>JASJDH010000291.1 GCA_030065175.1 Leptolyngbyaceae cyanobacterium MO_188.B28 | reverse complement strand
GTCAGTCAGAAACTAGTTTCTGACTGACTCCTGTAAGGCTTTGCCCCTTCTCGTAGAGTATTCTTGCTCCGTGAGCATGTCCTGGCTTAAGTTGACGCCCTATGTTTCGCTTATAGGAGCTGACTCTGAAATTCTTGCGCCTGTTGTGGATTCGGAATTTCAGCCGCGAGTAGGGCAACCAATTGTCGGGGGAATATCTGAGGATTATCCGCTAATACTTCATCAATCAAATAGCCTGCCATTGGTCCGATATAACTGGCTAATCGCTGTCGACAACACTCGATAAAATAAGGATCGATACTTTGGGATAAGGCGTCCTCGGACTGAGCCGCAGAGTGGTCTGCAAAATTTCCAGAAGAATGACCGTGTGGCTGGGAGGGCGTTTCAATTAAGGTTGGCTCTGACGCCATCACAATCCGACTTCTAAATTCAGCCGCTTGATGAGGATCGGCAATTTCATTCGCTAGATGCTCCACCAGTTGCCGAGGCGTAATATTTGGATGCTGATCTAAGACGTCTTCAACGATATAACTCGCCATCGGTCCAATACTACGAGCCAATTCTTGCTGACAGTGATCGATAAATTTGGGACTGGGAATCACCGCTCCTTCGGCGCTAGGAAAACTGGAGCCAGCCAAATTGATCGGCGCAGGGGACTCATGCTCAACCAGCTGAGTCACAGGGGTGTCAAGGGACGTTTTTGGCGAGACAACCGAGAAAGCTTCCGAGATGATGTCCTCATCAAAATAGGGTTGGAGGTCCGCCAAAACCTCTCGGGCGGATGGGTAGCGTTCTCTAGGCTGCTGCATCAGCATTTTTTCCAAAATCCGAGTCAGGGGTTGACTCAGGGTAATATGGGAACGCCATAACCATTCAAGGGAGTCCTGATCGATGAGCGCATTGGGGTTCTTCCCAGTTAGCAACACGATGGCGGTGACCGCCAAGGCGTAAAGATCGCTGGCGGGGTAGCACTGGCCCATGCGGATTTGTTCTGGGGGGGAGTATCCCAATTTGCCCACCACTGAAGCCCGGCGAGAGGATTCCTGCGTGTCTGGCTCCTCATTCCAGATTTTAGTTAGGGCGTCGTTTACTAAACCAAAATCAATCAACACGGGTAAGCCGCGATCGCGACAAAACATAATGTTATCGGGGGAAATATCCCGATGAACAAGGTTCAGACCATGGAGGTACTCCAACACCCGAAGCATATCTCGCAGCCACTGAATCACCTCCTCTTCTGAAAAATATTGGCCCTGTCGCTTACATTCCCGAAGAAGTTGGGCATAGGTCGTGCCGTTTACATACTCCTGGACAATAAATAGCCGTTGGGCCTGGGTGAAACAAGCCAGAAATTTCGGAATCTGAGGATGATTGATCTGATAAAGGGTCTTAGCCTCTCGCTTAAACAGGGCGAGGGCTTTTTGCACCACATGGTTGGACTTATTGGCCGGTACAAACTCTTTGAGCACACACAGTTCGCCAAACCGCTGGTTGTCCGAAACCAGATAGGAGCGGCCAAATCCCCCCTGCCCCAAAATCCGTTGAATCTTATAGCGACCACCCACCAGCATGTCTGGGGATAGTTGCTCCTTCGAAAATCGCTGCTTAGGCGGCGGCTCCGGTTTATGGGGAGAGGGAATTTGATAAGCCGGGACAGGATCCTGAATATTTTTCAAAGTTAAAGGCCCCGCGTAGGTTGCATTCAGCGATAGACGGGATTTGACAACATCATAAGCCGTTTGAGAAATACAAATTCCGCCAGGCTCGGCTTCCGATTGTAATCGAGCGGCAATGTTGACCCCATTGCCCATAACGTCGGATTGACTAATAAATACATCCCCCAAGTGGATCCCAATTCGATGGGTCAACACCTCCTCTTCAGGAACATCCTCAGCTCGTTCCGTCAGTTTAGTTTGCATCTCTAAAGCCCCGGCGACAGCTTGCACTGCGCTGACAAAATACATCAGCAGGCCATCGCCCATGGATTTGAGCACTTGGCCGTCAAACTGACCACAGATGTCTTCCATCAGCTGTAAATCCCGTTGGATCAACGTCAGGGTAGACTCTTCATCCACAGACATACGGGCGCTTGAATTAACAGCGTCAGTCACCACGATGGCGGCTAGGGCGCGTTGACCTCGATTAGAAGTGGAAACTCCATTTTCCATATGACGATGGCCGATGGATGGGCGATGCTCGAATGGGTTAACTAAGGGGGACTGGACCATTTGGACTCAAATCCTTCTGAGGCTTTCGTGGAACAAACAGTGATCTGATTCATCACCTGTTAGGTAGAGACTGACCCCGTTGGTGAGCAATGTATGGAACAATCGGGAAAAACTAGAGAAATTTATATTCTCTATGGTGCGATTCTCTACTGTGCGGCCAAACCTAGGTAAGGGGCGATTATTGGAAGGTCATTCATCTCAGCTCAGCCCAATTGCGGCTGATAATGGATGAGTGAACAGCCTCATCATCTTCATCTATTCACGCACTTTCTAGAATAACCGCTGAATCAGTCACCGAGTGCCGTTTTACACATCTTAAACTGAATCTACATAGATCTCTTGTCAGACAAGATATATCACGGTAGAGAGGGGACATGGAATGGGGGGCTCCGATTGAATTCCTGATTATCAAATCACTTGAGGATCTATACGTTTACTTTTTAGGGGTTATGCACCGTTAAACATTTTTTTTTGAACAAGCCGCAGGGCCGTTACAGATTATTACAAACAGCCCATTACAAACAGCCATGGCCCATTACAAACAGCCATGGAACGATAGGATAGGCGCTTATTGAAAACTCTTGCACCCGTCGCATCGCTTTAGAGGATATTGGGGCAAAGCGCGCTGGGTTCATCGACATCAGGATGTGTTTTCAAATAATCCTGCACCCAATCACACCCATAGGCCAGCAGATCGTCTAAATCGGTGACGCGATCTAAATTCCACAGGATCACGGTTTCATCCCGACTGGCCGAAGCTATTCTTTGGTTGTCGGGACTGAAGGCCACCGCCGAGACCTCTCGGTTATGGCCGGCAAGGTTGACCATGAAGTCGCCGTCCGCCGTCCAAAGTTTGATGGTTTTGTCTTCGCTGGCCGCTGCGATCAAATCCCCATCTGCACTAAAGGTAACGTTATTTAACCCAGCAGTCAGGCCAGCACGGTTTCCCTCCAGCGTTTTGAATAAGGATCCATCTAGGGTCCAAAGCTTGACAAAGCCGTCATCAGAGGCGGACGCCAGGATATCCCCATTGGGACTGAAAGCGACCCCCTCCACCTCATCCTGATGCCCCTCCAGGGTCATGACCAAATCGCCCGCTCGGGTCCAAAGTTTAAGGGTGTCGTCATCAGAGGCGGACGCCAAGAGTTCGCCCGTGGGACTAAACGCTACGCTGTTCACCGTATCTCGATGGCCAACCAGGGTTTTCAGCAAGTCGCCCTCTCGGGTCCACAGTTTGATGGTGTCGTCGTCGGACACCGAGGCGATCAACTCACCGTCAGGACTGATGGTCACGCCGTTCACCCGAGACCCATGGCTCGCCAGCGTATTGATTAAGCCGCCATCCCGGGTCCACAGTTTGACTGTTTTGTCGTCTGAGGCGGAGGCAATCAGTTCGCCGTCGGGGCTGAAGGCTACGCTATTGACCCGAGAGCCATGGCCTTTAAGGGTTTTCAGCAGGGCGCCGTCCCGGGTCCACAGTTTGACACTGCGGTCGTCAGAAGTAGAGGCGATCAGATCGCCGTCGGGACTAATCGCCACGGACCAGATGTCATTATTGTGGCTCTTTAGGGTGGTCAACAACGGACTATCCGGCTTCCAGAATTTGACGGTTCTATCGTCAGAGGCTGAAAGCAGCAGCTCACCGTCGGGACTAAACGTGACGCAGTGAACCGAATCGCTATGCCCCCTTAAGGTCTTCAGCAAGACGCCATCTCGAGTCCAGAGTTTGACCGTCTGATCGACAGAAGCCGTAGCAATGCGCTGCCCATCGGGACTAAAGGCCACCGAAAACACAGGAGCGGTATGTCCGGTAAGCGTCAGTTGCTCCTCACCATCCAAAGTCCACAGTTTGACGGTCTGGTCCCGACTGGCTGAGGCAAGGGTCTGGCTATCGGGACTGAACGCCAAGCCTTCAATATAGTGGTCATGGCCAGAAAGGGTAATCAATTCTTCGCCATCCCGAGTCCACAATTTGATAGTTTTATCCTGAGACCCGGTGGCGACAATTTGGCCGTCAGGACTGAAGAGGACGCGTTCCACCTCATCGGTGTGTCCCTCCAGGATATGCAGCAATACCCCATCCCGAGTCCAGATTCTGGCGGTCATATCGTCAGAGGAGGAAGCCAGGAGTTGGCCGTCTGAACTAAACGACACTTCCGCCACCTCATCGGTGTGCCCCTCCAGTGTCCTAAGCAAAGCGCCGTCAGGAGTCCACAGTTTAACGGTGCGATCGTCTGAGGCGGTGGCGATGAGTTCACCTCCAGGACTGATCGCCACCCCCCAAATCTCATCAATATGTCCTGACAATGTGCTCAGCAGTGTCCCATCCGATTTCCAAAGTTTGACGGTGTGGTCATCCGAGGCGGTCGCCAGGAAATCCCCATCCCGGCTAAACACAACGGCGTTGATCCCCGCGGTATGCCCCCCCAGACGATTGACTTCATCGGCTTGATAAATTGCCCGCCGCAAAATCCACTCCCCTTGAATCCGGGTGGCCTCATCCACCCACCCGCCTAGTGACTTCAGACTTTGATGGGCCCGGAGCGCGGCGATCAATGCATCCAACTTATTATTTGAGGCCAGCAGCGCTTCCGCGGATGCAGCGATGGCTTTGGCCTCGCTAACGCGCACTTGCTGGGATTGCAGCCAAGCCGCTCCCGCCAGCCCTAACGCCGCCACTAAGCCCGCCGCTAAACCCGAGAGGGTCCATCGCCGCCGCCGATTTTTTAACCGGATCTGGCGATCGCGCTGATCCACACTTGACTGGATAAACGCCTGTTCTGCATCACTGAGTTCCGCTAGACGCTTCTCCCGCCATTCTTCTGCATCGATAAGCGGCTTGCCGCGCAGCAAATCATCATGGCCGCCGCCGCTATGCTCCCATTGCCTCAGGGCGGCCCTTAACTGCTCTTGCCAACGGCGAAATTCACCATCATCCTCGATCCACTGCACAAATCGGCCCCAACTATGAATCAGCGTTTCATGTACAATTTCCACCGTGTCTGCGCTCTGGGACTCACTGCGGCTCGTGACGACCAATCGAGCATCCGCGAGTCGGTTTACTAAATCCCAGTTCTCTTCTCTAATTTCCGCTCGGGTGGCTAAGCGACGAGTATCTTCCGCCCCGACTCCTGGATTCACCAGTTGAACAAACACCTGCTGCGCCCGCTGCCGGTCCGCCTCAGAAAATTGGGCGTAAATGGCTTCAGCATGGTTCGCCAGCGCCTCTTTAACACCGCCAATCTGTTCGTAGGACTGATGAGACAGCCAACCATCCTGCTGGGTAGACCATAACTGCGTCAAGGCAAACTCCAGTAAAGGCAACCTTCCCGGTTGATCCTCCACTTCGTCAATCAGGCGCTTGACTAACCCCTCTTCAAACCGCACGTGCATATCCGCCGCAGGCCGCAAAATCGCTCGCTCTAGCTCTTCCCGATTCATGGCCAGCATGAGGGTGGGGGGATAGTCTTGCAAGGCCTGGCCTAAGGGGGCGTACGCCAAGGCTTGGCCGAGAAAGTCAGCCCGCAAGGTGAAGACCAGGGTGAAGCCTGGGGCGTTGGCGATCGCCGTCAACAAGCTATCCAAGAAAGACTCGCGGTCAGTCGGCGAACACCCGGTGAAAATTTCTTCAAACTGGTCGATCACCAACACAAAACGCTGACTGGCGCTTTGCTGGCGAATACTGACGATAATGTCGCAGAGGCCATAGGCGTCCTGATGCAACTGACTCACTAGGTCCAGTTGGACAGAGCGACGATAGCTCACCCCAGGATACCAATACGGCGCTAACGCTGTCGCTAACGCCTCATAGGGATTGGGCCCAGGCCGAAACGTAATGATCTGCACGCCCCAACTCGCCCTTAATCGGGGGATCAAGCCTGCAAAAACCACCGAAGATTTGCCGCTGCCCGAGGCCCCAATCACCGCCACCAGGGGCTGCCGATTTACCGCCAGCCCCAGTTGTTCGGCCACACTCTCCCGTCCGTAGAAAAAGGGGGCGTCCTCTTCCCGAAAGGCTTCAAGGCTACGATAGGGACAGGGGGCTCCGCCGCCCAACTGGAGCCAACTCAGCGGCTCTAGGGTAGGATTTTGGCAAATGACGGGCAACCAGGAGGCCGCCGGATAGTGATCCTCTAGCCCTTGCAGTTTCCTGCGGGCTTCTTGCACCGCCAAGTAAAGGGGCAGTCTCTGATCGGCAAAGGCCGCTAGGAAATATCTGAAAAATTCCTGCGCCACTAAATTGGGCACCGGCTCCCGCATCACAATCACTTGGGAGATATCCAGCTTCGCCAGGGCGTTGGCTAACCCCAACCCCTCACAGGAATTGAAAATCGCGAGCTGCAACCCCCGGTCAATGGCAGTGACAAGGGCTTCTTCTAACTCTTCGATGGTGAGGCTATTGTGGGTTCGGTTTTCATTTATATAGATCCGTCCGGTGGCGCCTTCCGTTTGACTATGCCCCGCGAAAAACAGAATGTCCCACCCTACCTCATCCCACAACTGGGTGTTGAATTCCCGCCGGTCCGGCTTGACCAGAAATTTGATCTCGGTATCCGGCAAGTTCTTGAGAAATTCGATTTCAGCGTCCAGATCAATGCCTTCGCTATTGCCCAGGATCGCCAAAATTCTAATTTGCTTTCTGAAGATTTGCGGATGAATGGCGTCCCGTTGTTTGTATTCCCGTCGGCTCAAGGCCAATTCCGCCTTGCGGTAGTCCCGAAAAAACCGCCAGCGATGCCAGGGCAATCGCCGTAGCTGATCGTTGTCGGTCTCAATGATGAAGCGAATTTCCTCATTCGGGCTGAGCTGCGATCGCACCTGCTGATCAATATTGAGGAACGTCTCCGAGGTCAACCAAGTATTGATTTGGGTTTGTAACTGCTGGCAGAGCACCCGAAACTCACCCTCGGAGAAGAGGGTTACCACGCCGCTAGAGACAATTTCAAAATCACGGGTGTTTCGCAAACTCCGCATGCGATAGAACGCTTCATACAACGTCTGCCACCGTTCATAGAGTCGGTCAATCTCTGGGGCGGGAGGTAAACTACCCAAAAACTGCATGGGGGGACGACTTTCCCCAGATTGGGAAATTCGAGCAGTAATGCTGGGGCAACCGTGTTGCAAGTCGCCTGCTCCCAGATTGATGACAACTAACCTGCTCATTTTGAGTTTCCTGTCAGCAGCAAAATAAAAAATTCTTGACTAGATCAGTATCTAATCACAGTAAATTACGCAAATCACAGTAAATTACACAATAGAAACTTCCCAATGAATGAAGGATGAGGGATCTTAGGAATTTCTGGATGTAATCATCTTACTTACCGCTTTATGTTTGGATCCTAATACTACAGCGAGACTTCGACGAGGTAATAAGGTTTCAGACGGCTCCTTTGTATGGAGGGCCATGCTAGAGCCACGATATTTCAGCCTTTTCAATCAAGGTTAATTGGAAGTCTCGTTGCAGTGCTAACAAGGGACTCAAAAACTAGTTAAACAATCTCTCGCCTAGCCTTGAACCCAGCTAAGCCGCACCCCAAAATTCACTAAAATACCACCAGTCTCCCTCTCAGTGGGCCAAATCATCATCCTGAGGGCGGTTATCTCCCCTCAACGTTCAAGCGATTGCTAGTTTTTACAAGATCCACGCTAGAAAATGCTTTAAAGCCGATCGCAGAGATTAGGCGCCAGTATCACCTACGTGGGAATGGCGCAATCGCCAGCGCTTCGGCAGCTCTAAACGCTCCAACATAAATGATTGTGGAGGTTTTCACAGCCTACCAATGCTACGAAATAACTCGAAAGCAAACCTTATTCAAGGCGGACTCTGGAGGATCTTTGAGCGCCGAACCGAACAAACTATACTTTTTCAAATATTCTCTCACCATAGACAAAACTAAACTTACTGAACTGCCAAGTTCAACTAGGTTACTCTCCCATCATGAAGAATCGCGGCCAAAATGCGCATCACCCCTAGCGGGTGACTTCTCACCGAATGACTTGCACATCAATCAGTAAATTGAGGAACGCTCAAGTCCGATCACCGGGAAACTTCCACTAGGAGAGACGACTCTAAGAGAACAGAATAACCCTACAGAATGGAATATTCAGCATCCAGTCTAGAACTGACTCTTGACTCCTGACACCTGACTCTTGACACCTGACTTCTGACTCCGTCCTCCTGAAAAAGGCCAGTGAAGCCTCCTGAATACGCTTACCAAGCCTGTAAATTTCACTGCATGGATACGTAGGACACAATAGAGACAAGCCCCTGTCTTAGCCCTAGCCCCTAAGGTATGACTCAATCCCCAGCCCCTGAAGAAAAGCAACCGATTAATGAACAACTTGCTAATATCGCCCTCAAAATCATCAAACCCGGAGGCTTAACCTGTGGAGGCTTAGGGGCCTTTTGGTTTTTATTTATTCAGAGTGATATTCCTAGAGCGATCGCGTCAGCCGTGATCGGCGTCGGCCTCTCCTACGGAGCAAAGTTACTCCAACCTATCCATCACGGAAATCAAAAACGGGCTGAAGAAGCAGGCAAAGCAATTGACAACGGCATTGACCAAATCCTGAAATACCTGACCGACAAGGCCACCGGCGGAACCCCCGATGATCGATATCTGGCGTGTCAGGCGCTGGCGTGCCAGGCGGCGCGATCTGAAGGAGTCATTCAGCATAATGGCATCTTTACCCCCCTACTGGTGGAAGTGTTTGTTTCCCTCAGCATTGACTCAACTGCAACCCTGACAGGTTTCAAGGGAGTGTTACCCGATGCAGTACCTAACGCCCAAAATGGAGATCCGAATGAAACGTTACAGAATCTACGGGAAGACCTGAGCATCTGGAAATTTCTGGAAAAAACCCCAAGCATTCCCACCTTTCGACAACTGGCGATTTTGGCCTGGGGCGGCTCCGGCAAAACCACCTTGCTCAAGCACATCGCCTATTGCTACGGCTCCAAACAAGCACCCTGCTCCGCCCCAAACCTGATTCCGTTCTTGCTGATTTTGCGAAAACATCGGGACACCATCGCCAAAGGCGGCCTATCCTTGCCTGACTTGATCACCACCCATCACATTCCTGACTTGCCCGCCGCTAGCGACCTGCAAATGCCGCCTAATTGGGCGGAGGATGTGCTGAAACGGGGAAATGCGATTGTCATGCTAGACGGGTTTGACGAGATCCCCAAAGCGCAACGCCCCAAAATCGCCCGCTGGATTAACCAGCAAACCACCCGCTACAGCAAGTCAGTCTTTCTGCTCACCTCTCGCCCCAAAGCCTACATAGGCCAACACACCGAAGTTCAAGATCCCTATAATCAGGTGGAATTTAACACCCGATTGTGGGTCAAAGACTTTAGCGCTGAACAGCGCAAAGATTTTGTCGAGAAGTGGTATTGCTGTCAAGAATGTTACGCCAACGGTGGCCGCACCACCCCCGATGTCCGCCACATGGCGGCCCAATCCGCCGCCAATCTGCTGGACCAAATCGAAGCCCGAGCGGAACTCAAAGCGCTGGCCAAAAATCCGCTCCTGCTGAACATGATCGTCACCTTTCATCGCCGCAACCCCGGCGCTGAACTACCCCAGCGGCGGGTTGAACTCTATAAAGAGATCTGTCAGCTGCAGTTGAAAGATCGCCCCAATGCCCGAAAGCTGCAAACCCTCCTGACCCAGTGCGACGCCCAGACCATTTTGCAGCAGATCGCCTTAGCCATGATGAAACAACGCTGGGAACGGATCAGCCGCCCCAAATTGATACAAGGATTGAAAAAAACACTGGAGCAACAGGGGGAAACAATCGAGGCGGCGGAATTTTTAGAGCAGGTGGTGCAGATCAGCGAATTGCTCGTACAGCAGGAAGATGAGTATGAATTCGCTCACTTGAGTTTTCAAGAATACCTGGCCGCCGTCCAAATCGCCCAAACTCAAAAGGAAAACTTGCTGTATTCCTATTTTGACGATGACAAATGGAAACCCACCATCCTGCTTTATGCTTCCCTGATCCCGAATCCGACAACGATCATTGAAGAAGCCGTCAACCGCGGCGCCACGGACCTGGCTTACCAATGTTTGAAAGAACTGCCCACAACAAAACGGATTGATCCGGCCCTTGAGGAGAAACTGACTGCATTAAAGGAAACGGTGCAGACATCCCGCTATCAAAAACTGGAGGAGTATCTCAATAATGGTCAGTGGCGAAAGGCAGACAAGACAACTTATGAGCTGATAATTTCCACTGTAGGAAAGGAAGTTGGTCAGTACTTTGATCCTGAGGAGTTGCTAAATTTCCCCTGTGAGGAATTGTTAGCTATTGATGCATTGTGGGTGAAGTACAGTAACGGTAAGTTTGGTTTCAGTGTCCAGAAAGATATCTATCTAAAGTGTGGGGGTATCCCGGACGGTAAGTATGATAAGGAGGCATTCATAAAGTTTGGGGACGCGGTGGAATGGCGGAAGAATTATCAGTGGTCATTTGGGAATGTCACCTACGACACCTCAACACCTAAGGGACATCTCCCCATAGAGATAAGATTTTGCGGTGGCGGGAAGGTTGTTGGGACTGGGAAGATTTTGGTATGTCTCTTCTCTCGTATCGCCCATTGTAAGCTGTAGCAGATGAGAGTTCCAGTCCGACCAAAAGTTTTATTTCAGACCCTCTCCAAACGGGGAAATAGGTGTTACGAGGATCCTTAACCTGGGACCGAAGTCATGTTGTATCCGTAAATTGCTACGTGGCAATGTCAGGATTTAACCAATTTGCCAAGACAAATTTTCTCGCTACATCTTGAATTTCACTGAACAAGAGGCACCACTCTTCCCACAGCCCTATCTGTCCCGGACTTTTCTTCTGTTTCGTTTTGGGCTTTCATAATTGGCTCAAAGCCTGCCAGTAGTTTACCGCCCAAATACTCCTTCATCCTGGTTCCCAGGCTATGCCTGCGGAACCCGTTGTGCGTCTCTGTCTCCAAAACTGCCGCGAAGTCTCTGGAGACAGAACCTTCGGGCAAAAAACTTCCAGTAGTTTGCCGCTCCAATGACTTTTTTTCTCCGGGTGCGGTTGGGATTAATGCTTGCCCCCATACTTCTGCCCCTCAACCCCTAGCCCCTTCTCCCACGTATGGGAGAAGGGGGAACTGGGTTTTCTCGTTCCTTCTCCGCATTCTAAGTTTTCTTGGCCCACTTTCCTGGATTTTCCTCCCCTCTCCCAAGCTTGGGAGAGGGGCTGGGGGTGAGGGCAAA
>JASJDH010000290.1 GCA_030065175.1 Leptolyngbyaceae cyanobacterium MO_188.B28 | reverse complement strand
CTGCTTTTCGAAGATACTTTGACCTTTTCATCCAGTCATCAATCAATGCATCCAAGACTAGGAGGGAACTTCATTCATCCTTTCCTTCAGGTCACTACCCCGCATCCTATTGCAATGGTTACGCCAGCGACGATGTCTGTTGATTTTGGATAATCTGGAAACGATTTTACAACCTCAGCAACCGGGCAATTTTCAACCAGGTTTTGAAGACTATGGTCAATTGCTCCGATTCATAGGTGAAACGGCGCATCAAAGCTGTTTGCTGATCACCAGTCGTGAAAAACCGATGGAGGTCGCTTCATTAGAAGGACCTCAGTTACCCGTGCGATCGTTGCAGCTCAGGGGATTGCAAACAGAGGCCATTGCCCTGCTAACTGATAAAGGATTATCAGGCGCGTCTCAAGATTTACAAACCTTAGCCGTGAGCTATGATGGCAACCCCCTAGCCTTGAAAATTGTGGCTACTTCGATTCTGGACTTGTTTGGCGGAGATATCCAAGCGTTTTTAGCCCTTAACAGTCGGTTGTTCAACGGTGTACGACGACTCCTTGATGAGCAATTCGCCCGGAGTTCTCCCTTAGCTCAAAGCATTATGTATTGGTTGGCGATTAACCGTGAGTGGACATCCCTCTCCCAACTCGAAGCTGACCTGATTCCTTCCGTTGCGAAAGGACGGATCTTAGAAGCATTAGAAGCGTTATGCTGGCGCAGTTTAGTTGAACAACAGGGGGCGTCTTACAGTCAACAGGCGGTGGTGATGGAGTATGTCATCTGCCGTTTCGTTGAGCAAATAGGTCGCGAATTAGTCACCTTAGACTTTGAGTTATTGACCCGATATCCCCTAGTCAAAACAACTGTCGCAGAATATGTTAGCCAAAGTCAGATTCGGTTAATTCTAACGCCCATCCTCACCCAATTTCGCAAAAGCTTTACCGCGATCGCCATCTTAGAACAACACATCCAAAAAATCCTCAAGACTTTGCGGCGATTAGAACCACATGTGGGGTATGGCGGCGGTAATCTGATTAATGTGTGCGTTCACCTTGGCTTAAGGCTGATTCAGTTTGATTTTTCGGGCCTTACTATCTGGCATGCCTTCTTGCAAGGGATAGAGCTGCATCAAGTCAACTTTTCGCATGCCGATCTATCCAGATCCATCTTTACAGATAACTTTGGCTCCATCTTCTGCCTTGCATTGAGTCCCGATGGAACTCTACTTGCAAGTGGCGATATTCAAAACAAACTCTATTTACGACGCTTGAGTGATGGTCAAATTATCAGCATCGGTGAGGGGCATCAGAGTTGGGTTCGATACCTCAGCTTTAGACCCGATGGCAAACTGCTAGCCAGTAGCTCGAATGACTCTACAATAAAGCTTTGGGATGTTCCGTCTGGAAGATGTTTAGACACATTAACTGAACATGCTGACGTGGCTTATCAGCTTGCTTGGAGTCCCGACGGCAAGGTGTTAGCAAGCACCAGTCTTGACCAAACCATCAAGTTCTGGGATCCAGAGACAGGCCAATGTCTCAACACTCTACACAAGAATATTCCCCTCTTTGCCGCCGTTAGCTGGAGCCAAACTGGAACGATCATCGCCCTTAGCTGGAATGATTTCAATATCCAGATACGCGATAGCCTTTCCCACAAAGTGCTCTCTGTCTTGCAAGGCCATACAGATTTAGTCATCAGTATTGCCTTTAGCCCAGATGGACGGGTGCTGGCCAGTAGCTCTCAAAATGGAGAGATTAAACTTTGGGATTTCGCCACAGGGGACTGTCTCAAAACCTTATGTGACAACATGGGCGCAATCTGGCAAATTGCCTTTAGTCCTGATGGTCAAACCTTAGCCCATGGTGCGCTGGATCGCACCATTCGATTATGGGATGTTCAGTCAGGAGCCAATTTTAAGGTTTTACAAGGCCATAGCAGTTTAGTGATGACAGTTGCTTGGAGTTCCGATGGCAAAACCCTGATCAGCGGCGGCAATGACCAGACGATTAAAACCTAGCACACCGCCACCGGGCATTGTATAAAGACTTGGTATGGCTACACCAGTGGCATATGGGACATTGCCTGTAGTGCAGTCGGTCCTCTCTTGGCGGCAGGTTCCCAAGATCACGCAATCCGTCTGTGGGATTGGGAAACGGGAGACTGTTTGCATATTTTGAAGGGTCACAGAGACCTGATTTGGGCGGTTGCTTGGAATAAAGAGAGTCAGGTTTTGGCGAGTGCTTCCCAAGACCAAACCCTGCGTCTTTGGAACCCCAAGACTGGTAAATGTCTCCATACCTTGGAAAGTGATTCAATTTTGCAGGCTGTGGCATGGCGTCCCAACGGTCGACAGCTTGTGGGCGCCGGGTTAAATGGAGTCGTCAGGATTTGGGATAGCTGCACGGGGCAATGTCTGCAGACGTTTGAAACCGGAGACGCGGCCTTTGCGGTCGCCTGGAGCCCTATTGAAAATTTGATTGCTATTGGCGCCCAGACTCCAGTCGTCTGGCTATGGGATACTCAATCTGGGAAATGTTTGAAAGCCTTAGAAGGACACACTAATGCAGTCTGGGCGTTAGCTTGGAGCTTGGATGGGAAACTTCTGGCGAGTGGTTCTCACGATAACACCATCAGACTTTGGGATAGCCAAACTGGTGACTGTCTCAGAATCTTTGAAGGGCATACTGATTGGATTTGGTCGATTGACCTCAGCTGTGATGATCGCTTTTTGGTTAGTGCTTCTCAAGATCAGACCCTACGGTTATGGGATGTGCAAACGGGACAGTGTCTGCACATTTTTGAAGGCCATAGCAGTATTGTTCGCTCCGTCAGTTGGACGTCACAGCAACAAATTTTTGCCTCTGGGAGTACTGATGAAACCATAAAGCTCTGGGATATGAATACAGGAAGATGCCTCAAAAGTCTCAGAGCGAAGCGCCTATACGAAGGTATGAACATTACGGGGGGAACGGGCTTAACCGGAGCCCAGAAAGCCACACTGAAAACCTTAGGAGCGATTGAAGAGACTATCATGGTTCGCAAGGTGTAGCGACGGTAGTCATAACACTTAGCCTGTATCAATGCGCCCAGATTCTTATGAACAGGCGTTTGTCATAGAAACATCAGACGACAACAGTTCAACGGACTCCGTTGTCAGCTGCTCCTGTAGGAATTTGAGCAATGGCTGAATGTGAATTTCTTCTACCCATTCCGATGCTAAGTCTTCAATCACATGATGTTCACAAATTAGGGCCCCGCCACAAAAACGACGGATGATGGGATGGAGGAAAGCACTTTGTGCAGCATTCTCGATGTCATCTTTATGGACCCGATTAATGGCAAACGGATCTGGCATTTTATCAACGTCATGCCCAAACTCTAGTGAGATGGTGTAGTAGTGGCTAGATTGTCCCAGTTCACTATCATGAATATACCCGAATATCTCACAAATTTAAAGAAAGGGAGTCTCAAGAACAGCGAAACTTATATTTAGCAAATACTTCAGCTGTTTCAGATTATGGCTCCCCTTAAAACAGAGTGTATCTCAAGTCAGCCTCCCCCCATCTTAAAAATTAGCGAGACTTCATTTCCCAAACAAGACCCCATTCAAAAATTTGGTCGCTCGAAGTCATCAAAGCGACGGCAGAAGACGAAAATCTTGGACTTTGGGCGGCTCAACCAGCGAACCGTCATGGCGGACTTTGAGGGGGGACACATTAGTTCAGACGGTGGCTTGATATTGATCAAACAACTGGATGAGCACTATGGCCTCAGTGCTCAAATTGCCAGGTGTTTCACGGATAATCGACACCCTTCCTATGTCGAACACCCGATTCAAATGCAGGTGGCCCAACGTCTCTATGGATTGGTTCAAGGCTATGAGGATTTGAATGACCATGAGCAACTGCGGCATGACCCAATGCTGGGGATGGCGGTGGGTAAATTAGAGAGCGATCATGCCCGGTGCGCTCCTTTAGCGGGAAAAAGCACCTTAAATCGGCTAGAAAAAAGCCATCGTCGGGATGGCTCAGATGCAGTGGACCAGCGCTATGTGAAAACGGAATTAGACCCGTTCAAACTGGAACAAGTCTTTTTGGATATCTTTATCGTCAAACCCTCAAAACCGCCCGAGGTATTGATATTGGATATGGATGTGACCGATGACGCCACCCACGGAGACCAAGAGAAGAGCGCCTTCAACCCCTATTACCACGGAGAATGCTATGCCCCGTTGTATATCTTTTGTGGTCGAGACCTTTTAGCGGCCCGTCTGCGTCCTTCGAATGTCGATCCAGCCTCTGGAGCCTTAGAAGAACTACAACGAATTATTCCTCGTTTGCGTCAGCAATGGCCAGATGTATTGATTATCGTTCGGGGCGACAGCGCCTACGCCCGTGACGACATTATGAGTTGGTGCGAATCGATGCCGAAGGTGGCGTACGTCTTTGCTTTGAGCAGCAATTCCCGTCTGCAGACCGGAGCGCGACGGGTGGAAACCTATGCCCAGCAGGATTATCAATCCCGACGTGAGCAGGCGAAAGAGACCTTGACCCCCCACCTGCGAGCCAACGAACTTACCCCTGAAGAAGTTGACCAATTAGTCCCCCCAGCCGTGAGTTATGGCTGTTTTCCTTATAAAACCCTCGATACTTGGCGGACTCAACGTCGGGTCGTCTGCAAGGTCACCTATGGGGCGAGTGGCCCCCGACGCCATTTTGTCGTCACCTCCTTTAGCTCCCAACAATTCAGTTCAAAAGCCCTGCATATCCGGCAATATTGTCCCAGAGGGGAAATGGAAAATCGGCTCAAAGAACAGCAGCTCGACCTTTTCAGTGATCGAACCTCCAATCATTACTTTGACGATAACCAACTACGTCTATGGTTCTCGTCATTTGCCTATGTGTTGCTTAATCTCTTACGGGAAGAACTCTTACACCATACCAAACTGGCCAATGCACGGGTCGGGACCATTCGGGATCAATTGTTGAAAGTCGGAACTCTGATTCGCATCAGTGTGCGCCGAATTTGTCTGACCATGCATTCATCATTTCCCAATCAAGACCTCTTTTGCCTTGCTTATCAACGATTAGCGGCAATGGCGAATAGCTCGGGGTGAGACGTTGGCTGGGAACTGGGGCAATTCAGGTAGTCTAACGAGTTGTTACGACGGCTCACCGATTAACCTGCCAATTTTCTGCAAGTTCTTGGTTGTTTGGCTAATTTTGGAGATTACCCAACTAATTTTGAACGGATTTTGAGTCCAAGCATAATAATTTGAGCTGGTTCTCAAAAAAAATCCTCCCAAAAATATGATTTACCCCGTTCATGGATATTGTGTGAGAAATTCGGGTCAAACCAGCTTCTGGGGCCCATCAAAATGCAGTAGGTGATGAAAGCGCGATCGCGATCCGCCGCCATCCGTCGCGGCAACTTTGAAAGATTCTCTGACAGAGCGGCTTTGCGTTCAGGACAGACCGACTCCTCTAACGCCCGCTCCGCCGCCGCCATCCCGGCTAGCGAAAAATTGGGCGCTGCGCCGATCAATACCAAGTGGGAGACAGCGTCAGGATATTTCTTGGCATACTCTAAGGCCATAAATGCATGTCCCGAGTGTCCGATCAGAATAATTTTTTCGAACCCGAATTCTTGTCTTGCTAATTCAATATCATCGACTAACACGTCAAGTTCGTACTTACGAGTGTCTTGACACTGATTAGACGGGGCAAAGCCGCGATGGTCAATGAAAGCCATCTGGAGATGGGAGCGAAGTTCGGTTGAAAAGGTGCGCGCATAATAGAGCGAACTGCCCACCACAATCGTCGGGCTCCCATTTCCTTCCAACCAGTACTGAAGCTTAAAGTCGTCGGAAACAATGTAACCCTGCTTAGACATGATTGACTCGGCGGCAATGTGTGGATGCCCCGATGCCTCGCGTTGAAGAATCATGATCATTCCTGAAGGCTTGCAGTGATCGCATTATGTACCGTAATCGGGTAAAACTCGGGAAGAGTACGATGGAAGCGACATTATCTCGCTGTTGTATTGCCTGTTTTAGGCAACATGACCGTTACCGTCACGCCTTCATTGGGCTGGCTGGCGATTTGGATGTGGCCCCGATGGTTTTCCACAATGACTTTAGCGATCGCAAGTCCCAACCCCGACCCCGATGTCTCCGATGATTGCAGTTTGCGGGCCGGTCCCGCCCGATAGAACCGCTCAAAGACGCTCGGCAGGGCATCGGCGGGAATGCCCACCCCCGTATCCTTCACCTCCACTTGCAAATAGGGGTGTCCATGTTGTTTCGTTAGCTGCAGTTCGATGGCGACCGACCCCTCCCGGGGGGTATATTGCAGGGCGTTGCTAATCAAATTGGTAAACAGGCGGACCAGTTGATTCGGATCGCCCATCATGCTGAACGGATCGTCAGATTTCTCTGGATGGCTGACGGTTGAGGGAGAGTACGGTTCACTTCCTAGAACGGGGATTAACGCCGCATAGGAGAGGGCGACCGCTTTGTCCGTCGCGATCGCCTGTTGCTCCTCAACCACATCGGCTAAGAGAGAATCCAGCGCGATCGCTTCCCGTTGCATAGGGCTAATGCCGCTTTCCTGGCGGGCTAAAAAGAGGAGGTCGTCCACCAGGCGGCCCAGGCGGCGCGTCAGTCGTTCAATTACCTGAAGCTGGCCTTGCTGAATATGAATATCCGGTTCCGGATCCGACAGGGCCACCTGCACATTGGTTTGAATCACGGCGATCGGATTCCTCAGCTCGTGGGAGGCGTCCGCCGTAAACTGCTTCAGCTGCTCATAAGACTCATTGATGGGGGCGATCGCTAATCCCGACAACAGCCAGCCAATCGTCGCCACCGTCAACACCATCAGGCTGGTGCCGATGCTTAAATCTAGGATCAGTTGGCGACTGGGCTTCGTCACCTCAAACCAGGGGTGGCTCACCCGCAGATATCCCAACACCTGTTTCCCCCGCTGAATCCGCTGGGTGATCTGGCGCAGCACCTGATCATTCGAAACAAGAACCGTTTCCCCATCCGGATTGACATGCAGCGGCAGGGTTAATGTCTCCGAAAAGGTGGACCACAACAGCTCTCCATTCGGACTAAACCACTCCAGGTCAATATGATCGTCCTCCACCGCTTCGCTGCTATCCCGAAAGCTAGCTTCCAAGTTTACCTGGAAAGTTGGGCCGGAAAACCCAACCGCCGTGAGAACGCGATCGCCGTCTCCCATCGGTTCAATCACCAGCGATCGCTGCACAATTTCCACCACATGATTGAGGGTGTCATCCACCCGTTCCACCAGAGTGCTGCGGACATAGAAGTAAAATCCACCAGCGAACAGCAGCAAGAGCACGGCTGTGACAGCGGTGTACCAGAGAGCTAGGCGGCGACGGGTGGCTTGGAACATGGGAGGAGGGGAGGAGGGTGGATGGGTGGATGAGTGGATGGGTGGATGGGTGGATGAGTGGATGGGTGGATGGGTGGATGAGTGGATGGGGAGGAGAGGGGGATGGGGAGGATAGGGGGATGGGGAAGAGAATCAATCCAAAATCCAAAATTTGCAATCTAAAATCTCTTGAGGATGAGAAGGGAGCTTAGGAATCTGCAGATGATAACCACCCATCCACTCATCCACCCATCCACCCATCCACTAAAACTATCCCTCAACAGGATTGTAACTTCGCGAGCAAATGCACGATCTGGTCAATAGTTCGTCGAAGTTGGCGTCCTGGCTGGTTGATGTTGTTGACGAGAATGCTAAACACTAGAGGCGGGTGATTTGGGGGGCTGAGGTAGCCGGAGAGGGAGGCGTTGCTGCTGACGAAGCCGGATTTTCCCTGCAGGCGTCCGGCTAGGGGGGAGCCTCGGAAGCGGTTGCGGAGGGTGCCGTTTACCCCAGCGACGGAGAGGGAGGCTTTATAGATGGCGGCTTCTGGGGTGGCGGCCATGCCTTGTAGGGTATTGACGAGGGCGGTGGGGGTGGTCAGGTTGTGGCGGGAGAGGCCGGAGCCATCGGCGAGGGTGTAGCTCTCTGGATCAACGCCGATATCATTCAGGATGGTTTGTACAGCGACGATGCCCGCCTCGGTGGCGTCTAGGGGCGGTTGGGCGCTGGAGTGGATCCCCAGAGATTTGAGCAGCGCTTCAGCGTAGAGATTTCGACTTTTTTGATTAATTGGCTTCAGCAGTTCAGATAAGGGGGGAGAGTCTATCGCCGCCAGTTCCGGAGGCAAGGTTGCAGTAGGGGTGGTTGTGAGGGCGGTTTGAACCACGGTAATTTTCGCGGTTTCTAAGGTCCGCCGGAACTGCTGTAGAAAGTACGCTCCAGGATTGGGGATGGAAATGGCCGCCGTCTCCGCCCGTGAGCCGACGACCAATTGGCCCGTGACCCGTAAAATCGGCTGACTGAGGTCCCGGCCCACATCGACATGTTCCGATTCATTTGATGCAACCGTGCGAGACGTATTTTCCACCCGCCATTGATCGGCCCAAGCGGGATTGTCCCACACCACCTGTAGCGGTTGCCCCAATGCTTGAGGCAAGAGTCGCAACCCCATGGCGTTGCGATTGAGAATCAGGCTATTAACGGGCGCGCCATACCCCGACTGGACATCTTCCCATTCCCAGTTGGGGTTGACGGCGGAGCCAGGAAAGTAATGCTCATCCCCAATCAGATTGGTGACTCGACGAATTCCCTGCTGGTAAAGCTGTTGCGCCAACCCCGCCAGTTTTTCATCGGTCAAGCTTGGGTCTCCCCGGCCCACCACGCGTAGGGTGGTTAGGCCGCTAGCATGGGTGGTCCCATACACTGAAGTGCGCATCCGAAAGTCCGGCCCCAACCCTCGCAACGCCGCCGCCGTGGTGAATAACTTGGCGTTTGACGCCGGAATAAAGTAGCGCTCAGCATCCCGAGCATAGAGCGTCTGACGGTCGACTTTCGTCGCCCCTAACGTCTCCACCAGAATCCCCAGTCGCCCCCGTTGTAATGGGGGTTGATCAGCGATCTCGTCAATTTCCGCCGCCAAATCAGCAGGACATAGGCGTGAGGCCGCTTTATCGGCAGGGAAAGCTTGCGCGATCGCCCCCCTAGCGCCCATTGCCAAACCCAGCGCTAAAATCCCCAAACCAAACCTTCGCCATCCCGCCGACCTCTGGTAGGCTGTTTTCACTGTTTGATTTTTGGATGAACTCACCATGGCTTCTGATACTCCAGAAAACACCAATAAGGATCAGCAGCACCCGCAATATCGGGGCGATCGCCAAATCGTCAATAGCTTACTATCCAGCGAACCCACTGACTATAACCTAGCCGAGCTGGCTCGACTGCAAATTCGCTACAAACCCTTCCCCGGCGCCCGCGACATCCAGCGCGACCTGGAAAAAGTCTTAAAGCAATGGAACCTCACCGAAGCGTCGCTGTATGAAAAAACCCGCGCCATTCATCAAGAAGCCAAAGTATATAAAGGTAGAGGCGCGAAACGGGATGATTGGAGTTAAAGATGCAAGCGCAACCAACCCGGATAATTGACTTCCGTCAAGCGAATGCAGCCAATGCACTGTTGCCCCAACCGTCTGTTCTCTCAAGCTCAGGGTGGAAAGATATTCATCTAGAACTTTTCCAACAGCCAAAGTTTGAGATTGCTGAACATCAACACACCATGCATGTTGTCGCTTGTGGGCTTGCCTATTCGCCAGCCCAACAAGAATCTGACTGCGCATCAGGAGAACGCTGGTTAGACGGAAAACTGAGAAGAGAGGTGCGAAATAACGGAGATATCGCCATTATTCCCACTGGGATTTCCCATCGCTGTAATTGGGATACGTCAGCCCAGTTTATGGTGTTGGCGCTTGAACCGGCGCTCCTCAAACAAGTCGGTCAAGATTGGGTTAATCTCGATCGGATTGAACTAGCGCCCCAATTTATGACCGAACAAGACGCCCTGATTCAAGGCATTTTTTCGGCTTTGAGGGAAGAACTAGAAACTGGCGGGATAGGGGGAAATCTACTGGCTGACAGCCTTAAAACGGCGTTGGCGGTTCATCTTCTGCGGAACTATTGCACGACGTCGCCAAAGCTTTCTAGCTATTCAAAGGGCCTATCTCAATCCGAACTGGCCTTAGTGATTGACTATATCGACGAATACTTGCATCAAGATTTGAGCATAAACAAAGTTGCTGCGATCGTCCAAATGAGTCAGTACCACTTCTCGCGGTTATTCAAGCAGAGAATGGGAATAACGTTGCATCAATACATTTTGCAGCGTCGGATTGAGAGAGCAAAATATTTATTGAAGCATAGTGAATTAAGCATTGCAGACATTGCCCTCAACGTTGGTTTTTGCGATCAAAGCCATTTGACTAGAACGTTTAAGCGGATCGTCGGGTTGCCTCCCAAAAAATTTCTGAAACCCTGAGGGCAAGAATTTACAATAATCGCGCAAGTTTCTTCTAGAAGTCAAAGTAGCTCACTTTCTAAGCTATCCGAAACAGGTTTCAGTAGAGGTTAGCGATGAAAGCAAGTGAAAAACTCGAAAAACTCCAAGTTGAGCAGCCGCTCATTCCCACGCCTGACGGACAAATGCCAGCGGTCTTGCATCACCGTACGGATACTGAACGCAAGCCAGGCATCCTCCTGCTTATGGAAGCATGTGGGTTAACCCAACATATCCAAGATGTTGCAGCCCGCATCGCAAATGAAGGCTATGTCGTGCTTACACCGGATTTGTATTATCGAGAATTGCCGAATAATAAGTTCGGATACGACGAAATGGAAAAGGGGATGGCAATGATGAATCGCCTCAATTTAGGCGAATCAATGAAGAACGATCTGCAGGCGGCGTTGACCTATCTAAAATCCCGATCGGATGTATATCCGGATAAGGTGGGCGTCACTGGCTTTTGTTTAGGCGGTGGGTTGAGCTTTTTCACCGCGTGCAAGCTGCCGAATGAAATTGCGGCGGCTGCTCCATTCTACGGCATGGTTTTGGATGAGTGGATTGAGGCGATGCCCCATATCACGGCACCCATGTATTTGTTCTTCGGGGGCGTCGATCCGTTCATTCCCCGCGATCGCATTCAACAAATCGACGCTCGGTTCAAGGAACTTGGCAAAGACTACACCCTGATAGTTTATCCTGACGCCAACCATGGATTTTTCTGCCACGAGCGTTCTTCCTACAATCAAGCGGCCGCCGAAGACGCTTGGCTCAAATTGACACGTTTTTTTCAGAAGCATTTAAAGGGCAATGATCGATAAGTCCATTCAAATCCTTAGCCTCTAAAGCAGGCGTTTCAAACTCTCCCCCTATGGCGAAATACCCTGTCGGGTAGACGCGATCTCGTCTCTATATTACTCCTCCCTGCTCCCTATCTTCCCTATCCTCCCCATCTCCCCTATCCTCCCCTCCCCATCCTCCCCTGCTCCCCCTGCCTCCCCTGCTCCCCCAGACGCAATATATTGCGTCTCTACATTT
>JASJDH010000289.1 GCA_030065175.1 Leptolyngbyaceae cyanobacterium MO_188.B28 | reverse complement strand
ATTCGGGTCCGATTCACAGACTTCCCCGGCAAAACGGTTTACCACTGTCATATTCTCGACCATGAGGATCTAGGCATGATGGGAACGCTTGAGATTCAGGGATAGATGGGACTGTATCCACCGACATTAAACGCCTCTAGCGCAAGTTGGCAGAGGTGTATTCCAACGAGTTCTGAATTGAATTTAAATCCTCGAATTCTACTTTCAATTTGCTGATTTAGCCTGCAAAACTTCTCGCATAAAGGTCCGTATATTGGCAAGGCAACAGCTCCCTTGGGGATTATTGATCTCACAACGACAGCGACCAGCTTTGATGTGGTTCAGAATTGAAGTTTCTGCAGTGCTGGAGCCTGTCTGTTGGATTTCTTGGTAGATGCGATCGCGCGTCCAACTGAAGCAATAGCAAATAGGAACTTGCAACCTTAGGTCCTTCTGAAAAACCGGAACAGCGACTTGGTGGCGCCGAAAAACTTGCCCTTGACCGTCGAAGTAGACTACCGGGCAGTCAGTTGCTGAGCAAAAATAATGGGTCTTGTCAGGGTTCAGGGTTTCCAGAGCTGAACTAGTCAGCAGACTTTTGAGAGTAATAATCTTAACCTTCTTTCCCTTTGCGCCACTGACCGGACAGTTGCAAATAGATGAAGGGACAGAATCAGCACAGCAATCTTTAGTCATGATGAGGCGTAATGAGGCTCCAACAAATTTATTCCCTGGACAGTGACTTCCGATATCGGATGAAGGAATCAGCAGTTTCCAACCATCTCTTGCTCTATACACCCGCAAATTTTGCCCTGGCGCAAATCCTCGTTAAGAGAAGCTGAAATGTCAAGAAGGCGTGAATCAATCTGCACATACCGCTCAGCCAACTCTTGTCGTAAAGCAGCCATTTCCTGAATTTGCTACTCTAACTCATCCAGATGGCGTCGAAAAGCAATTGTCCCTAGCTCTGAGCCAATTCCTTAGGAAAATCGTTGCTGCTATAGCAATCCGGTTTGAGTTCTTCTACGTACACTTAGGCCTAACTCCTTGCCAAATGGTGTTTATACTCTCGGAAATTTTCAGAAATCAAATAGGATCGCTATATGGTAATTTGAGCGTCTTCCTCCTTTTTTTCGGAGCATATGAAGGGTTTGCAGAAGAACTATAGAGGGTAGAGGACAAATGTCATCAGGTCTTTCCCTAATTTGCCATCCAACCTGTTCCATTTCGTAGAGCCTAAATGATATACCTACTTATTGTTCCTGTCGTTATGTTCCTTTTGATCATCCTGGTAATATTTGTAACTTCGAAAAAATAGTTAGACTCATCAAACAAAAAATCCCATGGACTAGGGTATCTAATAGATCTTTCATTCAGGATGCAAGATTACGCATCCTTGAATGCTGAAATCAACCCATGGGTTGGCGTGAATAGTGATGTGTCATTATCACTCTATTAACCGTATAGGGATTACCCTTATAGGGCAATAATGGCGAAAAAGCTGCAGCAAAAAGCCTTTGAATGGCGCCTAGTTACAGTGTCATCACTCTGAAACTTTTAACCGTCTAATTTGATTTGCTACCACTTACATCTCTGAAAAGTATGGCGGAAAAAGACAAACAAGATCTGCTCTCAGCTTTATCTGAGGTTCAAAGAGGAGCAGATTTAATAGGTTTAGATCTATCTGGGGCACAGTTAGCCGGTCTCAAGCTGAGGCAAGTAAAACTGGTTAGCGCTAATCTAGCGGGCGCCAACCTCATAAATGCTGACCTTACAGAGTCCGATCTAAGGGAAGCTAACTTGCAGGACGCCAATCTAAGTGGAGCCTCATTATTTGGCGGCAATTTGGAGAAGAGCAATTTAGTCCGGGCCAATTTAGCAGGCGCTAACTTGACAGCGGTGAGCCTCAAAGACTCCAACTTACAGGCAGCTATCCTAGAAGGAGCGGATCTTAGCGATGCTGTCTTGGTGGGCGCTAACTTAGCAGAGGCAAATCTGAGATATGCCAATTTAGAAGACGCCAATTTGAAGAACGCTAACCTCAAAGGCGCTGATCTAATGAATGCTAATCTGACAGATACCAATCTGGAGGGCGTTATCTGGTCTGATGGCTCTATTGTCAGCTAACTTTTTCGTCAAGTGATGGCAGATTGTCTTCATTTCCGCTTTCTTCATCTCCTCTTTAAGGTAGAGGTGCTGAGTATCGGTCTTCAACTAGGAAAAACTGAAACAGGTTCAATCACGTAGGAACATAATCAGGGTGGTATGTAAGTTTACATGTCTTACTCGTGATTCATTGTGAATTTGGGAGCCTTACGGATACCATTACTAGTCACTAGTTCACTGCTAGGGGTAATTGGAGTCCTGTATCTCGCCTCCGCCAAAATTATTCTGAGCAGTTTTGCCGAGGCGGAACGGCAGGTCATACAGCGAGATATTGAACGAGTACAAGAAGCTTTATTAAATGACCTTGCGACCTTAGATACCGAAGCGGAAGACTATGCCGAGTGGGATGATACCTATGCCTTCATGGCGAATAGGAACGCAGAGTATGTATGTTCGAATTTGAACGACGCCACCCTTGATTCTCTCCAACTCAATCTGGTTGCGCTATTTGATTCAGCTGGTCAAATTATCTTTTCTAAAGGGTTTGATCTGGAAAATAGCCAAGGCATCCCTTTTCCAAAGAGTCTACAAACTCATCTAACGCCTGATTCTCTTTTATTGCAACATCCAAATTTAGAGAATAGTCCTTCCGGCATTGTGCTGTTGCCGGAGGGAGCGCTGCTGATTGCTTCCAGCCCGATTTTGACCAGCGCCAGCGAGGGGCCAAGTCGGGGCAGTTTGCTGATGGGACGCTATCTCAACACGGCCCAACAGGAGCGGCTTGCCGATCTGACTCGCGTTTCGCTGGCCATTTATCCGTTCAATGCCGCCCAATTACCCGCTGATGTCCAGACTGTTCATTCCTTCCTGCTGAATGAGCACCGCCAAACCTTCGTTCAGCCGCTAAACCCCGACTTAATTGCAGGGTACATGCTATTACCGGACATTTACGGTAACCTTGCCCTCATCTTCCGAATTGATGCGCCTAGGGACATCTATCATTAAGGGTTAGTCAGTTTATGGTATCTCAAGGTTTCTCTTCTGTTGATAGGACTGTTATGCGGAATTGTCAAGTTTAGCGGTTGAGCCAATCACCACAATCTTGTCTTGGAAGTAGGCTCTGCCGCGATCTCCACTCTGCTGTCTCAGCGCCAGCAATTTCAAAATGACAAGGAAAAGAACAAATTCTCCTCTCGAATAAGGGTAAAAATGACTGGAAATCCAATCCAATTTTTAAGCCTACTGGACTGACACAGCTAAAATAGTGCAAAAAATCAATGGCTAACGAAGTGCCAGAACCCTTGGATTCGTGGGGTTACGCTCCGCTAACAGCACCCAAAACTCGTGTCTCACTTTAGCTATGTCAGTCCAGTATGGAGAGTTAGCGAGTATTGCTCAATTTCAAGAGGCAACGATGCAGTCGGCGCTGCGGATGGGAGCGTAATATATTTGCGTTCCTTCACAAGAAAATCAACCAGCACTCAATTAAAATTAGCTTCTTGAAAAGTTCGTTGCTAATAGCCATGATTTCCCATTAAACACTCTCAATCAATTCTTATTCATATGAATTCATAAAATAGCATTCAACTATATTGCGCTTCCTCTTTTGATTTACCAACGCCCATTTTGCTATCCTATTTCTAGAACGCTTCAATGATTGAACCCAAAACAGACTCCACAAAAGTCTAAACGCTCTCCTTGCCAGTAAAGCTTTTTGGCTTCAGAGAAGCGAATTGGTTAAAATTTTACTCTGTAAGGCTTACAGCCTCTTGTCGTATTCCATCTCCCTGAAACAGCTATTGAGCCATGAAGAAAATAAAATTGGCGCTCCTCTTGACGCTCATTCTCGCTTTGGTTCTGCTCGTCGTTCAAAACACCGGACCCGTCCAGGCACACTTTCTTGGGATGACGGCAGAGATCCCGGTGATCGTGTTGTTGTTCTTCACAACGGCTGGGGGGATCATCTCAGGACTATTTGTTGCGCTCCTCTTAAAGAGCAGCGCGTAATCACTAGCCACAGAAAGAGAATGACATGAGTGATAAAGAACTGTATCGCCAGAAATGCAAGTGAAGATCGAGAGTGGGAAAAAGTGGGGAGAGCTTGAAAACTTTTGCATTCAAACGATGCAGTCGCCAAAGGCATTCTCCCTGCGCCAGTTCAAGAAGCCTACATAGGCTGGACGCACCACTAAGATTACTTCTGCCCTCTCGTGGTGGAATTGATGGGCCATCAGGTTTTCTGTGATTCTTCTTAATGAGAGAAATTCACTTCAAAATCTTTCAATAAGAGCATCCTGACTATTCCCGAAAGCTCTTGACATATAAAGATTTCATAAGAAATAAAACCTATAAATTAATAGCCATTTGTTGAAATAAATCGTTAGTATATGAGTAGAGATTGTAGATAATCCTCCTCTACCTCAGGGTAAGTGGAAACGCCTCTTTAAGGAGGCAAGTCCAAGCCAGGATCTCAGGAAGATACTGTTGTTTGAGGAGGTAAGAATTGTGTGAGGAGATAAGATAAGCTACAAGCTCTATAACCCCAAGCATGGTTCGGGAGGAAACCTTGAAAAATTTAATAGGTAGTGTTTAACGGACGCAGTTGCTATGTGACTGTGTCCGTCAAAATCTTTAAAGAGCTCCGATGCTCCAGTTCAAGGCTGTCTAGAAACTTCAATTATCGCGTATCGCGCACCAAGTCACCATGAAGTATCCCAGTTCGCAGCCATGGCATTACATCAATCTGGAAGCGGTTTTTGAGGATCTTCAGGCAATCCCCAACGGACTCACAGAATCAGAAGCCAAACTACGTTTTGAGCAAATCGGCGCAAATAGTCTCCCCCGCCAATCTGGCCTTAGTTGTTGGCAAATCCTGTTGCGATAGTTTCGCAGTGGTGGCGGCAGCGGTCGGCATTGCCCTACTGGGCGTTTTTAAGCATGGATATAGTATGGTGGAGATGTTTATGTTTGGAGTCTCCCTGGCGGTTTCAGCCATTCCAGAAGGGTTGCCGGTCGCCTTGACGGTGGTATTGGCCGTCGCCACCCATTGCATGGCCCGGCGTGGGGTGATTGTACGCTGATTGTCTGCAGTTGAAGGCTTAGGCATTTTACCTTAATCGCCAGTAATAAGACCGGCACTCTAACCTGTAATGAACTAACGGTGCGCCAGATTTATCTGCCCAATGGCGATGCTTTTGAGGTGACGGGAGAGGGATTTGCACCCATTGGACAGGTTTTAATTGCAGGGACAGATCATTGCGCTGGATTGATTACCGTTGGATTGGATTGCGCGGGCGTCGATTCTATGTATAAAGCCGATTTGCATCATAGTGATAGTGGTTGGGTCTGGCGGGGTGATCCCACTGATATTGCATTGCTTACAATGGCCCATAAGTTAGGCCGGAACCGCGAAACCAAGCTGAACTTATATCCACAGGTGAATGAAATTCCCTTCGAGCCAGAACACCAATTTGCAGCAACCTATCATCCCATTGCGGATCAAATCCATATGTTGGTTAAGGGGGCTCCAGAACGGCTATTGAAGATGTGCGGTCCGCAACCGGGCGCCCCCTCCCCCTGGGCCATCGCCCAACAACTGACGGAGCAGGGCTATCGGGTGTTGGCGTTGGTGGAAGGCGTTGCTCCCGCAGATCTTGATCCGACAAAAGTTCCTCCCGAACCTTCAAACCTGACGTTGTTGGGATTCGTCGGCATGATTGCCCCCCTAAGATCAGGGGTGAAAAGCGCGATCGCGGCTTGCCATACCGCCGGAATTGCCGTGTGGATGGTTACGGGGGATCATCCAGCAACTGCATTAGCGATCGCCCGTGATTTGGGACTGGCGGCAAACGCGAGTCGTGTAGTCACTGGGCAGGTATTGGAAGGGCGATGGTCTCCGACTGAGCGCCAGTCATTGCCTCAGGATATCCAATATCTGATCCAGACAACCTGCGTCTTTGCCCGCATTGCCCCTCACCAAAAGCTGCAACTTGTCAATGCCGCCAGAGAATCCGGTTACTTTGTGGCCGTTACAGGGGATGACGTCAACGATGCTCCGGCCCTGCGGGCGGCCAACATTGGCGTGGCTATGGGCAAAGCTGGAATTGATGTGGCGCGTGAAGCGGCGGAACTAGTGCTCAGCGATGCTAATTTCGCCACCGTTGTCGAAGCTCATTTGTGTATACTACATTGCCGGAGTCTATTGAGCATACACATCTAGAATGTCAGTCGGTATTCCAGGAAGACCTGGTCATCACCAGACAGGTTGGTTGAGCCGCGCAACCGAAGATTGTCAGTAAATCGATAGCGCAAACCCACTTGAGGTGGATTCCCGCTGTTGAGGATTTCCAAGACACTGACGCCAAGATTGGAACCGATATCAAATGAAACCTCGACGCCAACCCCGACACTAGCTGCCGAATCCTCAGCCGTATCAGTTGTTGGGAAGATACTCAAGGATCTTAGACCCAACACATTTGATAAGTCATTGCTAAACGAAGCTAGTGCGCCAGAACCGAAAAAACTGGCAAATTGGACTAGCGAACTATCAACCAAACCGCTGAGAACATTTCCCCCGATCAGCGCGACGAGCTGTTCTTGGGTTCGGGGAGGTCGACTGGTCAGTTCTAAATTCTCTGAAAGTTGACTCGCCGGACCCAACACTCTGGCGTCAACAATAATGATCTCAACGTCTCCGAAGGAAGAGATAAAAGACGTATCCGTCACTTCTGAAGTCGGAAAGACGGAAGCAGGAGGTATCTTGGCTTGACTCACTTCTTGAACCCTCGAAGACAGGCGCACATCCAAGAAAGGATCCAGGCCCTGCTCTGGCGTAAAGGTCGCCGTATTTTTCTCTCCGCCAACTAATCTAAATTGGTTGGAGAATAAATTGATCCAACCTGAATCGAGCCGAATTGTCCCTTCAGGACGGGGATCTGTAAGCGAACCGTTAATCCTTAGTTCGCCCGACGTCATAACGTTGTAAAGCGGTCGCCCAGAGATCGCGAGACGGTCCTCCAACCTGATGATCAAGTCATTTAAATGAATATTGTCAAGTGGGCTTTCTTTATCATTAGTGACGGCTTTATCCGCTTCTGAGGCGCTAGCGGCGTTAATCTGGCCCAAAAGTTGATTTGCTCTAATCCGCCCATTCCTCACTTCCAGTTCTCCGCCAATTACCGGGGCGAGCAAAGCGCCCGTGACCACAATCAGGCCGTCAATCTTAGCTTCCAGGATGTTGTCATAATTCACCGGAACCTGATTGAGGTTAACCATCAAAGCAGTTTTCTGGCCAGTCCGCTTAGCCTGCAATGGGGTCCCAATAGGAATACTCCCTTGGATAGTAATATCCCCTTCGCCTAGTCGCGCCTGAAGCTGCTCAACCTGAACCTGGTCGAGATTAAACCGTATCGTCCCCGTTAGATCGCTCAAAGGGCTTGCTAGGGATTTACTGACTAGAACATCCTCTTGAAAGGTGACTGTTCCGGCAATGGCGGGTTGGGCCAACGTTCCCCCCACACGAATATTGACAACACCGTTCCCCCCCTCCCAGCGCAGCTGATCTTGAGTCACTCGATTGAGCAACGCCAGACCTTCATTACGGGCTTCAATTTCCACATCAATCAGATTGTTCGTGGGTTGCATCGCCATAAAGGGTAAGGCATAGGGAATATCCCCTTTAATCGTCAGCCGCCCTGGCCCCTCTACAACCACTGCCCCCTCGAACAAAATATGGGCGTCGTCATAGTTAAATTGGACGCCAACTGATTGGAGCGGGGCTTGATTAAGGCTGGCCTCAGTAATGGCGATTTGCCCTTGGGCTTTGAAATTAGACAGGTCGCCGCCCAGCTTCGCCGTTGCGCTCAAGAAACCCCCTGGCTCCACTGGCAGCGCCACAAAGTTTTGGATCAAGTCAATCGGAACGTTTTCCACCTTGAGTTGACCGTCCAATTGGTCAAAATTTCCCGCTCCGGCAAAACTGAACAGGGCTGCTTCAGACTCAAACTGGACAGGATATAACGTTAGCGTCTCTTCGGCATAACGCCCAGCCAACTTAAACTGATTAGGTTGCTGGTAACGTCCCCAGGCCCAGTTCTGTCCCTGGATATCAAAATCAGCCGTGATATCAGCCAAAGAAGAGCCTGCGACTCGAATTGCGCCGGTAAACTGTCCGGTTAATTCTTCTAGGGCGGGCGCTAGGGCCGTTTCTTGCTGCTGTTGAGCCGCCTGCCGTTGAGTCATGAATTCGGAAAAGGCCTCAAGTTGCTCCAGCAAAGATATATTGGGATTGCCCCTGGCCGTAGTTTGGAGTTCCGCCGCCCCAGCATCAATGGGCGATACAATGCCCTGTTGTGCATCTTCGAACGTAAACCACCGGAGAGCCGTCAGGATGTCTTCGATATATCCTGGGGCAAAGTTGAGTTCTCCTTGGAATTGCAGCTCAGGTGATTGGGTAATGCTGCCCGCCAACAGGTAGCGGCCTGTTCCTAATTGCAGCTCCCCATCAGTTATAGCGGTTGTCTCCTCCCGGTAACTGAAGTTTGCAGTGAAGTTGTCAGCCTGAATGTATCCTAAGGCCGGTTGAGTGATGGTGATCGTTCCCCATACTGACGGATCGGATAGCGTGGTCAAGTCGGCTTGAAAGCTGGTGTCGAGCAGACCGCTAATTGCCCCTAGACCCTGGGATTCAGCCGGTTTAAGATCCAACGCAATTAAAGGAAAATTCTGGATATCGGCTTCTAAGCGATTGTTAACGGTTTGGCCTTGGGCCAAGAAATTCTGGTTCTGAATCTCGAAAAAGCTGGGCAGAAAACGCTCATCTAGACTAATCGCCAGGCGCGCTTGTCGCCCGGTCAAATCTACAGTTCCCCCCTCTGATAGAGCAAATTGGACATCTCCCGCCAAGGCCGAATCAAATCGAAACGAATTGAGCCCTAGCCCCTCTAGATAAGCATCCCCAGCGACATGCAGATCGGCTAATGCGCCTGTAATTTGTCCGTCAAAGCTAGCCAGTCCTACCAGATGCATCTGCGCCTGTATCGGCTCGGGTATGAACGCTGCCAGAGGGCGCAGATCAAAATCATCGACTTCAACATTGAGAGCAATCTCCCCAATCGGCGGAGTTGCTTGGAATTGCGGTGTAATAAACCCATCGGCGCGAATCCCTGGGGCGGTAAATATCTCGATTTGCAGTCTGTCTCCTGTCCAACGGAATTGGCTGTCCCAAGCTCCCCGTTCAAGTAGGGGAGGGACGCTGTCTGCAACCTGTATCTGGGCGTCTGCGATTTGGACCGTCCCGCTCGCTTGAATTGCTTGAGAAGTCAGTTGATTGAGATTCCCAGCAAGCTGCACATCTGCGTTCAGGCGGCCTTGAATCTGAGGTGAAAAGCGATTAACCGGAACTTGAACAGCCTCAAGATCGGCTTGCCAATTCCCTTGATCAAGTCCGGCCATGGCGCTAGCGACGACAGTTCCGGCTGCAACTTGAAATTGAGTGTCTTGCACTAGAAGCGTGCGATCGCGATACACCACTTCACCCTCTCCAGGATAGGTCGCTTCAGGCAGCCGCCAGTGGAGTGTCGCTTGGAGATCTTGGAGTGGGCCAAAGATTTGGGCGTCGGCAATGAGTGAGCCGAGCACGATGGAGTTGGGGGGAGACACGGCGTAGGTCGTTGCGATCGCATCTCCCGGCAAATCAGCCTTAACGGTGAAGCGTCCAGACAGATTCTCGATTGAGGCCAGATTGATCTGACCCTGCCCAGAGAGCAACCCGCCCACCGCTGGCGCAATTTGCAGCTCTTCCAGCGCAAACATAGTTGGAGTAAGGCTAAAGTCTGCAAAGACCGTCTCCAGATCGAGCCGATCAATCTGCACCATCTGAAGATTCCTCACCGTCCCAAAAATTCTGGGCCGATCAATCGCCCCGCCAATCTGGGCGTCAACTCGGAAATCGCCATCAGTCTGGACGGGGAGTTCAAAACCCATGGTCTCTTGAAGTCTGGCAAGACCCACAGACGGTGCCTGGACAATTAGGTCATAGCCCTCCTGCCAGTGGAGCCCGCCCTCAATCTCGATTGGAATTTCTCCTACGAGTAAGCCAGTATCTTCCAGAATCACTTGCTGATCCTTGAATCGAAGTGTGCTGCTGATATCTGAAATTGGTTCAGACAACTGGCTAACTTGAAGCGCTCCATTTCGAATGCTGGCTACGCCTTGTGCGGCAATGAATTGCGTCTCGTTGGGCCGGAGCCTTACCGCCAGGTGACTGCTCAGCTTACCCGACTTCAAAGCGAGGAAAGATGGCAGGATAAGATTGGCTCCAGAGATTGAAATATCATGGCTCTGAATGGTTAGATTGACGGCCTGGGTATCCAGGCGGCCCTCACCCAACACTTGAAAATCGCCGTCGCCAAGCTCGCCGTTGAACTCGAAAGAAACCCGCTGCTCATCATCGTGATGCAAGATAGCGCGACCGTTGACTGCTTCAATCAGCACGGCCGAGCGAGCGGCGACAGCATTTGGCGATTGCATCAGTGTTTTCGCCGCCAATGTCGCATTCTGAATCCAGATTGCCTCCAGTTCAATGCGGATAAATCCTTGGGAATCTTGTCTCTCTGGCAGGGAGATGTCTAGCCATTCACCATCCAAGCCTTGGGTCAGAGAAACATTGGGATTTATCAGAGTAATGCTGGGGCGCAATGTACGATGCAGCAACAATGCTGGCAGATCAAGCCCAATCTCGATAGCCTCCACTCTAGCCCAGGAAAGGTCTTCATGGGTTGGGGGGAGGATAGTTTGACCCACTCGGACGCCTCGCCAAGAAATCCTCTCTAATTCACCCAACTTGAGCGGACGTTCTAAAGTCTGACTGAGATTCTCTTCAATCTGGGGCATCAGCCGCTGATCGACAAAACGCCACATCCACCATAAACCAACAGTCCCGCCGATTAGGATGAACCCGGCTAAAACTGCACTAGCCTGCAACAGTTTTGTCCGTAGGCGTCGCCCCTGCCGAGAAGCCTGAGGAGTCGGTTCTCGATCTGGATCGGGGTTTGGGCCGGAAGAGGAAGTCATTATGGGGCTCCTCGAAAAATTGATTTAGCTCTCCTATTAGTGGCTCAACAGTCATATATTCGGTTATTGCAAAAAGCCTGAATAACTTATCTGGTAAGTGCTTCTAAGTTTTTGAAATACCCATAATCGTGACAAATGACCGTTGAGTGCATCCTAAAGCGCAGAGGCCGCCAAGGTGAAGCGCGATGACTCTAACAGGACTATCAGACCTAATCCGACGATACCAAAAACTGGCTAAGAAGAAGAACTTCTTAATCAGATTCAACAAAAGCATTCTTTGGGAGGAGTTCTGTCCTCTGCCAGAGCAAATTCGTCAGCTCATCTGGCACGCTCCTCGGCT
>JASJDH010000288.1 GCA_030065175.1 Leptolyngbyaceae cyanobacterium MO_188.B28 | reverse complement strand
CTAGACAACTCGGACCATTCGGCTGGTTTCCGTTCAGACTTCCCCCTGGCTTCCTTTCCCCATCCGACGGCGGCGTCGGAGGAACATCCGGCAACCCTGCGCCAGCTGACTGCTGCGACCCTTGCGCCCAGACTTCAGAAGAGTCATCCCCATCGGGAGCCTCTGGGCCAGCGGCGCTGCCCATCAAACCCAAACCCGCCATTAACAGAAAACTCAGTACGAACTTGGACGCTCTCATCATCGATTTATTCCTCCAGCGGATTTCACTCTTTGGTCTTTCGTGTTGGGTCTTCGTGGTTCCGTCAGCCGATCCATCAGCTCGGACCAATTTGCTTGTACCTGGGCAGGGGTGTTAGCCGCCCAGAATACAGCTGTGCCGATCAGCGTCAAAAGCGACGGCGCAAGGGGCATCCACCCCCCTTGAATGAGACTAAACAGGCAAATGTGATAGAGGGCTAGGGTCGCGGCGCCGGTGGCCGCCCCCAGCAATAAAAGATTGCGGTTGCGCCAGACAATGAATCCCCCGACTAGTCCCCATGTCCACACCCACAGAAAATCCCCCCATTGCAGCCTGCCCCACTGAGGCAGCACCCAGATGAGAGGTCGATCATCGAGCACGGCGCTGAGAATTTGGCTGACGCTATGGGTGTGAATCCAAACGCCTGGTAATTCACCGTAGGGCGTTTGACGCAGATCATTGCCAACGGGATCGGTGACGCCAATCAGCACAATCCGATCTTTGATTAAGTTGTCGGCTTTGCCTTCAAGCACTTCTTGAAGACTGGTTCTTTGGGCGGGTTTAGGCGTAAACCGATAATTCAGCAAAATTTGGTTGCTTTGGCCGTCTAAATGCTGGTATCCGCCCGTGCGAGCGGCAAGCCGTTCAAATACCACCGGACCAAATTTCCAATTCCCTTCTGTGTTTCCCTCTAGCGGCTGAACTCCTTCAGCCTGAAGAAAGCGAATGGCTAGATGCAAACTTAAACTATAGGGAGTGGCGCAATGGGACTCAGTTGAGCTCTGACTGGGATCATAGGAGAGCATGTGACGGCGCACCACAGGTCGTTCACGCGCTCCTGCAGGGTCCATTTCTAGATCACTGAAACCCACTTGTTCGATAGCTTGTTGATCGGAAAATTCGGCGGGATGGCCAAAAATATCCCGGTTCCCCTCTTCAAAAGAACAGATGGTCACCAGATTGGGTGATCGCTGAAATTGCTGGATTAGCAGCTCCCGACCCGGCGGCCGCTCATGGTTGCGGTGTAAATCTAGGCCGATCGCCCGAGGCTGTTCCTCCAGCAGCCGCGCTAACACCTTCGCCAAGATGTCGTCCTTCAGCGGATACTTATATTTGTCTGTATCTTCCGCCGTCATCTCCACCACCAGCAGCCGCGGATCAATTGGGGCTTCTATTTCTGGAGGACGGGCCCGCATCAGGCGATCATACGCCTGCAGCTCTGTTGGCTCTAGCCAACCCAGCGTTCTTATCGCCATCACTGCGAGGGTGATGGCGAAGCTGCTGGCCAATAGACTCCGGAGGGTGATCTGTCGTTTTCCCCCCAACCGATTGCGGCCCGGTGTTTTCCCAAGATCGGCAGGGAATGATCGTTCAGGCGCCCTGGGCCAAGTGATGGGGACTTCGGTGGGGTTTTGATAGATGACTGGCAACCAACTGGCGCAGGGAAAGTCTCCTTCTATCCCCTGTAATTGCTCTCTCGCCTGCCGCACCGATGGATAGAAATCTTCACCGCCGGAAAAGATGCGCAAGAAGTTTTGCAAAAAAGCCTGCGCCACTGCATCCGGAATTGGCTCTCGCATCACCACCAGCTGGGGCAGATTGAGATCGGCCAAAGCCCGCGCCAGTCCAGTTCCATCGCAAGAGTTAAAGATCGCCAGCCTTAATCCCCGCGCGATCGCTGCTTTCAGGGCATTCTTTAAATGCCCAATAGAAAGCTGCTCAGTTGGATTAATCCAAAATCGGCCGCTGGCGTCCGCCGCATCACTGGTGCTATGCCCAGCAAAAAACAGGATATCCCAGCCTGATTCTCGCCATAGCCAGCGATCCAATTCCGCCCGCGTTGGTTCCGTTAAAATCAGCGGTTCAGCCTCGGGCAACTGTTCCAACATCGCCCCATCGGGTTGAATATCAATCCCCTCGCTGTGGCCCAGGATCACCAGAATCCGCATCTGGTTTCCAACTTTAGGCGGTGAAGTATGGGCCCGCTCATACTCCAACGCGCTCACCGCCACTTCCGCCTTGCCATAGTGGTCAAAAAAACGCCACAAGTGCCATGGCAATTTCTGCAGCAATGGGTCATCGGTTTCAATGATTACCCGTATCCCTTCATGCGCCGCCAGCTTGGTGCGCAATTGCTGGTCGATATTCCGAAATCCGGCTGAATTTAACCATTGATTCAGACTGCTCTGCAGCTGATCGCATAGCCGTTGAAATTCGGCTTTAGAGACATTTGTGACGGCTTCAGTTTCAAACTCGATTCGTTCGCTGGCGCTGCCTCGGCGCCAACTCAAGCGTCCGTATAGCGCTTCATAGAGCACTCGCCAGCGCTGGTATAAATTAGGCAATTCCTCTGTGGGCGGCAACCCCCCCACAAATTTAACCGGCACCCGACTCCCCTCTAGCCAGAGTTGGGCGGTCACAATAGGCAAGCCGTTACGGCAATCGCCTTTGCCAAGATTTAACACTACCAGCGGACTCATGACTCCTCCCAAGACAGCCCTTAGACTGCAAAGTTCTCGCTAAAATAATCTTCCCCTAGCCCGACCTTAAGCTGAAACTTCGTTCCGGGTAGGCATCGAAAGAGAGGTAGTTGAATATAATCATCCTGCTCCCGCGATCGAATCGACTGGAGCAGCTCATCGGTGGTTGAATAAATTCCTAATGTCAACTGCGCTGGCACATGGCGTCGTCCTTTCGGCGGATGCACTTGCACTCGCACCCCGACTCTGCCGTCATCTTCACTGGTCAATTCCATCAATAACACAACGGACTCGGGTTCTGCCTCACCCTTTAACTCAATCAGTTTCACCCGCTGCTCATTCGCGCCGCTGGCCGCCGCTATCCCTCGCAAACTAGAGGTTAACGCTAACTGCGGCTCCGCTCCCAAAAAAGCTTCAATTGTCCGCCAGCCGCCTATCCAGTCAGTCTCAAACCAGCGATGCAACGGCTCTACTCCCCCTGCAACCGCACGCTCCAAGCTATCTAAACGATTTTTATAGAGCTGTCGCCGCCAGTCTGCTCGCGCCATCAGCGGCCCCCATCGTTCAAACGAAACGACTTCTCTTGGGAACCCAATATTGGCTTGGCTCAATTTCTCAATCAGTCCCACCGCCGCCGCTCCGGTAAGACTTGGCAGCGCCGTCAGACTAGCCTGGGTCGAAGCATCGGGACAAAATTGACAGGCCCCCCAGAAAGCCGTCAGGTCACGGCTGAGTCCTGCTCCTCCTAAACAATAGCTGCGGGCTTCCTCGTCGTACTCAGCTTGTTCTTTCAAGGCCTCATGGGTTGTATATCCCCACACCCGCAGCCAGGATTCTTCCAGATTCAGTTGGACTCCCAAGTAATAATCCCCCGCCAAGCTTGGGATATCTACCCATTCTTGAGGGGCCTCGAGTTCTCGACAGTCCAAATCCTCAGTTGGCAGTAGCACCAGTCGTTTTCGCCCCAGCCGAACCCCGACGCCATTGACAAACTCCCATAGGTTGTTAAGACTGCCTCGGTCAGGCCAAATCGACGCTGACGGGGCATATTCATTGCGGAACCATGGCAGAAATACCCGCAAACATAAGTCATTCAGGAAATAGCTCCCCTGTCGCAGCCGACTTGCCTGAGCTTGGCTCACCTTCCAACTTGCCGTTTCCGCCTCTGGACTAATCTCTAGCCACCATTCCGCCGGATCTGCATACCTCAAATTCATTGATACCTCTCCATTCCCGAAAACTTCCTCCCGCTTATTCGGGGGCTCCGTAATAGATACTTAACCACTCCTCTAAGCTTTCGCTCATACTCCTTACTAGGGCGGGCGTTACTTGAATATGCAGCTTCTCCTGAGTCCATTTCACTAAGGCTCCGATCAACGCTTCTCGACTGCGGCTCAGCCGACGCGACACCGTATATTGCTTTACCCCAATCGTCTGGGCAATTTCCGCCTGGGTTAATCCAGCCTGATAGTAAAGTCGCAATAGCTCACCCCGCTCTGCGCCTAATTCTTGAATTGCGCAGACAATTACCTGACTTAATTCTGCCTGCTGCTCTCCCCGTTGCGCCGACTCTTCTTGTTCAATCAACGCCGCTAGCAAGCCGGGACGCTGCGGATCCGCTAGCTCATCCTGTAATTCTCCGTCATCCTGGCTCCCCCTTGGTCGATTGAGGGAGCTTACGGGCGGATAGGTGTATTCCCGCACCCAAACAATGCATTGGCATAATAGCTGCTCTAGCCGCCGCCCTGTCAGCGCGGGTCCAGGCTCACTCAGTCGCAGCCGTTCCTGGTTATACAGCGCCGCCATGTCTTCCCATTCCCCTAGCGCTGGTCCTTGCTGGCGACGGGGTCCTGTCCCGCCGCCGTATAGAGCTTTGTAGCATTCCCAGGCAAGTCGATATTGACTGATTTCTGCGCGGTTCAATCCAGTATGGCCTAACGATTCCACTAGCCGCTTTTTACCGACCCGTCGCAGCAATGTCCAGCCGGTGCAAATATCTGCTTCCTGCCGCTGCCGTAAGATGTCTCGGATAATTGACGGATAGGCCATCCTGGCGTAGCTTTTGAGACTCGCCCCTCGGGTTGGATCATATCCCGCTAAAATCCGATCTAGCTCTACGCTAGCTAGTTGAAAGCAGTCTGACACTCGGTACTGCGTATGCTTCAAGACTCGCACCGCTTTTTGCGCCGCCCAGTAACAAGCTTCTTGCAAATAAGCGCTTAAATGCCGACGGGCGATGCTTACCCCTTTCTGCCGCCAATGTGCATGCCAATACAATGACCAAAAAGTCTCTCCACTCTCCGTTTCCCCTAGCCGAGCCATATGAACTTCCATGCTCCGCTTCAGCTCAGGATCCATGACCCAGCCGCTAAAGCAATCCGACTCAAATTTCATAAACGTCGTAAATACTTCGATTACGCTCTCTCGCAACTCCCTTTTCCCTTTCGATGACACTCCTTGTCTTCGGCTTCCCTACGACGCTGAAGGTTATCATAAACATATTTCCTACCGACTAAAGGTTAATAAGGGATCTGTGGGTCAGTGACATCTATATATGCACTTACCATCTACTAGTTCTATCGGAATTTTATTTTTACGTACGTCTCTAAAGACCCTGGAAGCCGCTTGAGTAGAGGCTGAAACGACGGCTGCTCAGGATAAATTCCAAAGACTTCTATCTTATAGGCGACTGATTTTCTAGGCGATTTAGCCTGTTCCCTTTGATTTAGAGCCCACAATTCCTCAGCGGCTTCTTTACATTGCGACACGATCGTCGGACCCAAATGACTCAATCTGACAAAATCCGTTACAAACTGGATGAAATATTTTTTGGGCGTGGTATTTTCCTTATCTTGTACTATAGAGGTGAAATCCTAGTACAAGAAAAACAATTCCGATATTTTTTATTCGATTACTGCAGATTAATCAACAGCACAAAAAATGCGGGTTAACAGCGAGATCGTTGAAGAGGCCTTAACTGGCGATCGCAAATTATCCGCCCCTAAATCCTGACTATACTGAGGCGAATATCAGAATAAAACCCCGCGTAAGTCAACTAGCTAATCATAGGCGGATTAGGATTACTTCTTCCCTTTCGATGGGCTAGACATGCTATAGCAACCCGGCTTACCCCGGCGCCAACGATTCTTTCTGGCCCCTTCCGCCAAAATATTTGAAACCCTTTCACGCGCGACTTGACGAGCCCACTGGGGAATCTTTTCCACAAAAACAGCGTCGACGACAACACCAATTTCAAACACCTTTTTAGGCGTCCTTTTCAAGACCGCAAACACCGCTTCTGGGAGAGGAATCTTGCGGAATTCTTCCCGCACATACCGTTGCCACCCTCCCCGTCGTTTAGCGGCCATGGGTGTTTGATTCCGGGGCTTAGACAACCTGCTTTTTTTCTCAGTCCTTCCTGGGCTTCGGGTGGTTTTGACTGGCGGAGCCAGTGGCGCGGCGACTGTTTCCTCAGCAACAGCAGCTGTTGGAGCGACTTCTGACGTTGCGCCTACGGAGCCATATTCCTTCGAGGGTACTTTTTTGTGAGGCGCGTCAAACATCTGAAGCACATCATGCAGGCTAGCACGTTTCACTTTAAGGGCGTCTAGTTGAGTGGTTAATTCAGTTTCCTGAGCTAATAACTCCGAGTCAATCTTTAAAAGTTTTGTGAGAGCTGGATCAGACATCTTCTTGCAATCATTGAGGAGCTTACAAGGATAGGATAATGGGGGCGGCGGAATTTGGCAGCCCTTCCCCTAAAAGAGATGTCTGCTTAAACCTCATTCAAAATCCATACTCAAAAAGAAATCTACTCTTTCTCGCTTAGTTGCAGTCGGTTCAGGGGGCGGCGCTGATGGAGTCGCCATGGCCAAGCGCATCGAGTCCGTCTCACGGCGCTTATACACGCTGATTGCCCGGGAGATCGCGCGCTGGCGCCGGTCTTGATCCTGAGAAATGGAATGCACTGTGTTGCCTAGACCGGGAGCATTCCACCTTCCAGTATCTGGGTCTAGAAACGACCGCGTACGGGCCCACAGCACTCCCTCATCCTCGGCCATATGCAGCTGGCGCGCCTGATTCAACCAATCAATGTAGCCTCGATCTAATGCGGCTAATGGCGCTTGATTAGCCAGATCAATTCCATTAAGTTCTTCCTGCAACGAGAGGGTCAACCCCTTGTGTTCAGCCTGTTGTTTGAGGGATGCTGCTTGGATTTTAAGCCGATTCAACTGCTTTTCATCCGCTTCTTCCGGAGATCGAGCGCCGTGTTGATAGGAAAAACTGCCCAGATTCCAAGCGCCGTTCCCAGGATCTCGATGACCGTAATAAGCAGCTGTATAACCGCCTTCCGGCGTGCGTGTTCCTTCAGCGCTACCCACTGCTCGGGCTACGAGGGAATCGGCGTCGCCTGTAAATAAGTTTGTGGAGGCTGTTGCTTGATCAGGCTTAAATGACGGGGGAGCGGCCGCCTTGTCTACACTGATCTTCCAATGTTGGTGTTGGAGCGGCGTTGCTGCATTCTGCCTCACCCTTGGGGGATTGGAAGGGGAGGGTAAGCCTGGGATATCGAAAGAATTGGATGGGGATAGGGGAGGCGTGACTGGCGCTGGAGAGGGAGCGAAACTCACAGCCAACTCTTCTTCCCAGGCTCTCGCTTCGGTTGATGCTTCACCTGAAGCTGTTGTAGACGCATCGGCAGGCAGACCAAAGTCTAGAGCGAAGGCCTCAGCCTTGTCTGATTGACCTGCCCCCAGAATGATGGCGGTCAAACTTGCGCCTACCTGAAAAAAACGTTTCATGATTTACCCCGCTCTAGTTCCCATGAATTTGGCTATCAAATTGAAACAGGAAATTCTTCCCCAGGGGAAATACAGGAGTTCGTAGCCATTACTCAGTTCTAGCCTGAATTCTGAGATCTACAGTCCGTATTCCTTCACTACTCGGCTTTCCTGACCTAGATGACACGCCCGTAACGTCATCTTTCCGCCGTCAAGCAGAGGAAAGCCTCAATTCCTATCAATATAGTATAAATGTACCATGAACATCTGCTACCGTTGCGATGTATTACAGCTCAGGTCAGGCTAGCGATATCCTCACAAGTTCCTCACACTGAGTTTCTAAACTGCGATGTCAAAGCGTTAAACCCAAGAACCGCGGCTTTTTGTCCGCCGCGGCGTTTCAGTTCAGTATCTTTAAGGGGGTTCCTATGAGTGACGACGCCATTCGCAATTACTTAAAGGCCATTGGCAAAACATCCCTCCTCACGAAAGCCGAGGAACAACGATTGGGAACGCAAGTCCAAGCCTCATTCGCCCTATTAGAGATTCCTGAAGCCAAACGCACAAAAGAGCAGAAACTCCTCATTCAGCAGGGGCGTCAAGCCAAGGACAAGCTAATTCGCGCCAACTTAAGGTTGGTGGTGAACATTGCTAAACGCTATCGCAATCGCGGCCTGGATTTGTTGGATTTGATTCAGGAGGGCAGTTTAGGCCTTGCGCGCGCGGTTGAAAAGTTTGATCCCACCAAAGGGTATAAGTTCTCAACCTATTCCTATTGGTGGATCCGACAATCGATTACACGGGCGATCGCGCAGCAAGCCCGAACGATTCGGTTGCCTATCCACATTACCGATAAACTTAACCGACTCAAGAAACTCCAGCGGCAGCTCAGCCAGGAGCTGAGGCGGCAACCTACGCCGAGAGAGTTGGCTGAGGCGATGGAAATGGATCTGGAGCAATTTCAGAAGCTGATGAGTCAGTCGCGACGAACCGCATCTTTGGACCAATTGGTGGGAAAGGAAGACGATACTATCCTGTCTGCTTTGATTGCGGACGAGACAGCCAGACCTTACCAGTTTGTAGAACTCGGTCTCATTCGGGAGCGTATCGATACATTAATGGACCATTTGAGTTCCCGTGAGCAATTAGTCATCAAAGGTCGCTACGGACTAGAGGATGGCTCCACGAAATCGTTGAACGCAGTGGCCAAGATGCTGGGGGGCGTCAGTCGTGAGCGGGTGCGGCAACTGGAACAATCGGGAATGCGAAAACTGAGGGCCGCCTTGAAGCAAGAACAGGGGGTGGGGGTATCAGACTCCTCCCATAAGGAGCCCCATAAGGAGTATGCCAACAAGACTGCATCCAGATTTTCAACCGCTCAAGGAAGGAGAAACCTGGTCGCCCTGGCCAATTCTAGGCGAAAGATAGCGAGCCTCTCCGCCTAAATCATTAGGCGGGAATGACCGCAGCATCAAGGGAATTTACCATGTTCACTGTCTTTTCCTCTCGTCATCCTGATCGTCATCGCCGTCGATGGTTGTCTTCTTTGCTGCTGTCTGCAACCTTTGTCGGCGGGACTCTCTTAGCGACCCCTCAAATTGGATGGGCGGGGGACCTCCTGGATCTGATTTTTCAGGCGATTCAGGTGGTCCAGCTGTCGAATTTGTCAGATCGGCAGGAGGGTGAGCTGGGCCGACAGATTAATCAACAACTGGTTGGCGGCGAAATTCGGTTATATCGCAACCAACAAATTAATCAGTATGTCAATGGTATCGGACAGCGGTTAGCGAGGGTGAGCTCCCGTCCTGACATTACTTACACGTTTCAGGTGGTGGAGGACGATAGCATCAACGCCTTTGCAACCATGGGAGGCTTTGTATACGTCCACACAGGATTGATCGCTGAGGCTGATAACGAAGCCCAGTTAGCCAGTGTGATCGCCCATGAAATTGGCCATATTGCAGGACGTCACGCCGTCGAACAAATGCAACAAATGGCGATCGCTCAAGGGGTAATGACCGCGGCTGGCCTGGATCGCAATGCCGCCGTTAACATCGGGGTTGAATTGGCGCTTCGACGCCCCAACAGTCGTCAGCATGAGTTTGAAGCCGATGAGCTAGGGGTTGCAACGCTTCAAAAAGCGGGTTACGCCCCCATTGCAGCGGCGGACCTGCTGCGAAAACTGGTCAATCAAACCGGATCAACCCCCGCCTTTCTCAGCACCCATCCTGCTGCCTCGGACCGGATTGAAGCGATCGAACAGTCCATTGAGCCTGGGCGGGCGCGGGTTGGAAGTGGTTTAAATGGTCAGGCTTACAGGCGTAGGATTCGGGTGCTTTTGTAAGAGGGTTATTCAAGCCGATTGTTCAGTCGCCCTGTATAAAAGGGCGACTGAACAGATACATAAACCGAGGGAATGGTGAGCAGAAGGCATTTAACTTAAGCGGGGAAAGCTCAGTAGGGAAGTAATACAGAGGTTCAGAAGCTAGAAGGCCTGAGAGAAAGGATTCTGATTCCTTTATTCGGAAGGACTTCACCCTTCTCGTAAAATATTCTTCTCAAGAAATAACTTTCTGCTTTATGTTGATCTGCTACAGTTCGACGCCCGACCAGAATATAGCCGCCAAAATCTTTACTACATAAGAGATTGACCTGGCTCAGCAGTCAACTAAGCGAGTATTAATAAAACTTTAATCAGGGATGCCAAGAATGAAGGTTTTGTAAAAGTCTTTACCCAAAGTATTTGGGTGACTACGTAGGAGTTAATATGTCACTCAGTAAGACATGTATGACATTCACTTTTTTGCTATGCAGAAATTGAGATAGTCCTATGCAAAAAATGTATGCAGAAATTGAGATAAACGGAATGGTTAGATTTCACCAGAACACTCACAAAAGTAAACAGGATTAAGATTTTTTGTCATATCAAAAAACTTCAAGAATCTCATATTAGTTGCTTCTTCTATTTCTATTAAACCTCTTTCCAAATGGTTCGTTCTGATTGAGGTTTATATTTTTTTGAATAATTCCTTGTTAGAATTTTAACTACAGGATGGTAGAATTCTCTGGTTGCAAGATTGCCCGATTATTCCCGATGAGCGCCGCCAAAATAATCTGTCGTAAATCAGTTTAGAGATCACGCCTTAACGGATCAGGAATATTGCTTGAGCAGGGTGTAGTGATTTTTAGAGACGGCAATAGCTATTGCTCTAAGGGTGCTTAAATTTCAAATCAGCTGACTCTTGGAAGGAATGTTTCCTTTGGCGGACTTATCAGGATTTGCCTTGCTTCCAAATCGCTAGATAGCTTTGTTTGACTGTGGTTGGGCTTCTGGGTGCGTCGCCTCAATGTGATTTGTCAGTGCTTGTCGGTCCTTGCCGACGTCTCTATCCACCCCACCCCCCATTCTTCAACTGATTGGATGGGTTTTATTCTCAGTCTTTGACTCCTCTATATTGATGACTGCCTCAGAGAGTGCGCCTCCCACCGCTTTTTTTAATAAAGAAAAATCTGCGTTCAGGACTTAGTGAAACATGCGAAGAATTGCCTCCAACTCCGCTTTAGTCTCCGTAAAGTCTTTCCTAAAATTCAATCAGTTCCCCTATATCGCCGCTTTGAGGCCCCACCAATGGACTAAGAACCTTGTGGTGTTTGCAGCTCCATTGTTTGGCTTTAGTTTTGGCTGGTCGTCCATTATGGGGAGTATTTTGGCCTTTGCCTTGTTTTGTTTCATTTCTAGTAGCTTTTATCTACTGAATGATATCGTCGACGTTGAATCAGACCGGAAACACCCCGTTAAATGTAAACGCCCCATTGCGGCTGGATTAGTCAGTATCCCAGCGGCGTTGATTATGGCCGGCGTGTTGATGTTTGGATCAATCCTCGCAGGTTGGCTTTACACCCCAACCT
>JASJDH010000287.1 GCA_030065175.1 Leptolyngbyaceae cyanobacterium MO_188.B28 | reverse complement strand
GGAGGCGCTGGAATTGGAATCTTCCCGCCCAATTCCTTGGGATTTGCGGTCACAGTTCCCAAAATAATTAGTCTCGGCTGGGAAAACGATGATTTCTTTAAGTCATCCAGCAACAGGTTACACAAGAGGAAATGCCCCAGGTGATTGGTCCCCACATTCAATTCAAAGCCTTCCGCCGTTCTTAATGGCTCCTTTAGTAGGGGCATATAGATTGCAGCGTTACACACCAAGGCATCCAGAGACCGCCCACTTTCCCTAAATGTCTTGACAAACTGCTGAACGCTCTTCAAGCAGGCTAAGTCGAGATGGATGATGGTATAACTTTCTTGCGGCATCCCGACGGCTTGGGCCGCTATTTCCGCCTTTAAGAAATTTCGGCAGGCCATCACCACGTGCCACTCTCCTGATTGGGCCAACGCTTTCGCGGCATACAAACCAACCCCCGAAGAGGCGCCAGTGATTACAACCGTTGACTTCTGATGCTGTTCCATCTTGCTTAAACTTTTTAAACTTTCGTTGGCCGATATTAACTATTTTTTAGGATCTCATAGTAGTGAGGCCTGAGATCCAGCATGAAACAAACCTTAAGCAGCGCTTAGGGGAACATTGCATCTAGTCCAGAATGGATTGGTTGGATTATGAGGTCGGGAGTCAGGAATCAGGATTCAGAATTCAGGAATCAAATGCGGGTGTTAGGCCAGGGTTTTCCCATCTTTTCCGCGAAGGTGTTATTCCAAATGAAACAACCATTCAGGTTTCAAAAAAGGTGGGACATTAAAGGTGAAACCATCAAATTGCAAATTTCAAATCAAATCAATGCGCTTATTGCATTAACAAAGGAGTGTCGCCCATAAACAGTAAATGCTGCTACAGAATTGACCTGGAAAGAATTGCGACAATTCCTAAAGTTCTTAACAAGTAGCTGTATGAATAGATTGACTTACCTAATGTTTCCCGCTTTCTTAGGGCTTATGGCGGGGATTAGTCATGGGGTTCTCTCTCATCGTGCGGGGTTTCCCTTATCCCTAACTGAACAATTTTTACAGCCGTTAGTGGTAGGGCAGCCGTTCCAACACTAAACTTTCATAAAGAGTATACACATATACAGAATTAACTGAGATTATTAAGGGTGAAGTTACTATCCAAACTTTGCTCTATGGAATATCGTGTTTCTACTCAAACCTCTACTTTAGATCACGTTTTAGCTGCATCTCTGGCCGCTTTTTCTATGTTTGTGGTTGGCTACACAGCTACTCGCGTCTATTTGAATCAACCCTCAGGTCAGAATGCTATAGCTGAATCGCAGGTCATCCCCCATCAAGCTACGTTGTGGAGCGACCTGGGTCGGTAGTGGAGCTTGATACAAGCGTGCGCCCCCTCCTTCTTTCCTAATCGGTAATCCATAGTTGGGGGGGACGTATCCAGCGGAAATTAAGGCCGTCGACACACTGGCCTGGTTTTCAGCGCCATGCCGCCAAGCTGTTACAGGGAATGGCTGAATGGATTTTTCCCCTGCGGAGATAGCTCCACAGGTCAACAAATTAATCAATAGAATGCTCGAGAGATTGCGGTTCATAGTAGGTCTTCGAAAATCTACCTATTGATGCCTCTATAGATTTATACGGTTGTCTTTGGGAAAATATGTAAGCGCAGAGGGTGATGATCGACTGCTTTACTTCCTCTTGCCTAACTCATCAAGTTTCTTGAAAACGTGATGGGGTTTTCCTGACAACCATCGCTGATCCAGGAGGTGAACTGAGTATTGAGAGAGTGCATAGCACGTTCAAAACCAGTAGGAATCACCTCGTCTTCCGGCAACGCCTCCTGACAAGACAGTATTGAGATTTTTCATCTTTCCGACGAACCTGTGACTACTTTAGGGTTCAATCGGGAAAAAGCAGGGAACGATTATTTTTCATCACCCATTCTTGGACGGACTCAGCGGCAAGAGGTTTCGAAAAATAGTAGCCTTGAGCGCATTCACAGCCGATTTCCTGCAGGGATGCTAGTTGTGATTGGTGTTCCACCCCTTCAGCGATGACGCCCAAATTAAGGTTTTTAGCTAAAGCAATAATGGCTTTGATAATGGCTAAACTACCCATATCAGAGTTCATATTTCCAACAAAAGATTTATCAATTTTGAGGCGATTTATTGGGAACTGATTGAGGTAGCTCATACAAGAGAAACCTTTACCAAAATCATCTATGCTTAGCTGAATATCTCTACCTTTAATGGAAGTCAGAACATTTGTTATAGAATCTGTGTTTTCTATGAGGATGCTTTCGGTCAGTTCTAATTTTAGACGATGGGCGCCTATTCCAATTTGAGATAGAGTTTCATCTATTTTCTGGATTAATTGATTTGAATGGAGTTGCTTTGCAGAAATATTGACGCCGATTTCAATTCGGGAGATATCTCTCCCAAATTCTTCTTCCCAAGCTTTAAGTTGGGATAAAGCAGACTTCAAAACCCAGTCGCCAATTTCCAAAATCAATCCATTCTCTTCAGCAATGGGGATAAACTCATCTGGAAATATTAGCTTTCCACTGGGGTGTCGCCAACGAATTAAAGCTTCGAATCCCACCAGTTTTCCGGTGGGTAAATATATGATGGGTTGATAATGGATGATAAATTCATTTTGCAGAATTGCTTGTCTGAGTTCACTTTCCAGTTGCAAGAGCTGAATCGCTTCAAAATGCATCTGTCGATCGAAAATTTCATATCTGGCGCGCCCCGATTCTTTAGCGCGATACATGGCGACGTCGGCATCTCTTAATAGTTCTTCGCCAGAACCATAGCTGGGATTACCGAAGACAATGCCAATACTGGCTGAAGAAGCAACTGTATGTTTCTCCAATTGAAAGGGTTGTAAAAGGGAGTTTTGAATACGTTGGGCAATTGAGGTTACTTCCTGTACCCCATGGATCTCACCCAACAAAACGACAAACTCATCACCGCCTAGACGGGCGACAATGTCGATATCTCGCAGACACTGTCGCAAAAGATTAGCTATTTTCAACAAGAACTGATCGCCAATATGATGGCCTAAGCTATCATTCACCCGTTTAAATCGGTCGAGGTCTAGAAATAGCACGGCAAATTGATAGTCTTTATCCCGATGAATATGCCTTAGGGCGACTTCTAAACGCTCCATGAGCAGAGTTCGGTTGGGAAGTCCGGTTAGGGTGTCGTGAAGTGCATCATGGATTAATTGAGCCTCCATCTGTTTTCGATCAGTGATATCCATTGCCATGGATATAATTAACCGTTCACCATTTTCCAGTTCTCCCAAGGGGGCGGAGCTAAAACTCCAAACCCTTTCCCCCTGAAAGCGGGTTTGAATGGTGACTTCATCTTCATCTATTCGGCTACCAATGCTGTAGAGTCGATCAATCTGCGCTTTGGCCAAGTTAGATAGCTCGCCATAGGCTAGTTCAGTCCAATCAGAAATCGTTGGAATGTCTGTGTGGGTATAGCCGGTTAGTTCAGTCCAAACGGTATTGATCTGTAAAACAGCGCCGCTCTCTGAATGCAACATAATGGGAAAGGGGGCGTCAGTAATCGATCGACGCCAGCGCTCCTCACTGATTTTGAGGGCATTTTCGGCTTGGACGCGATCGCTGACATCATGAACCAACGATAAAATAGAAATCAGCTGTCCTTTTTCATTCAACAGGACAGAGTTATACCACTCACAGTACACTGTTGTTCCATCTTTACGGAAATTCTGATTTCGGCAAATATTCCGAGACTCTTCTCCCCTCAAAAGACGAGAGGCGGCTGCATTAACGGTTTCTAAATCTGATTCGACCACAAACGGCCAGGTTTGCCAGCTTTTACCAATCACCTCCTCTGCAGACCAACCAAAGACACATTCAGCGCGCGCAGACCATCGTCGTAAACACAATTGACTGTCCCATTCCATGACGGCTAAAGGGGAGTTTTCCACATGGAAGGCAAGTCTTTGGTGAGCTTCCTTCAGGGCTTCTTCAGTTTGTCTTCGGACTCGGATTTCTTCCAACAAAATACAATTGGCCTGCACGAGTAACGCCGTTCGTTCTTTTACCTTAGATTCAAGGTTTTGATTTAAGGTTTTGATTTCACTTTGGTTTGAATGAAGAGCCAATTGATAGTTAACCCTAGCAATGACTTCTTCGATCTGAAAGGGTTTGGTGATGAAATCGGCTCCTCCCACCGAAAATATACGCGCCATATCAAAACTTGCATCCAAGGCGGCGAGAAAAATGACGGGAATATTGTTGGCTCCACTTTGGGCTTTCAGGGCCTGACAAACCTGATACCCATCCATCTCTGGCGTCAGAATATCGAGCAAGATTAAACTAGGCCAGTTAGAGCGGGCTATCTGTAAGGCTTGTTCCCCGTTGTTCGCTCCTCGAACGGTGTATCCTCGCGCTGTCAAAGATTCGGATAAGCATCTGACAATTTCAGGAGAGTTGTCCACAACGAGGATGTTTTTCTGGGGAGGACTACTTGTCATCGCCTGGGGTGAGATGCGCAACTTAGTTAATAATGGCATCAAACTGAAAATCATCTAACTAATTAGGGAAGTTCAGCTGATGTCGCTAAGGAGCCTTATAGGAATAACTTCAAGAAGATGTTCAGACGCCATTAGGTATAGACAAAGCTTAAGAGAGCAAAAAGATGAAATTATTTTTGACGACCGTAAACAAGGTGATTTCTCAAAAATTGGAGCAACAATCATTACTGCCGAAAATCCTTGTACCCCAAAAATCACTGAGTTTGAAACAACAATCTCACCCGAAAAAGGAATTTTCCTCTTTGGATAAACATCCATGTTGTGTCAACTTTTTCCCACGGAGTCACAGAATCGTGATTCTCGGAATAGGTGAGGAAACAATGATATAGATAGTCCTATTGCCTATAAATTCTCTAGAAACGAGAGCGGATAGCTCATATTGTCAGCAAAGCCAAGAATTCCGCGATCGCGATGTTCGTAGAGTAATTGCCCCTGGGAGTCGAATAGAAAAGTTCCCCCCCGCTGATTTAGATGAGCTTTTTCCGGCGTATAGGTATTCCAATGACTCAGGGACTCCGCCATATTCCGCAGCCGCAGGGTCGCTAGTTCGAACGGCCGCTGAAACCCTTTGCCCCCCGCCAGATTAAAAAATGAGCCTTTGATTGGAGGCAAAGGAGCCGCCCTGACAACTTCCTCCTCTTGAATTAACTGGGGAGCGCGGCGATCGCCAATATAGCCGCGAAACACCTCGGATAGAGTGCCAGGACTACCGACGCCAGCGCACATCAGCAGCAAATTGAGGTAAGTGTTTTGGGAGGCTGAAAGCCCAGGAAGCTTAAGCGAAAGGCCGGGATAGAGTTCAAGTTGGCGGTGTAAGTCTGCATGGGGGTCGACAAATAGCCAGTCTGCAGGGAATCCAGTATATTCGCAGAATCGTTGGCCCGCGGCGCGATCGCCGATACCCACGGCGCGGATAACCAGGCCCTTAGCCTCAAGCTGCTCAGCCTCTCGACGCAACCACCAGGCATATTCGAGGGTGTCGAAATCTCCTAGTTGAGACCAGACCAGCGCCAATAGGCGGGTCGCTGCCCCACAGCCACTGAGGATCGGGGCGGCTTCTCCATCACTGATCCGCTGTCGTTGGGTCTGACTCAAGATGTCATAAACATTCATAGGGTGGAGTAATTGAGAGAAGGGGACTCTTGTACTGAATGAGGTCAACATCTTTTAAGAGGACGTTCTCATTATGTTGACGCCAACCGTCAAAAATGACCTCATTGGGGGACTTGGAAACAATCCGGTTACCGGGGACTTAATAGACGCCTCCGAAAATCATAATCAATATCTGTATGATTCTATCTAATGGCGACGTCACCAATGCATAGCCTGTAATCAAGGCGTCATTGGCTATTTTCCTACTGAGATTATTCTCCTACTGAATCCTCCAGATTGGCTAAACTGGATGTTTTTGGGTTTGCATCACAGCAGGGAGCTATTCCTATGAAACCGTCCACCCACTCCACCAGGCAGCTAACTGCTGATTTAGCCGACAAGCTCAAGTCAACAACGCTGCTCCATCCCAATTATCCGTTTCAGCCCAGTCGCTTTCCTCTCTTCTACGGTTGGGTGATTTTGGGGGTGACAACCCTGGGGATATTGATGAGTATTCCGGGGCAAACGGCAGGGGTTAGCGTCTTTACCGATCATCTATTAGCCGCAACTGGGATTTCCCGGTTAACGCTGAGTAATGCTTATCTGGTCGGTACACTCACCAGCGGCCTCTTGCTTCCCTTTGGCGGGTTACTACTCGATCGCTTTGGCGCCCGCATCACCGTCTTGATCGCGTCTACCTGGCTGGCCGTAACACTATGTTATTTAAGTGTCAGCGATCGCATCGCCACCCTAATCGCAAACCAATTCCCGCTAGTCTCCTCCTCCACAATCGCAGTGATATTGCTGACCTTGGGATTCACCAGTCTGCGGTTTAGTGGTCAGGGCATGTTGACAATGGCTAGCCGCAATACCCTAGGTAAATGGTTTGATCGACGGCGAGGATTTGTTTCTGGATTATCTGGGGTATTTGTGTCCTTTGGCTTTGCTGCCGCTCCATTGCTGCTCAGCTATTGCATTGGCGCAGCAGGCTGGCGCGGGGCCTGGTTCAGCTTAGCTTTGGTTGTTGGTGGGGTGATGGGAGGAATCGGCTGGATTTTTTTTCGGGATAATCCAGAGGAATGTGGTCTCAACATGGATGGGACGACAAGCATTTCACTTGATAAAACATCGTCTTCGCATAACGCAGGCCAGAGAAACTTCACTCGGGGGGACGCTTTAAAGACACTAGCGTTTTGGGCGTCAACGCTGGCCTTGTCTTCGCAAGCCTTAGTGTATACTGGCATAACGTTTCATATTGTCGATATCGGGGCCGCAGCGGGATTATCGGAGACTCAAGCGGTCAGCTTGTTCTTGCCGATGGCTGTGGTCTCTACATCGGTGGGGTATCTGATTGGGATGGCGTCTGATCGCTTAGACCTGAAGTTACTGTATGTGTTGATGATGACCGCTCAAGTTCTGGGGTTTTCCGGAATGGCGAATATTGGCGTGACGGAATTCCGGGCGATCGCAATACTGGCGTTAGGAGTCAGCGGGGGCTGTTTTGGCACACTGGCCACAGTGACGCTGCCTCGCTATTTTGGCCGCGCCCATCTGGGGGCGATTTCGGGTGTGCAAATGATGAGCATGGTGATCGCCAGCGCCTTAGGCCCCTCACTGCTAGCGGTTTTCAAGGACCAATTGGGTTCCTATAAGCCAGGGCTGTATCTCTGTTGCAGCTTCCCGCTGATCATCAGCTTTCTGCTTTTAATGTCCCGAAATCCCCAAGAAGAATTGAGATGCTAGCCTAATGGAGTAGATTCTCAGCTGAGATACCCATGGCGCTCTCAAATAATCCGGGAGAGGGCGAAAGCGACAATACATTGGACGCCATTTTTAAGAAATCCAGTCTATCAATGCTCGCCTAGATCGGCAGGAGGAACGGGTTATCCATTATGATAAGCACTCTGAGAAAATTGATGAACGAATTGAGAAGATGATTGAGCGGGGCGATCTCCTCTCAGAACGCCTGCAAGGATTAGCTGTCGCCGTGGTTCTGGCGGCGGCGGCGGTTATTTTTCGCCCCTTAATCGAATATCTACTACAAATACAACTGGTACAAGTACAACTGGCTCAATAAAAGCGATCACTATAAGCTATAGCCCAATCCAGTTTAGATTGATTTATTCATCCCCTATTGCATCATGGTCCGTAAGCGCTCTAAAGACTGGCAAAAACTTCATTCTTCCTCCCGCAAATCTTCGACCCCTGCTCCAAATCTAAAAGCAAGAGCCGCTATCCTCGACGCGATCGAGAATCAAATACGTGATTTGAATCCTCCGGAAACCAAACAGACCTACGATCGCTTACTATAGACGTTCAGAAAAAGATCTGTGATTTTAGGCGAAGTCTATCGACTCCAAAGCAGTCACGTAAATCCTGTTACCCTGAGTCATGATCAGTGTCTCTACAATATCGGGAATCATCAGCGTGCTCAAGCAATTCAAGCTCCGTTTTACCCCATCGACTCGCCAACGGATCGAAGCTAAACTTCGCCTGACTTACGCCACTGAGAACTTACGGTTAGTCAAACGCATCAGTGCACTGCTGCAACTGGGGCGAGGCGATTCAGTGACTCAAGTCGCCCAGACCTTTGGACTGGGCGAGCAAACAGTGCGGGATTATCTGCACTCGTTCCTCAAACGAGGTCTGACCAGTCTCAAATACAAAACCGCGCCAGGCCGTCGGAGCAAACTGACCGGTCGTCAACGTCAACAGCTCAAATCATGGGTCAAAGCAGGTCCGCTCAAGGCTGGATACGAGTGCGCCTGTTGGAGTGCGATGATGGTTCAAGACCTGATTGAGAAGCGCTTTGGCGTTTCCTATCACCCCCACTATGTCAGTACATTGTTGAGGAACTTAGGGTTTTCCTTTCAAAAAGCGCGATTCATCTCAGACCATCTCAATGAGGCGAAACGCAAAGAATGGATGGCGGAAACTTGGCCTGAGATTTTGCGTTTGGCCGCCGCTAAAAATGCCCTGATCCTCTTCGGCGACGAGGCCAGTTTCGCCCAATGGGGTTCGTTGAGCTACACCTGGAGCATCAAAGGGCGGCAACCGACGGTTCCTACCAGCGGCAAGCGTAAAGCTTACAAGGTCTTTGGTTTGATTGACTACCGTTCCGGTCAGTTTTTCTATAAAGGCCAGACGGGACGGTTTAATTCTCAATCCTACACTGATTTCCTATCGGAAGTTCTCCAGCAGACCAAACAACACATTATTCTGATTCAGGATGGGGCTAGGTATCACACCAGCAAAGCCACTAAAGAATTTTTCCAAGACCATGTTGATCGCATCACCTTATTCCAGTTGCCCGCCTATTCTCCTGACTTCAATCCGATTGAGTATTTGTGGAAGAAACTCAAAAAGCGCAGCACCCATCTGCGGCATTTTAAGCAGTTTGAGGATTTAATTGCGCAGGTGGATGAGGGATTACTCTACTTTAGTCAGACCCCCAACGAGATCACTGCTTTAATGGGCAAATATTGCAAATCCCTTGGTGTTGAAGCGGCCTAGCAAATCCCGGATCTTTACCTGTATGTCTATAGCAATCTTGATGAACGAGCCGTCGTCACCTTAGATCAAGTCTCGTCTATTCCGGCAGGAGTCATTCCGGGCAACCCCAATGGGTTAAGACTATCAGATCCGACTGGCCAGTATGTTGTAGACATCTATCAAGGCCCTAACACATCAGCCGGTGCGCCATTTACTTTCGATACAAGCACAGGTCGTATCGAAAGTACTGGCGCGAATGTGGACAATACTGAAGTCATAGAACTGATCTACACGACAGTCAATTCACCGACTCCATTTTCACTGTCTGAATTGCAAGTATTAGACATTGACAGTTTGAGTACGTCTGCTGTTAGAGACGCCTATGCCTGGAGCGAATCAGGCACATGGACACCGTTAGGAACGGGTGGATCTAGCAGTCCAGCAGGTTCTGTTGTCAGCGTGGATACGAGCACAGCGAATGATATTGGAAATTTTGTTCTGACTGACCCTGATGGTAGTAATGACCTAAATAACCTGGTTCAGTTTACTCAGGTCACGGCTATAGATAACACCCTGTCAGATGTCCTGGTCAACATGACCGGCGAAATTAACAACCACAATGTTCAATTTAACTTTGACACGCCCCAAACCACAGCGTCGTTGTTCGCCTTTAACTCGGGTAGCAGCGAGATGCTCTGGGGCTTCTTCCCACAGTTTTCAGTAACCCTTTCACCGTCTGAGGCGCCAGACACGGATAATGACGGCGCTCCCGATTACCTCGACCTTGATTCTGACAACGATGGCATCAGCGACCTTGTAGAAAGTGGTCAAGACGCCAGCGTCGTGGATACCAATAACGATGGCGTGCGCGATGACATTGCTGATGATCCCGCCGCAAATGATACCGATAACGATGGTCTGGCCGATGCTGTAGACACCCTTGATAGCGGTAGCGGCGCCGGAGAAGTGACGAATGGAACACAAGTTATCCCCACCAGCACAGATAGTGATAGCGTTTTCGATTTTCTCGACCTCGACTCCGACGGCGACAGTATCCCTGACACCGTAGAAGCCCGACTTACGGCTGGCTACACGGCTAATGACGGCGATGTGACGGACAATGACGCCGATGGCGATGGGGTGATCGACCTGTTCGATTCCAACGATGGCTCCACAGGCGACTTTGGCGGCACATTCACCCCTCCTGTCAACACCGACGACGCCTTACCCAACTCTGACACTACTCCCGATTACCTGGATACAGACAGTGACGGTGATAGCATCTTAGATAGCGCTGAAGCGGGTGCGATCGCCACAGCTCCCACCTACACTGATCCCGACGGTAGTGTCGATGATCCCTCCACCTTGCCCAACGCAAACGGTGCAGGCGATGTCGATTTCCGTGAGTTGCCAAACAACAGCCCAGTCGGGACCACTGATAATGCCAGCACCAACGAAGTCACCCCTGTCGTTATTGATGTTCTAGCCAACGACAGCGACAGCGATGGGACGCTTGACCCGGCCACCGTCACCATTATTACAGCCCCCACCAACGGAACCACCAGCATCAACGCCACAACCGGGGAGATTACCTACACCCCCAATGCTGGTTTCAGCGGTCCAGAAACATTCACCTACACAGTGCAAGATAATGGCGGCGCCACCTCTGACCCGGTTACCGTCAATGTCGATGTCAATGATACGCCAGTGGGGACGGACGATAGCGACGCCACCAATGAAGTCACTCCCGTCGTTATTGGTGTCTTAGCCAACGACAGCGACAGCGATGGGACGCTTGACCCGGCCACCGTCACCATTGCCACAGCTCCTTCCAACGGAACCACCAGCATCAACGCCACAACCGGGGAGATTACCTACACCCCCAATGCTGGCTTCAGCGGTCCAGAAACATTCACCTACACAGTGCAAGATAATGGCGGCGCCACCTCTGCCCCGGTTACCGTCAATATCGACGTCAATGATACGCCAGTGGGGACAGACGATAGCGACGCCACCAATGAAGTCACTCCCGTCGTTATTGATGTTCTAGCCAACGACAGCGACAGCGATGGGACGCTTGACCCGGCCACCGTCACCATTGCCACTGCTCCCACCAATGGAACCACCAGCATCAACGCCACAACCGGGGAGATTACCTACACCCCCAATGCTGGCTTCAGCGGCCCAGAGACATTCACCTACACAGTGCAAGATAATGACGGCGCCACCTCTGCCCCGGTTACCGTCAATATCGACGTCAATGATACGCCAGT
>JASJDH010000015.1 GCA_030065175.1 Leptolyngbyaceae cyanobacterium MO_188.B28 | reverse complement strand
TGAGTAATTGCCGGGATATTGACGCAGGTTCCCTCCAGGCTCCAGGGCAAAAATTGTGTCGACGGTGCGATCTAGAAAGTAGCGGTCGTGGGAGACAGCGATCGCGCAGCCGTTAAAATTCTCCAGGTAGTCTTCTAAGACGGCTAGAGTTTGCACATCCAGGTCATTGGTCGGCTCGTCCAAAATCAGCACGTTAGGGGCGCTCATTAGCACCCGAAGGAGAAACAGACGCCGCTTTTCTCCGCCGGATAATTTATGGATGGGCGCATATTGTTGCGCTGCTGGAAACAAAAAACGCTCCAGCATCTGGGAGGCGCTAATCTGAGTTCCATCCGCTGTTTTCACAAAAGAGCCTACTTCTTTGAGATAGTCAATGACCCGTTGATTTTGGTTAAGGGCGGAGAGCAAGTTATCGGAATGTTGGTCAAAGTAACCGATGTGGATGGTGGACCCAATGTCTACTTCGCCAGCATCGGGTTGAATGCGTCCGGTGATGATATTCATTAAGGTGGATTTTCCCGCCCCATTCCCGCCAATAATGCCGATGCGATCGCGGGGACTAAATTTGTAGGTGAAATCCTGGATCAAGGTATGTCCGTCGTAGGCTTTTGAAACGTTAGTGAGTTCGATCACCTTTTTGCCGATGCGTCGCCCGGGCGTGTCAATCTCCACGTTGCCTTGGGTTTCTTTGAAAGTCTTGTCCTGCATGTCGCGGATCCGATCGATCCGCGCCTTTTGTTTCGTGCTTCGTGCTTTGGGTCCCCGTTTCAGCCATTCCAGCTCCCGCCGCAGCACGCCTTTATGCTTTTGCTGGCTTTTGACGTCGGATTCTTCTTCCAGGGCTTTTTTCTCTAGATAATAGGCGTAATTGCCGGCATAAGTGTACAGATCGCCTCGGTCAATGGCTAAAATTCGCTTAGTGACGCGGTCGAGAAAATAGCGATCGTGGGTAATCAGCAAGATGGCCCCCCGGAACCGATCCAGATAAGCCTGTAGCCACTCCACAGATTCAGCGTCAAGGTGGTTCGTCGGTTCATCCATCAACAGTAGATCGGGTTCGGAGAGTAGCGCAGTGGCCAGGGCGATTCGTTTGCGGTAGCCGCCGGAGAGGTCGCCCACCCGAGCGTCAAAGGTGTCAATCCCTAACTTGCTGAGGATAATTTTGGCGTTGGTTTCCAGTTCCCAAGCCCCGACTGATTCCATCTGTTCGCTAATGCTGGCCAGTTGGGACATTAGGGTTTCTAGTTCAGCCCCTTGCGCTTGGCCAATCCGGTGGGATAGGTCTTCATATTGCCGCACCAGCTTCATTTGGTCGCTGCTATCGGCAAAGACCTGGTCGAGAACGGTGCGATCCTCATCCAAATCAGGTTGCTGGGGCAGATAGACAATCTTGGCCCCAGATCTGACCAGACGCTGCCCGCCGTCAATGGGCTCAATGCCCGCCATCATCTTCAGCAGGGTTGATTTGCCTGATCCATTAACGCCGATCAGCCCTACTTTGTCGTTTGGATCGATGCTAAAGCTGGCGTCCCTCAGAATTTCCTTAACGCCGAAGTCTTTTTTAATCGATTGCAGGGTTAGAAGGCTCATCTTAATCAGTGTCTAAGGCCGGTTCAAGATCAGGGACGCGCATTTGGGATCAGACATAATCAATCTCCTCAAGGTAAGGCCTATCGGAGATCGCATCCCATCTCCCGCTTCACAGGGACATGTCCTGCTTGTTTAGCTTAACAAAGCGTCATTCAAGCTGTTTCAAGCGCCAATGGTGAATTTGTAAGCCAGATCGCTTCTAGGAGCAAGTTACAATGGCTTAACAACGATGGCTCAAGCAACTTGAGTTTCTCTGGAAGCTAAAATCGCTATGATCCAATCTATTGCGCGATCGCTAACCTTTACAGAGTTCATTGATTTTGAGGATGGTAACGAAATCAATGAATATGAATTAGTCGACGGCAGGTTAGTTCTGATACCGGAACCCGATGATTGGCATGAGGAGATCTTGGAGTTTTTATCGTTTATGTTTGAACTCCAGTATCGAAGGCAAAAGCTGAACTACTCAGTACGCAAGCGGAATGCCTTGATGATTGACAATGTACGGGGAAGAAGGCCCGATATTGCAGTGATTGACCGTCCGGCGACACGACGGGAGGAGCGTAGACCAGGCATTCGCACAGCGCCAAAACTGATTGTGGAGATTGCCTCTGGTAACTGGAGTACAGACTTAGTCGACAAGCAAGAAGAATACGAGGCGCTAAGGACACCGGAGTATTGGATTGTGGACTACAAGGGGCAGATTCCAGCAAAGTACTGTCAGCGAGGAAAGGGGCCAAAGGTCATTGTATTGACGCTAAGCGACGAGATTTATCAGAAGGCGGAATATCTGCCAGGTGAGGGAGTTCCTTGCTCTACTTTTCCAAGTTTAGAATTGACGGTTGATCAAATTATCGAAGCTGAAGAGTAGAAAGTAGGGTGGGCGACACTCCAAGCACCCATTGCCAATAGCTCCTATAAAAGTAAAAGTCAGCGCTGCCTACCATCATGAAATATCGCCACGTAGATTAGCTACGTAGATTAACAATAGGGGAGCGGTAGAGGTAGCCACACCAACTGGATACATTCGCTCTATGCGGGCAAAAGCCACAATATTTCTTATCTCTTTTCCGCAATTACTTGCAGATCTGCAAGATCCTCCTGATTTTTAGGGGGGACAAGTTCTACATCCAAAATTTTAAATGCGGCCTGGATAATCTCTTGCAGGATGTCGTTGGAATCGCCAATGTAACGGGTTGCCAGACCGTTACGCATGAGGCAGCGAGTTTTAGGATTAAATCGATCGCGCCAGCTTGAGGGTACTTCATTACACATCGAATTGATGACTAAGATGCCGCTGTTTTTAAGAATGCGGTGGGCTGTGCGTAAAAATTGGGCGAGATCGCGGCCTATGATGCAGTGAAAACAATAACCGTCTAAAGCAATATCAAAAGACCCATCAGCAATTTCAGTCCTCTCCAGTACATCACCCTGGATAAACGTAATATTCACCCCTGCTTTAGCTGCATTTTCGATCGCCCAATCTATAGCGGTTGGAGCGATATCAACGCCAGTTACCTCGTATCCTGCTTGGGCGAAATTAATACTGAGATTTCCCGCTCCGCACCCCATCTCCAGAGGCTTTCCCTGTTTTGGAAATGCCTTTTTCTGAAGCAAAGGCCGCCAACTGAGGCTCCAGTTTTCAGCTAATTCATCGTGTTTAATCCAGCCTGCATAATCTGGATCATTGCGTTTTCGCCGGTAAGCATGATCATGTCCTTGATAGTCAGTTTTCATAGCTTGTCTAGTCAACACTGCCCACTATCAGGATATATACTCCGCGCGATAGAGGGATGGACTTTTTCGACGGCCCTAGATTCGGTATTCTAGGCATTCATAAGTGTGCCTCTATCCATCCCAGTGAATCATGATCCAAGTCGAATTTAGCCCAGCCGACATTGAACAACTCCGATTCGAGCGCTACCACTACCCTCATCCCAAAGTTCAAAAGAAAATGGACGTGCTCTATCTCAAGAGTCAAGGAATGGCTCACCAAGAGATTCGACACTTGTGCGACATCAGCAAAACCACCTTGACGGTTTACCTACGGCAGTATCAAGCAGACGGGATTGAGGGACTGAAACGGTTGAACTACAAGGGAAGTCCCAGTAAACTCAACCCCCATGCTGAAACCCTAAAAGCCCACTTTGAGGAGCACCCACCCCGCACAGTGGCTGAAGCGCAAGCAGAGATTGAACGACTCACTGGCATCAAACGCAGTCCAACTCAGATCAGAGCCTTTCTCAAACGCATCGGGTTAGCTTGCCGTAAAGTGGGGTTTGTTCCCGGCAAAAGTGCTGACCCCGACAAGATTGAAGAGCAAGAGGCGTTTCGAGTTGAACAACTAGAACCCAGGTTGGAGGAGGCTAAGGCGGGGGAGCGCACCGTCTTGTTCATGGATGCGGCGCACTTTGTCTATCGCGCCTATCTGGGGTTTATCTGGTGTTTTGAGCGCATCTTTATTCCCTCCCCATCGGGTCGTAAACGCTTCAATGTCTTGGGGGCGATTAACGCGGTCACCCAAGAGGTGATCACAGTCACCAATCAGACCTATATCAATTCCCAAAGCATTTGCCTGATGTTGCTGAAGGTGGCGGCTTTGGAGCTGCCAACCCCCATTACTATCGTCCTGGACAATGCCCGTTATCAAAAGTGTCAATTGGTGCGGGACTTAGCCGATATATTGGACATCGAGTTGTTGTACTTGCCATCCTATTCGCCTCATTTGAACTTGATTGAACGGCTCTGGCGCTTTGTGCGCAACGAATGTTTGTATTCCAAATACTATAGCGATTTTGCTGACTTCAAGACCGCTATTGAAGATTGCCTGAAGAAAACTGGAACAGAACATAAGCCACGCTTGGAGAGCTTGTTGTCCTTGAATTTTCAGTCATTCAAGAAAGTCAAGATTTCAGCCGTCTAGAGTATAACACCCAGACCCGCTTCATCGGTGGACGGTGCAATGTTAAGAACCCGGATAGCGATCCGAACACTGGGCGAGTCACCTCCCCTCAATGCTTTGACACCAATCCAGGGTCATGGCATCTATCTGTGGTCAATCAGGTCGGTGTCTCACGTCGGAGCATGGTGCTGGATGTCACGTTTTTGTAGGAAGGGCCTAAAGTTAGGGAGGCGTTTCAAGACAAGTTGAAACGCCTCCCCCATTTTTGTCTCTGCTTTCCATCCGCGTTTAGGATTTCCGCAGGTCTGCGTAGTCTCAACCTAATTCTGATCACCCGATGATCGGTTGAAGCTAGGCTTAGAACCCCTGGAAACCCTTTTCGTTGGGACTAGGCGAGGTCAAAGCGATCAAGGTTCATCACCTTGTCCCACGCCGCCACAAAGTCATGCATAAATCTCTCCTGCGAGTCCTCACATCCGTAGACTTCCGCAAGGGCTCGGAGCTGAGAGTTTGAACCGAAGATGAGGTCGACGCGGGAGCCGGTCCACTTGAGTTCGCCCGTGGCGCGATCGCGCCCCTCGAAGACATCTTCAGCGTCAGAAGTCGCCTTCCACGTCGTGCTAAGGTCAAGCAGGTTTATAAAGAAGTCATTGGTCAACGCCTCTGGCCGCTTGGTGAAAACACCGTGCTTGATCTGTCCGACATTGGCGTTAAGGACGCGTAGGCCACCGACGAGAACCGTCATCTCAGGCGTCGTCAGCGTCAGCAACTGCGCCCGATCCACCAGCAATTCCTCCGCAGATAGAGCGTGTTCACCTTTGAGGTAGTTGCGGAACCCGTCCGCCCTCGGCTCGAGTACAGCCGAGGAGTCCGTATCTGTTTGCTCCTGCAACGCATCCGTGCGTCCAGGCTTGAAGGGGACCGTCACGTCGCGCCCGGCGTTCTTCGCCGCTTGCTCAACCCCAGCGCATCCGCCCAGGACAATCAAGTCGGCCAGCGAAACCCGCTTCCCGCCCGACTGTAATTTATTGAACGCTTTCTGGATGCCTCCCAAAAGCGACCCCCGCTTCCCGCCTGATTGTGCGTCGTTGAACTCCTTTTGGATACCCTCAAGAGTCTGCAGTACAGTTGCCAGTTGGTCCGGTTGGTTAACTTCCCAATCCTTCTGCGGCGCTAGATGAATGCGCGCTCCGTTCGCCCCCCCGCGCTTGTCGGAGCCGCGGAACGTTGACGCTGACGCCCAGGCTGTCGAGACCAGTTGGGAAACAGACAGTCCCGAAGCGAGGATCTTGCCCTTGAGGGCGGCGATGTCCTGCTCATCAATCAATTCATGAGTGACTGGGGGGATGGGATCTTGCCACAAGAACTCTTCCGCTGGGACCTCCGGGCCGAGATAGCGTATGCGGGGGCCCATATCGCGATGCGTCAGCTTGAACCAGGCACGGGCGAACGCGTCTGCGAACTGATCTGGGTTCTCAAGGAAGCGCCGCGCAATCGGCTCGTAGATGGGGTCCATTCTCATGGCCATGTCCGCCGTAGTCATTATGGGAGCATGCCGCTTTGATGGGTCGTGTGCGTCCGGCACCGTATCCGCGCCAGCGCCGCCTTTGGGCGCCCACTGATGAGCGCCGGCAGGACTTTTCACCAGCTCCCACTCATAACCAAAAAGGTTTTCGAAGTAGTTGTTGTCCCATTTCACCGGGTTGGTGGTCCATGCGCCTTCGATGCCGCTGGTGATGGTGTGAACCCCTTTGCCGTCGCCGAAGCTGCTCTTCCAGCCTAGGCCTTGCTCCTCAATGCTAGCGCCCTCGGGTTCGGGACCCACAAGCGCCGCATCGCCAGCGCCGTGGCATTTGCCGAAGGTATGTCCACCGGCAGTGAGCGCGACTGTCTCCTCATCATTCATCGCCATCCGCCCGAAGGTTTCGCGAATGTCTCGGCCCGCAGCAACCGGGTCAGGATTGCCGTTCGGTCCTTCCGGATTCACATAGATGAGGCCCATTTGAACCGCGCCAAGAGGATTTTCGAGTTCGCGATCGCCAGTGTAGCGTTTGTCGCCCAGCCATTCGGTCTCAGGACCCCAGTAAATGTCTTCTTCGGGTTCCCAAATATCTTCGCGCCCGCCGGCGAAACCTAACGTTTTGAATCCCATCGACTCCAGGGCGCAGTTGCCGGCAAGGATCATCAGGTCGGCCCACGAGATTTTCCTTCCGTATTTCTGCTTGATTGGCCAAAGCAGCATACGCGCTTTATCGAGATTAGCGTTGTCGGGCCAACTGTTGATTGGCGCAAACCGCTGGTTGCCCGTGCCCGCGCCGCCGCGACCGTCGCCGATACGATACGTGCCTGCGCTGTGCCAGGCCATCCGGATGAAGAGCGGTCCATAGTGACCGTAATCGGCTGGCCACCAATCCTGAGACGTAGTCATCAGCTCGAAGATGTCTGCCTTCAGGGCGGCAAAGTCAAGGCTCTTGAACGCCTCAGCATAGTTGAAAGCCTCGCCCATCGGATTGGACTGAGATGAGTGCTGATTGAGTATCTTCAGGTTCAACTGATTTGGCCACCAGTCTCGGTTCGCCGTGCCATGACCAGCTGTGAATTTCTGAGTTCCGCCCATAAACGGGCATTTGCCTTCGCTACTCATAGTTTTTCCTATCGTGTATTGTGGTGTGTTTTTTTCTTTCTTTTATGCGTCACCTTTTTTCTAGGCGGATAGCATCGTCCGCCACATTTGCATCAGCACAGCCGTCTGCTCGGGTTTCTTGGCCTCTGGGTTAATATAGTTCAACATTATCTCAGCATTAGAAACCACGGGCATCGCCTCAAAGCCGTCTCGTTCTACAAACATTTTTTCAATAACCCCGTCTTTCACCAGCATGGAATAGCGCCAAGAGCGGAGCCCCATCCCTTTATCAGAAAGGTCCGCCATCATCCCCATCTCGCGGGTAAAGTCACCATTCACATCGGGGATAAATCGCACCTGATCGGCTCCCTCTTCTTGAGCCCAACTCGCTAGCGAAAACGGATCATTCACCGAAATGCAAAGAATTTCATCAACCCCGTTTGCTCGGAATACCTCGGCATACTCGTTGTAGCCTAATAGTTGAATAGGAGAATGTGGGCAGGTAAAGGCCCCCGGCACAGCGAACACCACCACGGTTTTATGATTAAAGAGATCCGCCGTCGAAAGTTCGCACCAACCTACCTCTGCAAATATCCGAAAGGTTACTTCAGGGACACGCTGGCCCTCATGATTAAACAACATTTGCCCAGCTCCTTACTCACATTCAACATCAGTTAAATACTTCTTAACTACGAGATTGATGAGTAGAGACACTACCCTAGTGTTATCTGCTCTCTACAGGGACAGTTATAAAAGTTAGGCGACCTCCAGTTTTGCTGAAGGCTTTAATCTGTTAACCCCTCCAAGGGGCGAAGAGTTAGCCCTCAATAAACGCTCCATAGCCTGACCACTTGGTCTAGACAAAACCTTAGATCGCGAATGTGCTAGGACACTAGCATTCGGGAAAATTATTAAATTTCTTGAGTTTGCGCACATAGTCAACCCTATTCGAGTCGCCCCAGCAAAACTAGATCGGCAAAGCTAGAAGCTTACCAAGCAATTAATTAGACTCAGGAACTTAAGCAAGCGTATAAAGTCATACTCATTACGAGTTTGCATATCGAAAGCCTAATCAATCAAACCTGTTTTTGTGCGCCAAAAATGAAATTGTTTTGCAAAACTTAATATTTCTCTAAAATGAAGTCTTCCGCAATAGGATCAATTTCCTAACCCTCAGAATCAGGTTTATGATTCATCCCTGAGCCAGAATCCAATGCGAGCCCTTCTTTAGAAGCGGGAGAGCCGGTCCCGGATGCTTCAGTCATGAAGCTGATACGAAAGTGACTTGAGCAACCGCATGCAAACTCAATTTAAGTTTGTTGGGACTCTGGTTTTTGTCCCAACAAACTTGATTGCTTATAAACAGGCATCGCCTAAGCAAGCCAAACCCTAACCTTATAACAGGTTAGGTAATCTCAAAAGTTGGGTTTCACCATTATTATCATCCAAGCCATCGTTGTCGTTAACAATCAACGCTGAGCCATCCGGCAACACTGTCAGGCTTTCGATTTTTTCCACGACCAACCCTCCAGTCGCTTGCAAGTCAGGGATTAGGTCACGCACCAGTCGTTTGCTGACGACTGGAAAGCCGGAAGGATTGCCGGTTGGGGTCAGTCCAGAAATAGAGAACCGATAGATTCGCTTGATCGTGGCGTCAGGCCCGGCCTGATTATCGCGCTCGACTACAGTCATCATCGCCATAACGACCAAATTCGACATTTTCAGGTTCATTGCCCTTGCTTGCAGACCGAACTTTGGGATAATGTCCCAAGTGAACCACCGCATGTTCAATCTGGTTGCCTGGGGTAAACAAAACCTGCCCATTCTGGTTGAACAGGGTAAAGCCTCGGCTGCCTCCATCCAGGTCCCCCTCATCGGCGGTGGCCAGAGTATCTCGGTATTGAGCCAAGTGGCGCCGTCTGGCTCCCTGGGAATGTCAGGTAGACTGCTGTTGAGTTCAATCAAGTTATTCTCAATCGTGTCAATCTGGTCGAGATCAGCACTGCCAGCTCTCCAGTCGTTCAAGATCCGACCAGTTGGCAGATCGACCAGTACGATATGGTTATTCTCCTGCAGGGTGACGACTGCAACGTTATCCTCATTGATGTCAACGTATTCAGGTTCTGGATCATTGGGAAATTTATCGGCGACTCCATTGAGATTGACGGACCTGGCTCTCCAAGTTTTAGGGGACCCAGTCAGGTCCAGGATAGTCAGAAATCCACCCGGCGCCTGAGGAGGGCTGCCATCGCCTAGATCCTCATCCCGCTCGTTTTCGATGGCGATGGCGGCAAAGGCAATGACAGTATGTTTCAAACGAACTCTTAGAAAAAATTAAGTGACCGTGCGGTTTTTGCCGTCGGAAAACCTTCATTCTTCTTATTTTCTTCATACTTGAAGACACAAAATTCTTTGCTTATTTAATACCAAGAAACTCAAGCATGCGTGTATAGAAAACTACATCGACTCTTATTAGACAAGCTGGTTTAGCAACTTAATGAAGCGCTTTGGCGTTAACCCCTTGACCTGCTTAAACACACGCGTGAAGTGAGATTGATCGGTAAATCCAAACCTATGGGCAACTTGAGCAATTGTGAAGTCTCCCTTTCTGAGAACTTGGGCGGCCTGCTCAATGCGACGTTTCACCAAATATTTGTGGGGCGTAACGCCTATGGCTTCTTTGAATAGCCGGGAAAAATGAAACTTACTTAAACCCGCCTCAAGAGCTAAGTCTGACAGACTGATGTCCTCAGTGAGATTGGCCTCAATATAGTCAATGATCCGCCCCAACCGTTGACGTTCAATCGGGGGCGGACTAGAAAAATCAACCGGACAGTCGACGCTGTAGTGATTTACAAAGTGGGTCGCTAACGCCGTCGATAGGGTGTCTGCGTAAAGCCGACCATTCGGTCCCCCCATCTCTGCCTCGATCAGGAGTGCTTGAATCAGTGCTTGCAGATGCCTATCTTGGGACCGATGCTGTCGTCGGAAGACCAGACGTTCGAGCAGCGGTTGATCAGGAAGCAGTTCAGGAATTTTGCTGGGATCGAGCGTCAGCAAAACGAATTGGTTACGCCCGCTAATACGATGGGAAAAGGGAACGCCCGCTGGATTGACCCACAGATCTCCGGTATCGTAACGGTGCGTTCGAAAGGTTTTGCCATCCTTCCATTCCCAATCAAAGGCGGGACCAACATTCATGGCGAAGTAATGCTGAGGAACGGTAACGTCGCTTGGAGTAAACTCTTCATTCTCTCCTTTTTCGATATAAATTCCATCCCAGTCAAACTCTTTGCTGGACACGATGATCTGTCCGGCGGTTACGTCTGGTCTGGGTGACAGGGTCTGGCTATCGACAAAGTTAATCTGGCTTTGCATAGGGTCTTGCCAAGCGAATTAACAGAGCGCAACTTTTTACCAAAACTCAGCAATCAGCTACAAGAATTAATTTGAGAATTGTTTGATAGTAGTGATTGTAAGCCAAAGATAAGGCTTTTACAGTTCATTCCGCTACAGGAGGAAATTCATGGACTATTACACCTTAGGCAACACCGGACTGAAAGTCAGCCGCCTGGCGTTGGGTACAATGACCTTCGGCGATGACTGGGGCTGGGGAGCGGATGAGACCAATGCTCGCCAACTGTTTGACGCCTATTTAGGAGCGGGCGGCAACTTTATCGACACGGCGGATTTGTATACCAATGGTAACAGCGAACGGATGCTGGGACGGTTTGTGAAGGATAGCGGGACGCGCGATCTCGTCGTCATCAGCACCAAGTTCAGCTACAATGCCGAACCCGGCAACCCCAATGCAGGAGGCAACGGACGCAAAAATATTCTCCGGGCCGTAGAGGGGTCGCTCCAACGTCTCGGGACCGACTACATTGATGTCTATATGCTCCACACTTGGGATCAGGTGACGCCAGCAGCAGAAGTGATGCGCACCTTGGATGATCTAGTGCGCTCCGGTAAGGTCCGCTATGTGGCCCTGTCCGACGCGCCCGCCTGGTATGTGGCCCAAGCCCAGACCCTGGCGAACGAACGACGCTGGGAACCCATTAGCACTGTGCAATTGGAATATTCCCTGGCAGAGCGCAACATCGAGTTTGAGTATACGGCGATGGCGAAGACCTTAGGCTCCAGCATTATGGTCTGGTCGCCCCTGGCTAGCGGACTGCTTTCCGGTAAATACAAACCTTCGGAGCAGGGCGGCGAAGGCTCGGGTCGTTTGGCAATGTTGGCCAACAGCGGCAACCCCGCATTCAACAAATTTACCGAAAAAAACTGGGCGATCGTGGCGGAATTAGAAAGAGTGGCGAAGGAACTCACTCGCTCCATGGCCCAGATAGCGTTGAACTGGGTAGCGCATCGTCCCGCGGTGGCTTCCGTTATCATTGGAGCCACCAAACTGCATCAACTGCAAGATAATCTCGGCGCCCTAGATTTTGAGATTCCGACAGAGCTGCAACAACGTTTAGACGCCGTCAGCCGTCCTGAAAGTCGCTTTCCCTACACCTTCTTTGAACCCAGTCTACAAGGCATGATTAACGGGGGCGCCACCGTAGGAGATAAGCCGGATTCCTACCATCAGCCGGTTTTAGTTGAAGGCGCTGGGGCTGGGGTTTCCGCCGATTAAACCTGCAAACTTTTTCGAATGACAAGGTGTCATAGCATAGCTTGGGCTGAAGGATGGAATCCAAAATCAAAGGCTATAAGTTGTACATCCCCAGTGTTCTAATTTTGGCGTTCGAGGGCCGCGCCATCCTCGCTTTTTTAACTCTCTAGCAATAAATAGATTGGTAATACCATGACCCACCAAGACGACAGCCCCAGTCTCTCGAGATTGCTGTTCCAATAATTCAGTAGCTTTTCCAACTCGATCTTGTTTGACGGCCTGAGATTTAGAGTTTGGAGAATACCTTAAACATATGAGCAACCTATCAAGAAAAAGCCACATATGGAATGGTAGGCGAAGGTTAACGGGACATTCAAGCCAAAAATCTACTTCACGAAAGATGGGATTGCTGACAGGTAGAACGGTAGGCCTAAGAATTTGGGCAGAGTGTATCGAACGAGGAAGATCGCTCGTGAAAACTAACTGTGCTGATTGAACGAGAGCTTGGACATCTTCTGGCGGGAAAGAATCACTTGCTATTCTGGCGGATTGAATTTGGCTGATAACCTGGGGTAGCTCGCACCCGCCGATCCATCCTCGTGGCGTGATTGTGGGTTTCCCATGCCTGATCAAGGTAATAGTTGCGCTCATTTCTCAGATTTAAAGTTATTGTGTCCAAATTCAGCTTCAACTTAGTGAAAGGATATGATGTCAACTGGCTTCGTTTCGTCCTTGACGAGTCGGTCTGCTAGATAAATTACTTTATCATCGTAAATTTGCTGTTGGAGTTTGGGAATTCTTGAATCGGCTTAGATGCCGCTATTGGTATAGAGCCGCAGAATACTCTCAAAACTACAAACGGCCATTAGAGATGTCTCAAAAACAACTGCTTAAAGACCGGGATTATACGTTTATTCTGGCTCGCAGCCCAGAAACTTGGTCATCACAACATCCCTACAATATGGAGTGGATAGGAGCCCAGACCGCCATTATCAATTTAGCAAAGAGATGTTCACAATATGATGACGATGGGTTGAGCCTCTATCTAGCCTCAGAGCCGTATCAAAAAATTATGCGTGCTGACGTTAATCAACTGGCTCGATTTTTTCAAAACCAAGCTCAATCGACTGAAATAGATATTTTCAGTCCTCTAAAGGATGCTCTGGAAGATTATTTTTCCCGCAGAAACATAGGAATAAGTCGCAATGGAGAGATGATCTTTGTCATTCTAGATATCATTCCTCCGGAAAAAGAAATCTTGATTGAGCTAATTGTGAAAGCTACAGAAAGAATGGATATCATTAAGGAGGAAGATAACAAACATGAGTTGGGAATTGTTTTTTTACAAGTGGGTAATGATGCGCCCACGAAAGAATTTTTGACTGTTTTAGATGATCAGCTGCACGATAAAGGCGCTCGGCATGATATTGTCGACGCCAAGTTTTGGTATGACGCTCGCAAAAGCTCGATTGATAATTTTTTGGTGAATGCGTTGATGGATTAGATTAATGATAATCAACCATAAGTATAAATTTATTTTCCTCAAAACTCGAAAAACAGCAGGTACAAGTATTGAGATCGCCCTATCCAAATTTTGCGATAGGGATGACATCATTACCCCAATTACTGAAGGTGATGAAAAGAAGCGGCAGGAATTGGGCTTTATCGGCCCACAAAACTACAAGATATCATTACAGCAACACACAAAACGGGAATGGTTTAGATATATAACTAGAAGGGAAAGAAAGCGATTCTTCAATCATATTGACGCGTCCCAAGTTAGAAAATACATTGGCGCCGACATTTGGAAAAACTATTTCAAATTTTGCTTTGAACGCGACCCTTTTGACAAAGCAATTAGTCATTATTATTGGAGTACACGTGAACCTCGCCCTCCCATCGAAGACTATTTAAATTCATCGCCGACGAAGTTTTTGTCAAACTGGGATATTTACGCAATCAATGATCATATCGCTGCAGATTTTGTTGGGCGCTACGAAAACTTGACGGATGATTTAGCAACCATCGTCGATAAACTCGGTTTACCGGAAAAAATTACGCTTCCCAGAGCAAAGGGGGAATATCGAAAAAACCGAAGTCATTACAGCACTCTCTTAAATGCATCGGCGCGTTCGCGCATCGAGATTGTCTGCGCCAAAGAAATCGCGGCTTTCAATTATCACTGGACCGAGCCTTCAAATCAATAGCCATGCACGTTAAGCAGCCGCAACCCTTCCAATCGCAACAGTTCTGGGTAGAGGGCCTGGTAAACGCCGCAGTTAGGGCTTTTCACATCCCAGCGACCGGTAACGCGGAAGGTTTCCACCGGACAGCCTCCGGTGCAGCGGTAGCGATAGGTGCAGGACTGGCAGCCTAATTTTTCTTGGACAGACAGGTTTTGGATGGGACCCTTGGCCAATAGGGGCAACAGGGTGTGGGGATTGACGCGATCGCTTACCGGATTGTCCAACTGCATCTGACATTGGGACAATTGTCCGGTGTGGGTGATTACCGCATAGGTTTGTCCCACCCCACAGGTATGGGTGTGGGCCTGGCTCTGCACCTTATCCAACAGTCCGTTCAATAGGGGCCGATCCGGCAAATTCTGTTCAATGACTTTATAGGCGGCTTGCATGCCGGAAATGATCGCCTGCTCCTCTAGCTCCAGCTCGTGGCGATCGGCGCTGAGGGGGGTTTGGCGGTAAAAATTGAGACTAAAGGGCCAATCATGGGCCAGAATCCAACTGACTAATTCGGCCAGATAGGGGGCGCTAGCGCCTGTCACGGTGACGCTGAGGTGGAGGTCAATCTGTCGAGGCTTCACCAGATTTTCTAAGGTATGAACCACCTGGGCGAAGCTGGCTCCGCCGCCCTTGAGGGGGCGTTGATGATCGTGTACAGAGCCCAAACCGTCCAGAGAAATCATTAGCCGAGCCTGGGTGCGCTCAAACCAATCTAGCATAGTGGGGGTGAGGGCGACCCCATTGCTCAGCACCACTTCTCTTAACGTCAAACCAGTTTGCTCAGATAGTTGCAAGGCGCGATCGTGCAACTTTTGGATCAGGGAAAAGTGGAGGGTGGCTTCTCCCCCAGCGTATTTCAATTTAATTCCCGGTAAACCCTGGCGATGGGCCGCAGTGAAAAGGCTTTCCACTGCGTTTAACCCCGTTTGTAGGTTCATGTGGGCGGAAGACTTGCGCACATAGCAATAGGGGCAGTCTAGATTGCAAGCGTTGGTGACATGTAACCAGGCCGTCAGCTGCTCCGATGCGGCAGGTTGAATCTGAGGCGGACGACTGATGGGAATGAGTAAGTTTTGCTGCGCCAGCTCTCGGTCGATGGCCTCAGTCAGCGGTTGAGGGTTTTGAGTAAAGGCTTGATACCGTCGCCAAGCGGCTGGATTCAGTACACTGGGACCGGCGGGAGCGAAGGGACTAAAGGCTAAATGAAACCCCTGACGTAAGGGTGAGGTGTATGTATCCGGCGAGGTTGAGAACTGAGTTTCGGTCGGTTTGGCGGTTGTGATTGTAAACGGGGTGCTCGAACAGGCGCAATCACAGTCCGACTCATAGGCGGCAGTTTCACTGGTGAGTAGTTGAGGCAGGTCTTGCGAATCGAGAGATATCCGAGTCTTCTGATCGCCCAAATCTTCAAATAAATCTAAGCCAGACATGGCGATCGCCTCACCCCTTATCAACATCAGAATCAGACTTTGGACCGCCTTCCGGCCGATCTTTAGACTGCCATTTCAACGTAACCGTATAACTCGCCTCTCCATTGGCCTTAGCAAGAGCAAATATAGGCGTACTCGCCTCCACCCCCACACTCATGCCGAAGGTAACCTCCATTTCTGTTGGTTTTAAGCTCGACATGGAATCGATTAAATATTGAGCATTTCGCTTTAAGGCTTGGGCGGATTCTTCAAAGGTGCGATGAATTTCCTTGCGATTAGCCACCAACTCAACGGACTCAGTATCGTCTTCATCTGACACTTCCACCCAAATAGGACCGCCAGGGGTGTCTACCGATAGAAACCGACTCATGACTTCACCTCAACTCAACGCCATCATTAGCTGCAACACAAATCAGACCATCCCGAATTAAATACAAAAATCCTTTGTTTGATTCCGCTTAATGGAATTGACTCATCAAATATATGCGTATAAATACAGTCATGAAAAGTAGTTGACATTACACTTCTCAGTCATTAGTCTGCCCGTGTTTACCGAGACTTTGCTGGATAGGCAGGGAGTATATCGTATCTTTGCCTAACCTTAAAGAAAAATTCACAGAGTGCAAATTTTGACTTTTTTCTCAGTTCCCTTTGGAGGCTGGGTGAGCCTAGAGGGGCAAAGACTCACTGCCTATTGAAGGACTTTCAGCGCCAGCAATTTTGAGCCCACTGTTTAAACCCAATGAATTAGAGGGACTTTTTTATTGGGCGAGGGTATTCAGTTCAGCTAAAATCTCCAGAATAGTTGGAGCTGGAATGAAGTAAACCACCTCCGAGCCCAACTTAGCGTGGATCATTCCAATTAATTGTTTAGTATCGACCTGCAATAAAGGAGCGCCGCTGACACCCCCCTCTACTTTCACAGGCCCCAAGTTGAGCAGTTTGACAAAGCCGTTGCCTACCTGCTCATCACAAACCAGGGAGGAGAAACTTTCGCCTTTAAACCGTTTGGGGGCGGGGTAGCCAAAACTATAGAGCGTGGTTGATTGCTGCTGTTGAAGTTGGGTTAACCCATCCGAATTGAGGGGAAGCAGATCAGTCAGCCCTAGCTGCTCAGTCATCCGAGAGGCGGCTTTGAAGACTGGCCGAAGGATAGCGATATCCTGTTGAGCGGTCCAGTCCTTATCGTCACGATCCTCAGGAACTCGATACCAGACGATTTCCAGGTCCAAGTCTTGAATATTGGGGCCGAAGGTTCTAGCTTGCACTTGCTCGCCTTCGGAGAGCCGGAGTTGTTTAATTACATGGGCGCAGGTGACTGCGTAGAGCTGATGTTCAAACTCAATCCAGAATCCTGTTCCAAGCACCTCTCCATCTTCATCGGTAAGGGCGATGGTTAGAGTCTTGCACTGGCGTTGAACGTGTTTGGCTTGAGGAGACGTCTCTTCGGGCAGGGATGAATGGGAAAGGGCGGCAAAGGCAAAGTTGAGTAATCCAATCCAATCTGCATCCAGTTGTTGCAATAACGTTCGACTTTCCTCATCCCCGTCTAACAGGGTTTCTAGGATTGACCTCGGTAGGTCCGGCAACTCTGCTTGTCTGCGGTTCAAAATTTGAATACAGTACTGTAGACAGTCCATAAATTCTGACTGTTGCTCTAGCCGCCGCCGTTCTTCCATGCAACATAAACAGTGGTAAACGCTTTCCCTCAAGCACCGAATCACATCATCTGCGGTGCGACTACTGTTACTCGCCCAATTTTGATAAGTTTGTTGGGCGAATCGGTGCAGGGTTTGGTAATTTTCAAGCGCCTGCAACATCATCCGTACTAGCAATCCCTGGCGAACGACAGGCTTCAACACCGTTAATCCAGGCGCATAGCGATTCGAAAGCAAGAGGTTACTCTGACGAAACTCCCGAATTAATTGGGTTGGATTCTGTTGTGCTGGCAACTCATATTTTTGTTCTATGACCTTAAGTGTGGCGAAATCGATACTGCGAAAAATGACAAGATGGGATAGATAGTCTTGATAAACAGGCTCTAAGTTCTTAGTGAACTTGCTTAACTCTCGCTCTACGTGTTTTTCAAAAACCCCCAAATCCCGCTGAAAAAAATTTGGAGACGGATTCCAGCCGCTTCCCAGTTCATTTAGAAGTCCAATCGACGCCCGCGGGTGACCCCCAGAAAACTGAAAAATTCGATCAACCACAAAGTAACGGTAATTTGACGGTCTGCTTCTCCAGAGTTCGGCAATATTGGCGACGTCAATAAACTGGTTAATCGCATCTCGCTGAAATGCTGTCAACTCAATTGAACGACTCCCTGGAGGCCATGGTGTTGAACTCCGAATATTATGGCCAGAGAAAATCAAGAGAAAGTTGTCACCGGTTAAATACTTCAGCTCAGCCTGCAAGCTCGGAGCAAGCTTACGCTTTACCCAATCCAGGGCTTGAGACTGCAAGCAATGGACGTCATCAAACATCAAGGCAAGTGGCTGTCCCGGCTGCAACCGCTCAATTAACATTTCAAGCGCTTGAGACACATCCTCCTGTGGTTCAGCTGCTTCCGGGTCTATCGTCTCGAGGGCCGCAATCACTGTATCAATTTTACTCCGGGCGCGCAGTAATGGAACCAGGGCGCATTGCCACTGTTGGGTTTCATACTCCTCTTGAACTTTGGTGAGAAATGCCGTTTTGCCATATCCCGGCAGCGCGTCTAGAACAACCAGCTCTCCTAATGAGTTCTTTACCCGGTTTAGGGCATGCTCCTGGTTGTGGAAGGCAAAGTCGAAATTTGGCGACTTGGTGGTCATGAAAAAATCACTTGCTTCAGGATGTTAATGCAGGGTTATCTCAAGGATTAGCATGGGCAAAGAGGCGACATATTTGACCCATGAACTCAATACAATCCGACTTTAAGAATTTGCCTCCAATAGTAAATCATTAAGGGTAATTATAAAGCCAGGATAATGGTTGGAAAGAGAACGGTTATTTGCTTCAGCCTCCTCCCAACGTTTAATTAGATACTCACACTGCTTCTTTTTTAAGTCAATATCTTCCAATGCGTCTAGTAGGTCCTCCGTAAGCCAGCTCAGCCATTCTTCGATCAATAGCTCTCTCATGGCAGGACTATTGTTCGGACTATACTGATCCAGCTCTAATATGTTGATACAAGACTGCAGTGCTGTTTCCAGAGATTGCTCATACTGCTCTTGCTGAAACAATATGTTAGCCAGCGTTCTTTGCGCCCGTCCCAACAAATGGGGAGAAGGGTGCTGTGCGGCGAGTTCTTTTGCTTGGTTGGAGACGGTTTGAGCCTGTTCCAAATCTCCCTGGAGATAGTGAGCTACCCCCCGGTCCTGCAAATTATCGATTAGCCAAATCGAGTTCTCTAAATTTTCCGCAATGGCTTGACTCTCCTGATAGAAATGAATAGCTTCTGCCAATTGGCTTTGCTCCCGCAGCAGCGTACCCTTTTCGTTATAAAGCTCCATGAGAAACGCTTGGGAGGACTGTTGGACTTGTTCAATCGCTTGATCAAACATGGACATGGCCTTAGCGTAATCTGCTTGGGCCGCCGAAAAATGAGTTCGATCGGGGTTGACTTTATACCACCCCGTTTGGCGAAAAAAACGCCCATAGGCAATGTTAACCAGGACGAACCCCCGGGCGTAGTCAATTTCGGAAAAAACATTGAGGGCGCTGCTAAAATGCTTAACCGCCTCTTGCGTTTGCAGGGAATTCGTGGCGATAATTCCGAGTACGTTATGGGTTAAGCCCAACTGTCTGAGATCCCCTTGCCGAGTACTTATTTTAAGGGCGGATTTACCATGGGCGATCGCTTCTCGATTCTTCCCCACGGTGTGATACATAAAAGCCAAATTGGTTTTAGTGGAAGCCCTATCCAGATTGGCGGCCTGGACGTCCTTCAGCACATCCAACGATTCTTCATAGTAAGGTATGGCTTGCTCAAATTCCCCCTTCTGACGATACGCCCATCCCACTGCATTCAGAGTGTTGCCTGAATCCTGCAGGAGTTGTTGCTGCTCCCATGGGTTACAGTCTGGAGATTGAAGGTTGGCCTGAAACCAAGTCTGACCCTCCTGACCTATCTTTATCCCACTAGCAAAGTCATCCAATTGGGCATAGGTGAAAGCTAATTTCGCCCACACTTGACTTTGAATCATCCTGGAGGGCGATCCCTTAATAATCTTTTTGTATCCATCCAGTGCTTCTCGATACCGACCTCGGGCGTAGGCCAAATGCGCCCATTCCAATCCCAACTCATGCTTTTCTTCTCGGGTTAGCTGCTGCTCAAAGCCCTTAACGGTTTCATTGAGCGCTTCTTTGAAGTCGTTGGGATTTGCTTGATTATTGGCTTGCTGAAGCAATTTTCGCCAGGCGCCTAACCCCTGATCTTTGTCGACATAGAAAGTGTAGTAAAGCTGTTCTAATTGGAGGTTTTGTCGGAATAGGAGATTTTGTTCAGTGGCAAGTAACTTGTCATAATACACAGCCGCTCTATTGCTCCATTCTTTACGCAATCGGTTGTCAGGGTCGTACGATTTCCAAACATAGGTGTACACCAATCGCTGCATTTCGTCGTGGAGAACACAACTCTGTAGACGACCATCGGCGGAGTAGTGGGACTTGACAAAGGAAAACCGAGAAACTGATTCAAGTAACTCCTGAGCCTTCTCAATAGATTCCCCTAGAACCTCGACTAGAAAACAGTCATCAAATCTACGCTTCAGCTGGGCCATCGCCAAAATCGTTTGATCCTCCGGATAGCGGAGTTCACTGATGCGTTCAATCATCATCCGCTCAAAGGCTTTTGGGGTTGCCGCATCTAACTCTTTCGGAGAACTCCCGTTGTTTAACCAATCAATAGTTAAGGCCACAAGAATCGGACGGCCTCTGGAAAGCTTAGTGATGCGATCAATAAAGTCCGAAGAAATTGGGGATTTCTGCGGCGTTGGAAAAGCCGCCTCAAAGTATTGACGAATTTCAGATTGGGATAGCCCCTTGAGTTCTAAGGCGTCAATGCTGGGGTGTTCAAAATAGTCAGTCAGGAGTTTCCGCCCCGCTGTGACGATTAAAGAGCCGCACTCTCCTTGATCTCTGAGTTTAAGTTGAGGCAGCATCTCCTGAAAGAACCGCTGCACTGCTTGACTAGCGCACTCAATGGTATCGAACAGCAACACCACTTGATCGGCTTCTACAGTCCGATAACAGTCTAAAAAGATTCCTCGCAGATCAACCTCTTTCTCACTCGCCCGAAAGCTCCGATCCAGCGCTGCAAAAAAGGCTTGAAAAGGCTTTTTACCCGAAGCAACCGTTAGTTGCGCTGCAATGCTCCTCAGAATCCCTAACTCAGTTTGATGGGAGGTTAAGTAGAGATCAATTGGAGGCTTAGTTATGAGAACAGTATGACCGTTTGCCTGGCGGTTTTTTTGAGATGCCTCAGCGAATTGCTTAAGCAGCTGAGTTTTCCCCATGCCGCCGGGAGCCTGAATGGACAGTATCCACTTGGCGGCGGAGTCCGTTAAGGACGCCTGCATCATCTGAGTTAACCATGCAAGCTCCTGTTCTCGACCAACAAAAACGATAGGGCTATAAATTGGCTCTAACATAGGTGTCTTGTGGATGAGACAACACTTTGGTCATTGGTCATTGGTTACTTGTCATTGGTCACTAGTGACTTGTTATGGGGCTTTTGTGACCAATAACGAATGACCAATGAGCATTAACCAACCGGAACTTTCCAGCTTAAGTGGATCCCCGGTTGCAGTTATTATTCCCAAGTTATCTATTCCCTTATTACCTATTCCCTTAACCCAGAATTTCCCACAATCTGATAAAACTAAACTCAAAGGGAAGTAAGTATTTGTGCTCACTCTTTCAGTTAGAGGATCTAGATGACCATTCAAACCATATCCACGAAACCTTTCTCGGACCAGAAGCCAGGGACTTCGGGACTGCGCAAGCAGGTGCCAGTTTTCCAAAATCCCCATTATCTGGAAAATTTTGTCCAGTCTATTTTCGACAGTCTAGAGGGTATTCAGGGGCAGACGTTAGTTCTGGGGGGAGATGGCCGCTACTATAACCGTCAAGCGATTCAGATTATTCTCAAGATGGCGGCGGCCAATGGATTTGGTCGAGTTCTGGTGGGCCAGGGCGGGATTCTTTCTACCCCTGCTGTGTCCTGTATTATCCGTAAATACCAAGCCTATGGCGGTATTGTCCTATCGGCGAGCCACAATCCAGGCGGGCCAGAGGGAGACTTCGGCGTCAAGTACAACATCGGCAATGGCGGACCCGCTCCTGAAAAAGTAACTGAGGCGATCTTTGACCGCAGCAAGGTGATTGACGCCTACAAAATGCTTGACGTCAGTGATGTAGACCTGGATCGGATTGGCGCCACCCAACTGGGTTCGATGAAGGTTGAAGTTATCGATCCGGTGACCGACTACGCTGCACTGATGGAGTCGCTATTTGACTTTGATCAAATTCAGCAATTGTTGACGTCGGGTAAGTTTCGCATATGCATCGACTCGATGCACGCCGTCACAGGCCCCTATGCCAAGGCTATTTTTGAGCGACGACTCAATGCTCCGGCGGGGACGGTGATCAACGGCGTGCCTTTGGAGAATTTCGGCGGCGGCCACCCTGACCCTAATTTGGTCTACGCCCATGATTTGGTGGATCGTCTGTTTGGGGAAGAGGCGCCCGATTTTGGGGCGGCATCGGATGGAGACGGCGATCGCAATATGATTCTGGGCCGCAATTTCTTTGTCACCCCCAGCGACAGTCTGGCGATATTAGCAGCTAACGCGAAGTTGGCGCCAGGTTATCGATCGGGCATTGCTGGCGTGGCGCGCTCCATGCCCACGAGCCAGGCTGTGGATCGAGTTGCGGCGCAACTAGGCGTTGACTGCTATGAAACGCCAACCGGTTGGAAGTTCTTTGGCAATCTGCTAGATGCTGGGAAGGCCACCCTTTGTGGAGAAGAAAGTTTTGGAACGGGTTCAAACCACGTCCGAGAGAAGGATGGACTCTGGGCGATTCTGTTTTGGCTAAATATTTTGGCCGCTAAGCAGCAATCGGTTGAGGAAATTGTTAAAGAGCATTGGCGCACCTACGGACGTAACTACTACTCCCGCCACGACTACGAAGGGGTTGAAACCGCAGGCGCTAATCAATTGATGGAGAACTTGCGTGCAGCTCTCCCTTCCCTGTCAGGGAAGCAACTAGGCCAGTACAAGGTCAAATACGCCGACGACTTTAGCTACACCGATCCAGTGGACGGCAGCGTCAGCCAAAAGCAAGGAATCCGGATTGGATTTACAGACGGGTCGCGGATTGTGTTTCGACTCTCCGGCACCGGCACGAAAGGAGCGACGCTACGGGTTTATCTGGAAAGCTATGAGCCAGATTCAGCCAAGCACGATCTGGATACCCAACAATCCCTGGCTCCACTCATCCAATTAGCGGAGGAACTCGCCAAGATTTGTGAGTTGACTGGACGGGACAAACCAACGGTAATCACCTAGGAACTCGCAAATAAGCGCTGCACCGATACCGGGCCAAAACATTCGATGGAACATCCTATTAATTTTGGAAAATTTATCTTTTGAATGCTGAAGCCCTGAAGCCTTAGCGAAGCAATGCCTGATAAGGCTGCTTCGCTAAGGCTTTTCTAGCGTTCTGACCAATCCGCAATAGGCCTAGCCAACGTTAGCTGTGGATCATGCTCAACTGACGACAAAATCTGTCAGCACTTTTCAATGGTTTTTCTGCAGATGGATGCGATGGCGATAACTGAAGGGTAAAAGAATCTGCCATGGTTGTTCAGAAAAATTTTCTAATTTTAAATAAGTTAGTATCCTAGATTACTGACTAATACTGATTCGTGAAGTTAAAGTTTTCAAGAAGGAATATACACATACTTTTAGGGAAGTTGAATCCGATGCTGGATTCAATCTCCTGCTTGTCAGTAAATCTAACTGGTTTCCTAGTTCGGGAACCTATTGTCGAAAGTGGGGTCAAAAAGGTGTAGGGGAAATTTTACACTAGGCCCTTTAGTTTTCTCATCGAAGATTTATCTCCCTCTAATATTCCCATCAGAATTTGCTCAGCGCTGGTATGCATCCTTAAGCAATCAAGGTTTTTAATTGTCTGCTTAATAAGCATTCGATTGCAAGGATTAAAAGGAGCTGAAACTTATGAAACGTATTCTATTTTCTGGCGTGGCTTTTCTATTCGCCTCTGCAATAGCCGCTCCAGCTAGTCAAGCTGTAGACTTCGATCAACTGCGCCGTGAAAACCTCGACAAAGACCAAACCAAATTAAGTGAACTCCAGCTACAGAAGATTGACTTCGATCAACTGCGCCGTGAAAACCTGGACAAAAATCAAACTAAATTAAGTGAACTCCAGCTACAGAAGGTTGATTTCGACCAACTGCGCCGTGAAAACCTCGACAAAAACCAAACCAAATTAAGTGAACTCCAGCTACAGAAGGTTGACTTCGATCAACTGCGCCGTGAAAACCTCGACAAAAACCAAACCAAATTAAGTGAACTCCAGCCACAGAAGATTGATTTCGATCAACTGCGCCGTGAAAATCTCGACAAAAACCAGCACAACTTTGATGAGCTACGGGATCAGCATCTAGATGTTAAGTAGCCATTAACATGTTAAGTAGCCATTAACACATTTTAGATTGAATAACATTGACGTATTGTTCCGCACAGTTCTCAATTGCACTCAACTCCGATCTCGTGATCGGAGTTTTTTTTACTTGCCCCGATTCAATCCCTTTAAAAACATCGGGATGAATTTTTCAGTAAATGCCTGAGGGTCACGCTCCCAAGCGCGTTGAGCAGCTGTAATACGGGTGCGCTGAAGGTCAGGAGAAAAGAGAGTTGCGGGTAATCGCTCTAGCAAATACTGAGGCCTTTCCCAGACAGGAAGCGTGTTAGCGATATCGAGAAGTTTGCCTACCCGACGAAGTTCCGCTCCTAGGGTGATATCCATGCCAGATTCGTAGGCGGCTTGCTCGATCGCCACATATTTTTGTTTTGCCTGTTCAATCTTGAGCTTATGCTCAGGACTCTTGCGGGCTATTTGGGCTAACCAGCGAGTTCCCCAGCGCACATGCGCCGTCTCTTCAGGCAAGATGCGCTCAATGGTTTCGCGAATTTGAATATTTTCGTCAGTTTGGGGCGCCTGCTTGAGGGCGTGAATATGGGCGGAGAATAATTCACATCCTCGCTTTTCGGTTATGTTAATCGCCGCCAATGATGCGATCGCGCTATCTTCAAGATTTTCGTAGCTGTCTTGATCGATTAGGCGCTCAAATTCATCAATATAGGAGGCTCCGGGAGGGGTTCCAATACTGGCTCCTAAATCCACCAGTAGATCGGTCAACCACATGGCGTGGCGAGCTTCATCGGAGACATGACGAGAAAGATCTTGAATTAGCTCAGGAGGTCTTCCGTCTAGTTTTTCAATTAAGTCTGTTAAGTCTTTGCAGCTGCGTTGCTCGTTGTAGCGGTAGCGGTTCAAGGTGACGAGGTGAATTTCGCGATCGCTCACCACCGACTTCATAATGTCACGCGCACTCAGGGAATTAAGAAATTTTCGAGGATAAGCAACAGTCATAATGATTATTGCGTTTTTGTAAAGAACCTTAATGAACCTTACCGTGGTTCTTTGAAGGTCAGGAACTTGCTCATGATCTCTTAAGACTAAAAGATAGCTCAAGGGCGTAGCAAGACTGCTACGCCCTTGATTAGCTCCTCATCGCCGACTTAAAGTGGGAAATTATTCCTGAGAATGAATGCAGTCGTCATTGGTCATTGGTTACTTGTCGCCTGTCACTTGTCTTGATTATTTGACTAATCGCCTATGACTAATAACCAGCGACCCATGACTAATGCCTCCTTGCCCAGTCAGAATACGTCGGCTGAACGCCGCCTAAAAATTAGCAATCGTAATAGAGCGCCAACTCGTAGGGATGAGGACGTAACCGCATGGGGTTGACCTCGTTGTCGAGTTTGTACTCAATCCAGTTATTGATGAAGTCTTCGGTGAAGACACCGCCTACGGTCAGGAAATCGTGGTCTGCTTCCAGCGCCTTCAGGGCGTCCAGCAGAGAACCAGGGGTGGAGGGGATCTTCGCCAATTCTTCTGGGCTGAGGTCGTAGATGTCCACATCCAAAGCAGAGCCGGGGTCAATCTTATTTTTGACGCCGTCTAATCCAGCGCAAAGCATGGCTGCAAACGCCAGATAGGGGTTGCAGGTGGCGTCAGGGCAACGGAACTCAAGCCGCTTAGCTTTGGGGTTGCTCCCGGAGAGGGGAATCCGGACTGATGCGGAGCGGTTGCCTTGGGAATAGGCCAGGTTAACCGGCGCTTCGAAACCGGGCACCAGCCGCTTGTAGGAATTGGTGGTGGGGTTAGTGAAGGCCAACAGCGCTGGGGCGTGCTTAAGCAGACCGCCAATATAATGCAGCGCCATTTCACTCAAATCAGCGTAGCGATCGCCTGCAAATAGGGGCTGACCGCTATTCCAGATGGATTGGTGGGTATGCATACCGGAGCCGTTGTCATTAAACAAGGGCTTGGGCATAAAGGTGGCCGTCCGGCCATACTTCTTGGCCACATTCTTGACGCAATATTTATAGGTCATCAAGTAATCGGCCGCTTGAATCATGGGAGCAAATCGGATCCCCAACTCGCACTGCCCCCCTGTCGCCACTTCATGGTGGTGCTTCTCAATCGGCACCCCACAGTCAGCCATGGTTAGCAGCATTTCGGTCCGCATATCCTGCAGCGTATCGGTGGGCGCAACGGGGAAGTAGCCTTCTTTGTAGCGGGGCTTGTAGCCTAAGTTGCCGCCTTCTTCTTCTCTTCCTGTATTCCAACGACCTTCTACGCTATCGACGTAGTAGTAGCTGGAGCTTTCCGTTTGATCAAAACGAACATCGTCGAAAACAAAAAATTCAGCCTCTGGCCCAAAATAGGCGGTGTCGCCGATGCCAACTGACTTCAGATAACCAATTGCTTTAGAGGCGATTGCGCGGGGGCAGCGATCGTAGAGTTCCCCCGTCCGAGGCTCCTTAATGGTGCAGATCATGCTTAGAGTTGGCTCTTTCATGAACGGGTCGATCCAGGCGGTGTTTGGATCGGGGACCATAGTCATATCTGACTCATTAATTGCCTTCCAGCCCCGAATACTAGAGCCGTCAAACGCTACGCCGTCCGTGAAACTGTCCGCATCGATCTGATCCTGGTAGAGCGTCAAATGCTGCCAGATCCCAGGCATATCAATAAACTTCAGATCGATCACCTTAATGTTTTCGTCTTGAATCTTTTTCAAGATTTCTTCAGCGGTCGCCATGAATTACTCCTTGCCTCCAAATGATTTCCAAATCTTATGTAAGGGGGGACTGTTCCTCAGATGCTGTTTCTCTAAACAACCAAAGGGTTAATCTCTCCAGAACCAAATAGATCTAGTGTTAGAGAAATTACTCTATTCGAAGGCACTATCGCCCTTGCTTCCAGATATTTTTGGTTTTCGCTCAATCCAACCTCAAATTGAAGCTTGATGCTTGACGCATCAGGTTTTTACTTAACTGAATAATCCTAGAAAGAGGAACAGGCACATTTTGTATCCGTTAATACAAAGTGTGGCCACTAGGCCCTGAACGTATCTGGAACCTTTACAGCTTCTCAATCCAGCTTGAAGTTAAAAAATGTTAGAGATTTGCCCTGTCTATCTGGGTATCTGATTTATCCATGCTGATGGGGTATCCACTGAAGTGAAAATGAAGCGAAAACCTTAATCTTTCCAATCCCCTTTAATATTTGGACAGGCAGGACTCAGGCGATGAAGCGTTTAGGGGTGTTGATACCCCCTGCTTATCTCAATATGGACTCTGTCTATGCTGGGTCTGTAATTTTGGTTCAATCTTTGGAATGAGCAATCTTTACCTCCCAAATCTATCTCTCTGCAGGAAAGGGAGGTTAAGTCAGGGCAATTTCCTTGTGAAATATTGAGCAATATAAAAAAACCTTTTAGTATTGCTCTTGCCTATTGCTATTGAGACTTTGCTCTGGATGAAATTGTAGCTGGACAGACATTCAATTGACTCTTTCCCTTGGCATTGATTTTGGTACGTCTGGCGCTCGAGCGATCGCAATTGACTCTGCAGGCGCCGTAAAAGTTCAATTGCAGCGGAAATATCCCAACTCAGAAAATCCCAACTGGATTGAGATTTGGAAACAAACCCTGTTTTCTCTGATTCAGCGAATTCCAAGGGATATTCGGGACCAAATCGGCGCGATCGCCATTGATGGAACCTCCGCCACTGCTTTACTCTGCGATCGCCAGGGAGTTCCCATCGTCTCCCCGCTTTTCTATAACGATAGTCGAGGCAAGTCAGTTCTCAGCACCCTCAAAGCCATTGCTCCATCCGACCATCCAGTCATCAGCGCCACCTCCACTCTGGCGAAATTACTTTGGTGGTGCGAGGGCGACCCCGATCAAATTCCCCAGAATGCTCATTTTCTAATGCATCAGGCGGATTGGTTGGGCTATTTACTCCACAATCAGCTGGGGGTGAGCGATTATCACAATGCTCTAAAACTGGGGTATGACGTCGGAGACTTTACCTATCCGGATTGGTTGATTGATCTGGAACTATCCAGGCTATTGCCCAAGGTTATTGAGCCCGGGTGCCCGATTGCGCCGGTGCAGGCCTCCGTCGCCGACCAATTAGATCTGCCGAAGGATTGTCAGATTTGCGCCGGCACAACGGACAGCATCGCCGCTTTTCTCGCTAGCGGCGCCCACCGTCCAGGAGAAGCGGTCACTTCTTTAGGCTCAACTTTGGTGCTCAAACTGTTGAGCGAAACTCGGGTCGATAACAGTGAGTATGGTATTTACAGCCATCGGTTAGGCGACCTTTGGCTGGTGGGCGGCGCCTCCAATAGCGGCGGAGCGGTTCTCCGGCAATTCTTTGATGACGCTGAAATCAAGTCCCTCAGCGCACAAATCCAGGTTGGACAAGCCTGTCCCTTGAACTACTATCCGTTAGTCAGTTCCGGAGAACGATTCCCCATAAACGATCCCAACTTAAGCCCTCGACTGGATCCGCGTCCCCCCGCTGATGCTGACTTTCTATACGGCATTTTGGATGGAATTGCCCGAATTGAAGCCACTGGGTATAAGCTGCTGCAGACTTTGGGCGCAACTCCATTAACTCGGGTTTACACCGCTGGAGGGGGGGCGAAGAACGATACCTGGACTGCAATCCGGAGAATATACCTGCAGACTCCTGTGGTTACTTCTCGCCAGACTGAAGCCGCCTATGGGTCTGCCTTACTGGCGCTTAAGTCAATACAGTAGCTAGACACCCCTAAAACAGTGCAGATTTTAGATGAATTTAGACGCACCAAGCTCTTTAAGTGGATGTGTTACGCTTCGCGATGCTGCTGGCGAAATATTTCTTAATTCACCCCTCGCACCCTCGATCCCAGGCAGAGCCTGGGATTGTCCAAGGGAGGCTCTGACTCCACAACAAGATTGCAGCGGCTATGGAGGCTTTGCCTCCAGATGGGTTCCGTAGGCAAAGCCTGGGAACCAGGATTTATCAACTTATATTTCCCCAACAGCATTAGCGAAGCGGATACTATTGGGGAATTTAAAATTCAGCCCCATAGAAATTGACAGCCCCAAAATAAGTCTTAAGCTCAAAGCCCTGAATCCTTAAAGGATTCAGGGCTCCAAATAAAGCAAAATCTGAACCTAATTCCGGCCAAATTTGGCTACAAGCTTCTTAATAATAAGGAGCATGAGGCTGACATACTCCAGCGAATACCCTGACTATGGTTCTCTTGGGGTCCTTCTAGACAGTCCTACTGAGTGAACTGGTTGCCGCGCCGGTATTGAAGATAAGCTGCAACAAATAAGCCAGCTAGGGTGATAGGAATTAATCCAAGAACAATACCTGAAAGCAAAGGTTCAACCACGTTAGTACTCCTTTTCAACCGAGATGGCTATAACACTATAAAGTTTAGGTTTGTTACCTACCCTTCATAATAGTCTGTAATAGTGCGTTACGTGTGTGGGTAAATGACCTAATTGGTAGTTTAACCGGAATTTAAGGCAGAATAGGAGTTACAGATAAATTTAAGAAAAAAAAAGAAATTTGAACCTTTCTGGCTGTCCTTAGTCTTGCAAGATTTGCTTAGAAAACTTTAAGCTGTGTAATCATAACTAAACTTTATTTGCCGCTCGGCTAACGACCCTTGACTCAGGAAACTTTAGAAAAGCAAACATCCGACACTGCTAGTGTCACTCAGCGGTTCTGGGTTATCGTCGTGTGTCTTCTGGTTACGATTGCGCTAATCGTGCTGAGCGTTCAGCATTTCAGAGTTTCCGACCCCTATGTTCAAGAAGTTTTGTCTTTAACGGGTCATTCGGATCGGGGTCAGGCTATCTTCCAAATGAATTGCGCAACTTGTCATGGTATTGAGGCCACTGGAGAAGTTGGGCCAAGTCTCCGAGGCGTTTCAGCTCGTCGCTCCAAAGTCAGCTTAATCAATCAAGTCATTACCGGAAAGACGCCCCCCATGCCTCAGTTTCAGCCTGAGCCTCAGGTTATGGCGGACCTTCTGGATTATTTGGAAACTCTCTAGGTGCCTTCACCATCTGCCTGCTTCGCAGGTGAGTAAGCGTTCTAAAATGGCGATCGCGTCGCTATTATTGCGCTCTCGAAGCGTATCTTCCATCCCGATATTTAGGAGTTCCATCTCCAGCCGCATCAGGTAAGCTTCCTGGATTTCCGCCTCCATTAGGAGCAGCCCAGAAAGTCTCTGCTTGTTTTGTTGAAAGGATTGCTCCAAATCAAACTGAAGGATTTCAGCGATTGAGTCGACGACAAATTTTTGCTCAGGGCGGGCGGTTGTCGTCAGGTCGGAGAGGGGACGGCGCAGTATTTTGAACCGATTCACCGGGCTGACTCGCCGCTGCAGCCAGGCTTCTGAGGTGGAAATTGGCCAGTCTGAAGTGCGCTCATCGACTTTAGAAAAGGCGTGGGCTTCGGCATAGGATATCTGGCCGTCTTGGTTATAGTCGGCGGAGTTAACCGATTGTCCTACGCGATCGCGGCCGCTTAATCCGGCAAAGAAACTAGAGCTATAGTCCCTGTAATCCGCCTCATTAACCGCAGGGGTGCACCCCACAGATGGTCGACTACTTACCGTCGCAAAAAATCCGCATCGAGTCTGGGGCGCCAAGGGCTGATTGGGATCCCCCCCCTGGTAAATCAGATTGGCGAATGAGCCGGCGTAACACTGCGCCATCATCGTCACCACCGGTTGTCCAGTGGGCAGCTGATCCAACTGATCGGCCAGTTGTCGGACAGAGACTAACGATTCATTCCACAGAATCAGCGAGTTATTGTCTTCGTCCTGTCCATTAAAGGCGCCGTGCCCAGTGAAGTAAAAAAACACTGGACAGTTCTGGGAAGGGCGTAAAGGTTGATTCGCCGCCTGCTGAAACCAGCGCTGAAAATTAGTTAGGGTGGCGGCACCTAACAAATTAGGGATTTCGGGCGGCTTGAATCGTTCCCGTCCCTGTTCATCGAGATAGCGCACCGTTGATCGTCCATCGTCGCCATTGGCGAAAAAAATACTGGCGTTGTCGGGGTTAAACCCAAGCGTTTCGAGTGTGCGCTGGAAGTAAAGAACGTTTTTTTCTAGAGCGATTTCGTTATAGTAAGGGGCTCCGCCCCCGGCAACCAGCAAAAAAGTCGGATCTGACTGGGATTGAACGGTTGGAAAGGGGAGCTGTGACGCCCTCTCGACCTCTGGCCTTAAGCTTGCGGGGATCCCCACTTCCAGTGTTGAGAAGGTCGCTCCAACCGCCGCACTCCATACAGCAGTTCCCAAAAACAGCCCTAACGCCAAAGTGCGATGGTGCATGACAACTCAGCCAACGTAGGATCTTTTTCAATTTTCACCATACCAACTTTGGCCGAATAATAGGGGGAGTCCATTTACCCAATCATCTGCTATGGCTGACTCGATTCCTGAATCCCTCCAGAAGCAAGGGGTCAAATTTGTACGGGTGTTGTGGTGCGACAACGCCAATGTGATCCGGGGGAAGGCAATTCACATTGGCGCATTGTCTCGGCATATAAAGTATGGGGTCAGCCTTTCAGCCGCCCAGCAGGCGATTCCAGTCATGTACGATGCGGTTGCGCCGGGAAGCGGCTTGGGGCCAGTGGGAGAGGTTTGGCTGACGCCGGATTGGTCGACTCTAACGGTGTTGCCTTATGCCCCGAGTCATGCCCGTGTCTTGGGGGATATGGCCAAGGATGGCGAACCCTGGCCTTGGTGCTCTCGACAGTTTCTTAAACGCATGATTCAAGCGGCGGCGGCGTTGGGCGTCGAGGTCATGGCGGCGTTTGAACCCGAGTTTTATTTGCTACAGGTTGAGGGAGACAAGGTGGCACCGGCGGATGAAACTGTTTTCGCCGCTAGCTTATCCATGGATATTCAACGAGCGGTGATTGATGCGATCGCAGACGCCCTGATTGCTCAAAATATTCCTGTGGAGCAGTATTATCCAGAGTCAGGGCCTGGGCAACAGGAGATTACGGTGCGCTACACCCATGCCTTGCAAGCCGCGGATCAACACATTGTTCTACGGGAAACGGTTAGGGCGATCGCCCGGCAACATGGCCTGCGAGCTTCCTTTGCCGCCAAAATTTTTGAGTCCAGCGCCGGCAGCGGCTGTCACCTACACCTGAGCCTTTGGCGGAATGGTCAGAATCAAATGCCGGATGGAAACGGGGAACTATCCCCAATCGCCCGTTCTTTCATTGCGGGGATTTTAGAGCACCTCCCCGGCTTAATGGCCATCACCACCCCAAGTTGTAACTCCTACCGCCGTATTCGTCCCCACGCTTGGAGCGGCGCATTTCGAGCATGGGGCTGGGATAATCGAGAGGCCGCCGTCAGGATCCCCAGCAATCCTGAATCGCCTAGCCCGACCCAGATTGAACTCAAGACTGTCGACGGTTCGGCCAATCCTTATCTGGCGTTGGGGAGTGTAATCGCTGCTGGGCTAGAGGGGATTCGCCGCCGATTGGATCCGGTTGAACCCGTGGCTGTCGATCCGGGAATGCTAACCGATGAGGAACGGACAGCCCACGGGATTACGCCCCTGCCAACGGATCTCCAGACCGCGTTGGAGCATTTACGTCAAAATTCATCCTTGCTTGAGGCCTTAGGAACTCCCCTGGCGACCACTTTTCTAGCGGTGCGTCAGGCCGAATGGGAGGCCATGCATTCGCTGAATTTAACCGATGAGGTGAAATTACTGCTGGAGCGATACTGACCGGGCTCCAATTTTAGCCGGGACAAGCTAGTAGAGAAGGAATACAGAAGTCAGAATACAGGAGTCAGAATCCATGTCCTGACTCCTGTATTCTGACTCCTGTATTCTGCCCCAAGGAAAATTACCCGCTCTAAGTTGATAACCCTCCAGGGACATTGACCGATTGAAGCCAGAATAAATTCTCTATGGATTTTGGCCTAAAAACTGGCTAAGCCTAAGATTGTCTGGTTAAACTCGTGATGTCAGCAATTTTTTTAATCGTTTTTCTTAGAAAGTGCCAATATGACGGTCGCTCCCTCTCCTGCTCAATTCGCCAACAAACCCATCAAGTTTGGAACGGATGGTTGGCGTGGCGTCATTGCCGCCGACTTTACCTTCGAACGGGTCGCTAAAGTTGCTGGCCTGGCGGCCCATGTCCTGAACCAATGCTATGGAGAAACGACCGGGAGCCGAACGGTTATTGTTGGATACGATCGCCGCTTTCTCTCCCTTGAATTCGCTCAGACGGCTGCTAACGCCATCACTGCAGCCGGGTTTGATGTGTTGCTGTCCGAAACCTTCGCGCCAACCCCCGCCTTTAGCTGGGCGGCTAAGCAGGAAAATGCGTTGGGGGCGATTGTGATCACGGCCAGTCACAACCCGGCTATTTACTCGGGGCTGAAAGTGAAGGGGGCCTTTGGCGGGTCCGTCGCCCCAGAGGTGACCAAGAAGATTGAGGCGATGCTTTCTGAAACGCCGCCGTCCGCATCCCAGGCTGGAACGCTAAAAACCTTTGATCCCTGGCCTAGCTATTGCCAGGGCCTCAAGGCTATGGTGGACATTGAGGCTATCCGTCAGGCGCTGATCAGCGGCCAACTCACGGTTTTTGCAGATGTGATGCACGGCGCTGCTGCGGGGGGATTGGCGAAGCTGCTGGAAGCGCCGGTGCAAGAAATCAACGGCGATGCGGATCCGTTATTTGGCGGAAGTGCGCCAGAACCCTTAGCTAAGTATATTCCTGAACTCTTCCGACAAATTCACGCCCACAAACATGCTGGAAAGGAAGGACTGAGGGTGGGGTTGGTGTTTGATGGGGATAGCGATCGCGTTGCCGCCGTGGATGGGCAAGGTAATTTCCTCAGCACCCAATTTTTGATTCCCATCTTGATTGAGCACCTCATCGTTAAGCGCGGTATGAAGGGAGAGATCGTCAAAACCATCAGCGGCTCCAATTTGATTCCTTTGATCGCCGAACGGCACGGATTGCCCCTGTTCGAAACGCCCATTGGTTACAAATACATCGCCGATCGCATGTTGGAGAGCCCGGTGCTGATTGGCGGCGAAGAATCGGGCGGGGTGGGCTACGGCCACCATATTCCAGAGCGGGATGCATTGCTGTCAGCCCTCTATGTATTGGAAGCAGTGGTGTTGTCTGGCATGGACCTCGGCGCCCTCTATCAACAGCTTTCTGACCAAGCTGGATTTAGCGCCGCCTATGACCGAATTGATTTACCGTTGGCCAGCATGGAGGTGCGTTCTCGCCTGTTAGAGGAACTCAAAACGAACCTGCCCACTGAAGTGGCGGGTCGATTAGTTAAGAACTGCCTAACCATAGACGGCTACAAATTTCAGCTTGAAGACGCCAGTTGGTTGTTGATCCGATTTAGCGGCACCGAACCGGTTTTGCGTCTGTACTGTGAGGCTAGCAGTTTGGAGCAAGTTCACAAAACTCTCGGTTGGGCCAAGGATTGGGCGACCGCAATTACCTAGGTCAACTCACTGATCATGAGGTCTTAAACAAAACCCTCCATTCCATTAAATATCGCAAAAAGCGTTGATTTCTGAGGGTTTACCCTCTGGTTGTCTCGACTTTATCACGTTGCTTTTTCTACCATAACAATACGTATCCACTCTGGGAAGATATCAAGGGTTCCACCATCTCGCGAGAGCATGTTTGAGTAACTCTGATCAATACTATCCAGTCAGAGTAACGCATTCAGATGAGATGACACCCCGATTTAACAGAGATGGCAATCCCACATAGTCATGAACACACTTCCCATGAACACCCCCAAAACCTTGGTTACAATCGACTATTCTTGATTGGAGTAGCCCTGAATTTAGGGTTTGTGATTGTCGAAGAGCTGTTCGGCTTCTGGAACCATTCCTTGGCGCTTCTGGCTGATGGCGGACATAATTTAGGGGATGTGCTGGGACTTCTATTAGCTTGGGGAGCCGCTTATTTGGCTCAACGTCCGCCCACCAAGCGGTACACCTTTGGATGGCGTCGCGCATCAATCTTAGCGGCGCTTTTAAACGCGATTATTTTACTGGCGGCGATGGCGGAAATTGCTCGGGAATCGGTTTTTTATATTATGGAGCCTACCCCCTCTGCTGGCGGTGTGATTATCTGGGTCGCCTGTATTGGCATCGTAATCAATACCGCCACCGCTCTGCTCTTTATGTCTGGCCAACGGCAAGATCTGAATATCCGAATGGTGATTTTTCATATGGCGGTTGACGCCCTAGTTTCTCTGGGTGTGGTTCTGACAGGCATTGCCATGCTCACGACAGGATGGCTTTGGTTCGAACCTGTCGTGAGCTTAATCATTGCGGCTCTAGTGGTTGTGGGGGCATGGAGACTCCTAAACGATTCCCTCAGTCTAGCGCTAGATGGCGTGCCGAAACATATTGAGCCCTCCGAAGTGCATTTGTTTTTGAGTCAATTACCTGGGGTTGCTCAAATCTACAGCTTACACATCTGGCCCATTAGTACGGCTGAAGTTGCCCTCACCGCCCATCTAGTGATGCCCAAAGGACATCCTGGCGATGCGTTTCTAGACCAAATCGGCCAACAGCTATCCCATCAATTTGGCATTAGCCACACAACCCTACAGGTGAAAACTGGAGTCCCAATCCATTCGTATCGAATTCCCCGACTGAGGTCTAGGGGTGGATTTTCTCAATACGCAAAAGGATGGTTGGCGTATTGAAGAAGGCAGAAGAAAGCTGCGGAGAGGATAAATTGCTAGATCAAGCATTGGGAGCCAGAATTGTAGGCCGCCAATGCCTTTTCCCAAGACTCAAAGACTCTCAATAGAAGAAAGCCGGGGAGAGGATGAATTGCTAGCTCAAGCATTGGGAGTCGGAATCATAGACTGTCAATGCCTATTGCCATTGGTCTGTTGGGCGTCACGAGTTTATCACGTTTCGTTGTTTAACATAGAATACGAAATTACTTTGAATTTACTTTGAAGAAACACTAAGCGTTTCACCGTCTCGTTGACGTATTGTCTCGCAAGTGTATCGGACGTAAATCATAGTAAAACATTTGGTAGCGTGCACCCCCCTATTTGGCAGAGATGGCAATCCCCCATAGTTATGAGAACGTCCACCCCAATCGGTCTAGGACGCTTAGTTACAACCTAATTTTTCTAATCGGGCTAACCCTAAATTTCGGTTTTGTGATTGTAGAGGAGTGGTTTGGTTTCCAAACCCATTCTCTGTCGCTCTTAGCTGATGGCGGACATAACTTACGCGATGTGCTAGGTCTTCTCCTGGCTTGGGGAGGGGCTTTTTTGGCTCAGCGCCGCCCTTCCCATAACTTCACCTATGGATTGCGTCGCGCCTCTATTCTGGCGGCGCTTTTAAACTCGATTATCATTCTGATGTCGATGGGAGAAGTTATCTGGGAAGCAGTCCGCTATGTTCAGGAACCGGCGCCTAGCGCTGGCGATGTTGTCATTTGGATAGCCTGTATAGGCATCCTGATTCACATTTCCGCCGCTCTGTTATTTATGTCAGTTCAACAGAAAGACTTGAACATCCGGGTGGTGATTCTCCATATGGGGGTAGACGCCCTGATTTCTCTCAGCGTGGTGTTAACCGGGGTTGGTTTGCTATTAACCGACTGGCTTTGGCTTGAACTCGTGGTGAGTTTAATCATTGTAGCGGTGGTAGTGGCTGGAGCCTGGCAACTTTTAGTCGCGTCTCTCAGGCTATCTTTGGATGGGGTGCCGCAGCAGGTTGACGCCTCCCAAGTTCAACGATTTCTGGGTGAACTGCCCGGCGTGACTCAAATTCATAACCTACGCATTTGGCCCATCAGCACGGTTGAAGTCGCCCTCACTGCTCACCTGGTGATGCCCAGGGGATATCCCGGCGATGCGTTTCTAGACCAGGCGTCCAAACTGCTGCATAGCCAATTTGGCATTGGACATGTCACCCTCCAAGTGAAGACTAACGTCCCAACTCATTTTCATTGAATTTTCCGGGTTAGGGATAAGTAAAAAATCAATAAAAAGGCTGGGGATGAGGGTAATGGAGTGTTACTGAGCTGCAAATTCCTTGTCATGAGAATCTAGCGCTGAATGGAGCAAATTCAATTCTGAATAGTTTAGTTCACGCTGATTCAGAGGTAAGCGCAGTCCTCTTCAAGACAAAAAAGAATGGTTGTTGCATCCCTTTGAAATCCATTAAACCTAGCACTGTATCGTCATCAATCTTTCTGAAGATGTCATGAATAGGCAAATGGTCGTAGATCATCGTTGCACTGATCTTTTGACGATGCTCCATCATCCGAATCCTGGCCTGGCTTTCCTCTGTCTTTAGCATCGAATTCACCAGAGTAAGCAACGGTTTTATTGCGTTACTTTTGGGAAATGGAAAACGAAGCGCTAGATTCATTGCAATTGGATTTGGCGCAACCTTAAAGATCTTTTTGTGACCATCTAAAAACAACAGAGGATGGACCTGATCGGGACCGATAAATTCTTTCCCATACCAATTAGAAGCTTCCAATAGTCCATCCATAGGGTGATTGGTATGAAAGCCCGATCCGCGCCATATCCCCATCATGAACTCTAAATTCACACTATCCAAACGATCGAAGAGTTCCAAAGCCTCCTCTGTGCTAATTTCCCCTTTTTGTTGGAGCCCCTTAAATTGCTCAATGGTATTCATCAGATATCCTTATTCAAGAATTTTACCCATTCACCCATTTTCTTCCTTCAACTGGGACTTTATCTTTCCGCTCAAGTCTAATTCGGCCAACTATCTTCAATATCCATCAACACGGCATCGACATCTTTGCCGCCGACATAATCCACCATCCCCGACCAAAATGAGCCAGTCCCCACGGCTCCAGGCATCAAATCGGAACCGTCGAAGCGAATTACATCGGCATTCGCGAGGATTTCCGCCTGACGTCGGGTGAGTTCATCGGGGTAAGCGCTTAGTCTTACCTGACGATGGGGAGAAATATAGCCGCCCAAACCGGCCCAAATTTCATGGGGTTGCGGCGTCGCCAGATAGGCCATCAACGCTCGCGCCTCAGGGGTATCATTCATCAGGCCGAAAACAATTCCGCCTACTAACAGAGGGGAGCCTTGGGCTGAGTTGATAGGCGGTAATGGAAAAATGCTG
>JASJDH010000286.1 GCA_030065175.1 Leptolyngbyaceae cyanobacterium MO_188.B28 | reverse complement strand
CCCTCTCCCAAGTTTGGGAGAGGGGTCGGGGGTGAGGGCTCATCCAGCTAAGTCGACGTCTCGTTCTCGGATATAGCTGATCATCATTGGGCTAATGACCGTCAAGACCGTCACAAATAATACAATGATAAATTGGCCTGATGTTAATTCTTGCAATAGCTTGAGCAGTGCTGATTTGTGCTCGATTTGCTGGGATGAGATAAACCAAGCATTACAAGTCAAAGATGTCCAAAAATCGACGACTAGCGCCATGACCCAAGCAATTTTCAAAAGGTGATTGGGAAATTTCCATTTTGTCCTCTTGCTATTTCGACTTTCCCAAATGGTTTTTGTAGAAAAATTGAAAGCGACAACAATTAAAGTGCCTGTAAATGCGATGCCAATTGGGATTAATTCCACCTTGCCTAATATCAAGAGAATCCCCAAAAAAGTTGTGACCAAATCCCATATAGAACTCAATCTAAATGCACTCGTGAGAATGAATTTTCTTGGATCTATGGGGTTCGCTTGCCTGATCATGTCACAATGCCCCCAATTCGCTAAACTTACTCAATGGCAACTTAAGCTTAGACAACTGCTGGAGCGAAAAGCCTCAACTCGGAAAGGGCGTCTTTACACCCTTCTCAACTCAACTCTTAACTCTACTTTTTTACGAAATGCCCTAGCTCAAGTTAATACTTAATATTAACTATAAAATCACAGATCACCCAAGATGATTAAGAAGATGACAAAGGCGGAATCCATCTCTTGGTATCCTTTAAGACCTTAAACAGCCGAAAATACCCGCTCATTTCAGAACTATTATTTTTTGTGTCGGCCACAAATCTTGAAACTGTTAACGCAAAGTTTTCGTCATATTCGTTATATTTATTTATAAACTGGAGCTGTCTCGATTAAAGGTGAGGAATTATCCCTGAAGTAGCATCACAGAGGCAAGATACAACGTTCTGTTACTAAAGAATAGAACCGGATAAACTTCGGGTTGCAGTAAAAATTAATAATCTGTTTACCGATGGAATAATGTATCGCCTAAGATGACTCAGATGAACTAAGTAATCGTCGTAATCGTCTTCAATCCCCTCAATGAGAATTCTGCTAGTCGATGATGATCAGCCTCTAACTGAGATACTCAGGCAGAGTCTAATTGAGCAGCATTATGCAATCGATATCGCCACAGACGGGGAGGCGGGCTGGGAATACGCCTGCGTTTTTGACTATGATCTGATTTTGTTAGACGTAATGCTGCCTAAGTTAGATGGGATTAGTCTCTGTGAACGATTGCGCGCTCGGGGACATCAAATGCCTATTCTTCTGCTGACAGCTCGGGATACTAGCCCAGACAAAATTAAAGGACTGGATGCAGGCGCGGATGATTATATGGTCAAGCCGTTTGACCTTGAGGAATTGGCGGCCCGTATTCGGGCGCTTTTGCGTCGAGACAGTCAAGCGCTGCCTGCAGTTTTAAAGTGGGGACAGCTAAGCTTAAATCCCAGCACCTGTCAGGTGGTTTATGGCGATCAACCTTTACAGTTCACTCCAAAGGAATATGCTTTACTTAAGCTTTTTCTCCGTAGCCCCAATCGAGTTTTTAGCCTGAGTGCGATTATCGATAGCGTTTGGTCGGCGGAAGATTCACCGGGTGAAGATACTGTTAGAACTCACATCAAAGGATTGCGCCGAAAACTCAAATTGGCGGATGCTCCGCCCGACCTGATTGAAACGGTCTATGGGTTGGGATATCGTCTCAAATCACACCCCACTAAACCGATTTCGTCTAATTCATCGTCAATAGCAAATGAACAGACGAATAAACAGACAAATAAGCAGTCTGAGGCCTCGAGTGAGTCGATGCCGCTTACTTCAAAGGGGGCCTCAAAGGGGGCGCCAAATGCAGGGCCAATTGGCCAGACTGAGGTCTTAAAGGAATCGAGTTCACCGATCTCAAAGGCGCTGTCAATTCCGCTAACCAAGAAACAGACTGAGGCGTCAACCGCGATCGCAGCCGTTTGGCAGCAATATAAAGCGCAAATTATCAGTCGTATCGAGGCTTTGGAGCAAGCAATTCGCCATCTGGCGGCAGGCCAACTCACGGATGAACACCAACAAAAGGCTCAACAAGCCGTTCACAGTTTAGTTGGGACATTAGGGACATTTGGATTTGCTGAGGGGTCACGCTTAGCCCGGGAGCTAGAAAACCATTGGCGACAAACAACGCCTTTGGAATCGAATCAGTCCAAGTTATTCGAGATGCTAGCGTCGGCGCTGCGGCAAGAAATTGAGGGAGCCCCAACGGGTGAATTCCTTCAGCCAACTCGACAGGGCTGCTTGCGATTGCTAGCAATTAACGATCTCACCCTACAGACCCCATTTTCGGATATAGCGCCAGCCGCCTCAAAGATTCACATCGAATTTGTCTCCAGCCTATCCCAAGCTAGAGAAATAATGGATCAGCAGTCCCAGGACGCCGTCCTCATCTCCATCTCCTTCGCCAGTACTGGGTCAGACGCTGCGATTTCCCCTTCGGAGGGATTGGTCTTTATCCAGGAAATTGTTGGCCAAACACCCTCACTCCCCGTGTTTGCAGTGATCGATAGCGATCGCTTAGCGGACCGCATTGAAGTCATCCGGCACGGCGCCCAAGCTTGTCTGCCGCAACCCGTCACCCCCGATCAAATTATGGCGTCAGTGATGCAAGCCCTGGGTAAATCCAATTCTGGCGCCAAGGTGATGATTTTGGATGATGATCCGCACCTACTGGAGGCTTTGCAGATTTTATTGGCTCCCTGGAATTTCAAACTGACCACCCTGGAGAACTCCACCCGATTCTGGGAGGTGCTTATGCAGGTAAACCCCGATCTGTTAGTCTTGGATGTAGAAATGCCGGATGTCAATGGGCTGGAACTTTGTCAATTACTCCGCAGTGATCCTCATTGGCGTCAATTGCCAGTATTATTTTTGACCGCCCGTGTGGACGCCGAAACTCAGCGCCAAGTATTCGCGATCGGGGCCGACGATTATATGAGCAAACCCGTTGTTGCGGCGGAACTGGCCACTCGGTTGCTGAATCGTTTGCAGAGGGTACAATCTTTGAGACGATAGCCAGTCCGGTGACAATGGGGACGGATAGACTCAATCCTGATTCGGAACAAGAACTAGAACAGCGTATTCAGGAACGGACAGCTGATCTGTTAGCGGATATTGCTCGATTGAAGCAGGATATCAAGGAGCGCGATGACGAATTGCGCCGCCTCAAGCAGGCGGAAGCTTCTCTACGGAAAAGACTAGATCGTTGGCAGCTTGCGCTCAGTGGAGCCAATGACGCTGAGCGCAAAGCGGCTGAAGACTTCTTAAAGCGCCAGAATCAACGGATCCATTTGCTGGCCGACGTATCTCGCAAGATCCATCAATCCTTACATTTAGATGAGATTTTGAAAACGACTGTCACAGAGGTCCAGAAGCTGCTCCAAGCCGACCGTGTTTTGATCAATCAATTTCAACTCGACGGCGCAGAAAAGGTATTGGCGGAGGCAGTCAAACCAGAATGGCCACAGGTGTTAGGTCAATTATTTCGGCCAGATCAATTTCTGCAATCCCGCCTGCAGCAGAGCCAAAGCCCTGTTCTATCGGATGCGGATCTCCAAACGGCCAAGATCGATCCGGGCTTTCGGGATTCTTTGCAGCAGATTGGGGTTAAAGCCCGATTGGTGGTGACTATTCTGACAAACAATCGCCAGTGGGGGGTGTTAACAGTCCACCATTGCTGCAAAACCCGACAATGGCGCCCCTTCGAAATTGAGGTATTAGAGCAACTGGCGGCTCAAATCGGAATCGCCCTCTCCCAAGCCCATCTGCTTAACCATCTGGAGGAGAAAGTCGCAGAACGGACAGCGGAATTGACGGCGGCTAACCAACAATTACACCGGGAAATTCATCAGCGTAGGCGGGTGGAAACAGCCTTGCGCCAAAGTGAGCGGACGTTCCGCGCTATTTTTGATAATTCATTTCAATTTATGGGCCTACTGAAACCCGATGGGCTTCTAATCGCCGTCAACCAAACCATCTTGGATTTTGGCGGGGTTGCTTTGTCGGATGTGGTGGGCGAACCCTTCTGGCAAGCCCGCTGGTGGACACTCTCAAGCAAAACGCAAAGGCGTCTGCAGGACTCAATCGACCAAGCAGCTCAAGGTCAATTTATCCGTTACGAAGTGGATGTTTTGGGCTCCCACAATCGAATCGCCACCATTGACTTTTCCCTTAAACCGGTAACGGATGAAGCGGGGCAGGTTGTACTGCTCATTTCAGAAGGACGCGACATCAGCGATCGCAAAGTCATCGACCGAATGAAAGATGACTTTGTATCAGTGGTCAGCCATGAGTTGCGGACTCCCTTAACCTCCATCCATGGCTCCCTAAAACTCCTCGCCACCGGCAACCTGGGCGATCTTTCAGGTGAGGGGCGGCAAATGCTCGAAATTGCCGACGAAAACACTGACCGCTTGGTGCGGCTAGTTAGCGATTTTCTTGACCTCCAGCGCATTGAATCCGGCAAAGTGAAGATGGATAAGCGACTTTGTGATTCGGCGGAACTGATGGAGCAAGCCGCCAAAGCGATGCAAGGCATGGCCCAGCAACATAGCGTCTTCCTCTCACCCACCCCAATCTCGATGATTTTTGAGGCAGATTTCGACTACATCATGCAAACCCTGACTAATCTGCTCAGCAACGCCATTAAGTTCTCGCCTCCGGGGGGAACCGTTTGGTTGACTGCGGAATTGTGTGGGGAGGAGGCAGGGCTGGGGGAGATGGGGAAGATGGGGGAGATGGGGAGTAGAGGAGATGGGGGAGATGGAGAGACGCAACAGGTTGCGTCTGCGAACAGGGGGAGCCAACCCATCCAAAATCCAAAATCTAAAATCCAAAATCCCGGCTACATTACCTTCCAAATCAAGGACCAAGGCCAGGGCATCCCTGTCGATAAGCTGGAGAGTATCTTTGGGCGGTTTCAACAAGTAGATGCGTCTGATTCAAGGAATAAGGGAGGCACTGGGCTAGGATTGGCTATTTGTCGCCGAATTGTTGAGCAGCATGGCGGTAAAATCTGGGCGGAAAGTAAATTAGATAGAGGCAGCGTTTTTTACGTTAAGCTGCCAGTCTCCACTGGCATAATCCATTCAGGCTGGTAAGATGCATTCAATATTCATAGACGGCGTATCATTTAAGTCGGAACATTTGGGTAGGGAAGGAATACAGAATACAGAATGCAGAAAGCTGATAGGCAAAGAATTCTGAATTCTGACTCCTATATTCCTTCCTAGAGGAAATTTCCCGCTTTAAGTTGTAAATATTCATAAACTCCTTCACAGTTTAGGAATTTTTGGGCATGGAGATAGAAATCGACGACCCTTCCAGGGAGTTCGGAGGCATTCTACTAATTCATCTTTCTGGAAAGCGCCGAGGCAGGAGGCTGTTATCATGAGCACTCGACGAATTTTGATTATTGATGACGAGGAAGCTATTTTAGCGGTCGCTAAACTCAGTCTGAAAATGGTGGCGGAATGGGATGTGGTTACCGCAACATCGGGTCCAGAGGGAGTTATTAAGGCTGAATCAGAGCAGCCTGAAGCCATTCTCCTAGATGTAATGATGCCGCAAATGGATGGCATCTCTACCTTTAAGCAACTCCAGGCCAATGCTAAAACTCAAGCGATTCCAGTCATTTTGCTGACGGCAAAAGCTCAAGCAGTTGAACAGCTTCAATATAAACAGATTGGAGTCACAGGGGTGATTACTAAACCTTTCAATTCGCTGACATTGGCGAATGAGATGGCTGAACTCTTGGATTGGCGGTTGTAGGAGCGCCAGTTACTCACTCCAAATCGCCTAAAAATGCTCTGGGGAAATCCCTCTTCATAAGTTCCTCATATTTTGGCTCTAAGCTAACTTGCTGTTTGTGCGAGTTGCAAATTCAAGTTATTGATTATTGAGTGAGTAATAAACATATTCTGGCCATTAGCGAAACAGCAGACGTTCTAAAAGTTATCAAACTAAGCCTACAGTTAACGGCGGGTTGGGAAGTCCTGACCGTCAATTCAGCGAAGGAAGGCTTGGTTTTAGCGGATGTTTCTCGACCAAACGCCATTCTGCTAGACGCCGACATGCCGGAAATCGGAGCCCCCTCCTTTTTGCAGACCTTACAAGCCAATCCAGCAACCCATCATATTCCGGTCATTGTGATGGCGGAAAGCGATCGCTCTGGGGTCAAACGTCAGTTCTGCCAACTGGGGGCCACCGCAGTTATTCCCCAATTATTTGAACCCACCCATCTGGCTAAACATATCGCCGAAGCGTTGGGATGGCCTTGGCCTAGTTAGGCTTGCCTCCTCACAAGTTCCTCAGATTTTTTTTTTAGGGTTAAAGGTAGCCTCCTGAGCGGCTAATACGCAGCTAATGCGCGGCTAATGAGTAGTACCGGAGGGAGAAGAAATGGTTTCTAACCCTGATGAAGTCAAACAAATTGCGACTCAATTACTGGCGGGAATGCTGACCAATCCCCATGTTTATCAAACCCCCAGCGATGAGGGGGTGGCCGGACAAACCGAGCAGACTCTGATGATGATTGCTGTTGATATGGCGGAGAGTTTGATTGAAAAAGTTGAGAATAGACAGGTTAGGAGGATTGGGGTGAGCCATTAGTGGGTGCTTATCAGTAAGCACTAAGCACAGTAAGCAGTAAGCAAAGCAGAGTAGGCAGTAGGTGGGGAATGGCCCAATTCCCTAAGCTTATTGGGCTGCTCATTTTCCTTTTCATGACTTGTGAAATCTACTTACTGGACATGCAAACCTCAATTTAGGCAGTGCTCTGAGAGTTCTACTGATTAGCCCTAGGTCGCCCATCCACCCATCCACCCATCCACCCATCCACCATCCGCTTCGCAGGAACCCCACTGGCGCATCCATTCAACCCCATATTCCTTCGCTTCCGGAGATAACCCCAATGTTGATTGATCATCAAATATCCCTGCGTCATACAGAATCTTGGAAATCTTGGAGCCAAGTCGACCATTTACCGCACACCCTTCGTCTACGGTCTGAGCAGGGTGTGCTTGGCAGTCATCAAGGATACGGCGGGATTGCCTTTGTGCCTAATATAGAAATACAAGAAACTGCCGATACGCTTTATCTCAATCTGGAAGTCCCTGGGATGGAGATTGAGGATTTTCGGGTGCAAGCTTCAGAAGCGGTTGTTTTTGTTCGAGGCGATCGCGCCTTACGTCCCACCATTCATCCAAGAACAACGGTGAATTCTGAATTTCGCTATGGCGGTTTTGAAAGGGTTATTCCGTTACCAACCCAGATCCAAAAAACCAAAGTCCACGCTGAATATATCAACGGGATTCTCAGCATTATTCTGCCAAAGCAGAGAGAACACTGAGGTCGCCACTGTGGGTAAAGTCTCCTCGAAACGCCCATTTATCATTAGGTCTCATGAACAATATTGTGACCACGCTTTTTTCCCATAAAGCCGAAGCCCTAGAAACTGGCTTGATGCTGCCTCTACGCAACGTTGTCTTGTTGCCTGATATCACCTTACCGGTGATTGCCGGACGACCTCGCTCAGTGGCCGTTGCAGAAGCCGCCATGGAAACTACACAAAAACAACTGGTGATTGCAACGGTGCGGCCAGAGGCGATTGAGCGGCTGGAAGCGGATGATAAAGCTGAAATTGAGAGCTTAGACGAACTGTATCCCGTGGCCACCTTAGCAGTCGTACAGCGGATGTTGAGGTTACCCTTGGGTCCGGTCCAACTGGCCGTACAAGGGCAGGAGCGGGTGCGAATTGAACGCATGGAGGCCGCTAAATCGACTTATCAGGTGTCCTTTCGTCGTTTACCTGAACTTACATTAGATCAGGCGATCGAGTCCGGCTCCTCACAAAAAACGCTAGAGGCGCTGATTGGCGCGATTAAATCCCTTTGGCGCGAGGCGGCGGAGTTAAATCCCCAATTTCCCGACGAATTGTTAAGCATCCTACTGAATAACGACGAACCCACCCAGTTGGCCTACCAAACCTCTATGGTGCTGCAGCAACCCATTCCGCAAATGCAGGCGGTTTTAGAGCAGGACAATCTGGAGCTATTGCTACGCCAGGTGTTAGCGGATTTACAGCAGGAGATAGAAGTTCGACGGTTGCGCAGCAAGATTTTGGGGGAAACCCAAAAAGAAATTGATCAGCAGCAGCGTCAGTTCATGCTGCGGCAGCAACTGAAGAAAATCCAGGAGGAGCTAGGGGAAGTCGATCCAGACAGTAAAGAATTGGATGAGTTGCGGCAGCAAATGGCCGCCGCCCAGTTGCCAGAAGCAGCTGAGAAGCAAGCCAAGCGAGAATTAGCCCGATTAGAACGGGTCACAAGCGCTTCCGCCGAGGGGGGCGTCATTCGCACCTATCTGGATTGGGTGTTGGAAATGCCCTGGAGCAAGGCAGTAGAGGACAATCTCGATCTGCAAAACGCTAGACAGGTGTTGGACGCCGATCACTATGGTCTGACCAAGGTTAAAGAGCGCATCATTGAACATCTAGCCACTTTCAAGCTAAAGCGAGCAGCCCAGCGCGATCGTCCCCCTGAAACAACCGCCCAACCGTCGCCCACTGATAGTCAAGCTGAGTCCCAACCAACTGAGTCCCCGCCTGAACAATTCGCTGTGGGAACGGTGATTTGCTTCGCCGGTCCCCCCGGGGTAGGCAAAACCAGCCTGGGCCGCTCCATCGCCCGCGCGCTAGGCCGCCCCTTCGAACGCATTAGCTTAGGCGGACTCCGGGATGAAGCGGAACTGCGGGGTCATCGCCGCACCTACATTGGGGCCATGCCCGGCCGAATTGTGCAAGTATTGCATCGGGCTGGGGTTAAGAATCCGGTAATTATGCTGGATGAATTGGACAAGGTGGGGATGGACTATCGCGGCGATCCCGCCTCAGTCCTGCTGGAAATCCTGGACCCCCAGCAGAATCATAGTTTTCGAGATCTATACCTGGACCTTAACTTTGATCTTTCCCAGGTTATCTTCCTGGGCACGGCCAATAACTTGTACCATGTGCCGCCGCCGCTTTTGGATCGGCTGGAAATCATCGAGTTATCGGGATATTCCGATCAAGAGAAACGAGCGATCGCCCAAACTTACCTGTTACCCCGCCAACATGAAAAAGCAGGGTTGCCGCCCAAGGCCGTGCAACTGGCTGACGCTACCCTACAGGAAGTGATTGAGGGATATACCCGCGAAGCGGGCGTTCGCAAGCTGGAGCAACAATTAGGGGGGCTATGCCGCAAAATTGCCGTTCGTTACGCCAGCGGCGACGCCACCCCAGTCATGATCCATCCAGAACAACTGGAGGAGTTGCTCGGTCCCAAGCATTTTCTCCGCGATCAAAAGCGGCCAACCAGCAAACCGGGCATTGCCACAGGGTTGGCCTGGACCCTTCAGGGCGGCGAAGTCTTATTTGTGGAGGCAATTTTGCTGCCTCAAAGTAAAGATTTGACATTAACGGGCCAACTGGGCGAGGTGATGCAGGAATCGGCACAGATCGCCTACTCCTATGTATGGTCGCAGGCGACGGTCCTGGGAATTGAGCTGGATCTGTTCAAAGAGAATGGCATACATGTCCATGTGCCCGCCGGGGCGATTCCCAAAGACGGCCCTTCCGCCGGGGTAACGATGGTCACTGCGATCGCCTCCTTGATGATCGGCAGTCCTATCCGCACCGATACCGCCATGACCGGAGAAATTAACCTCAGCGGCGAAGTTTTACCCATCGGCGGGGTGCGCGAAAAGGTGCTCGCCGCCCACCGAGCTGGCATTCAACGGGTTCTACTGCCCCATCAGAATGAAAAGGATTTGATAGATGTGCCCGACGACGTCCGCGACCAAATGGAGTTTATCTTCTGTGAGCAAATTGCTCAGGTATTGGATCACGCCTTGATCAATCATTCTGATGTTTTACACTCCGCAATAAATGGAAATGGTCACCAACCCCAAACTAATGGAACAATAGTGGGTACAGAATAGTTGTCATTGCTCAGGTGTGAGTTGCAGCCATGGATGTGGATGAGCTGAAAGCGCTTTACCAATCAGGTGAAAGAGATTTTCAACGGGTAGATCTGAGGGGGGCCAATCTGCAAAAACTTAATCTCTCTCAGGCGAATTTTCGCGGCGCCAATTTACAAAAGGCCAATCTGCGGAGGGCCAATTTATGTGGCGTCAACTTAACCAGTGCGAATCTCTATAAAGCAATTCTGTCAAAAGCCGATCTGCGGCATGCTAGCTTATGTAAAGCAATTTTGAATCAGGCTGATTTGCGCGAAGCTAATTTGTATCGAACCTGTCTGATTAAAGCGGATCTGTTTAATGCAAATTTGCACGGCGCCATCTTGAATCATGCCGACTTGGACGGCGCTATTTTGCACGGCGCTAACTTGCATCGGGCCCATTTTAGCTGGGCTAACCTCCGACAGGCTGACTTGAATCAAGCTGAACATTTGGAAAACACCGATTTCAGCAGCGCCAAATTTTGCCGCACCTTCATGGCTGACGGCAGTATTCGGGATGATCACTGCTGAGAATACGGGTTTTGCTCCATTGGGCGTTAATCCTTTTAGACAGACGGCAGATGGTAGGCAGTAGGCAGTAGGCAGGGAAATTACCTCGTCTACTGCCTACCGTCTACTGCCTATCTACTCAAATTTCAAACCAGATGCGCATCAACGTCTACGCCTTTCATTTTGTATCTGTCTGTGGTAAACAATGTGTCCTCAGCTAAGCTTAAAATATAACCCATAATCAAACCAGGTATGGAGTCAGCTATAGGCTGGATTTTAAGGTCAAAATTTTGGATTTTAGAGTCTATCTTCGGGGCAATTTTCCAGTTTAAGTCGACTTCCTGGAAGCTACTTTAAAGAGATTCAGTCAAAAAATAAATTCCAGAAACTACCTGCAGAGTGGGGGGTAAAGTACGGGGAGGATAGAGCGATGACTGTCCTTGATAATGTCAGAAATTTAATGGACAAACTCGGGGAAGATTCCACCAGTTGGGGGTCCCTAGCCGTGTTAGGCGTCAGCCTAGTTGCGCTAGTCGTAATCATGATGCTGTTTCCCTACTACGGCTAGCAATTCAATAGAGATAGCAATCTAATTGGCACCATCAGCTTAGGGGGCATTCAAAAATAACTTCACACTTTAGCGCTGTGTAGCCTTTCAGACTCCTCATGCCCTGCTGAAGTTATTCTTACACAGCGCTAAAGTGTGAAGTTATTTTTGAATGCCCCCTAAGCTGATGGTGCCAATTAGATTGCTATCTCTATTGAATTGCTAGCCGTAGTAGGGAA
>JASJDH010000285.1 GCA_030065175.1 Leptolyngbyaceae cyanobacterium MO_188.B28 | reverse complement strand
GAAAGCTAAGCAGGATAGGAGCTTCCAGTCAATTCCGCTCCTTGATTTCACATAACTCTGGAAAATTACGCGAACCGACAGAAATTACATAAGTCGCTCTATAGAAAAATCTGATCGACCGAAACGCTGAATTCTGGCAACAAGGGTGAAGTCAGAATGTCTTTAGCGAGGAGAGCGCCTACCCTTTGAAGTTGAGCATCCTTACGGCGATAAATTTCCACAGTTTTCAATTGCCAACTGATGATCCAATATTCCTGGACCCCGTATAGAGAATAAAGTTTGAGTTTAACTTCCCTGTCTCGCTGTTCATTCAATTCTCCAGGAGAGAGAACCTCGATCATCAGCTCAGGCGCAACAATCAAGTGTCCAGACTGATCAACCCCGTTAACGAGACGTTCCTGACTAATCCAAACAACATCAGGGATGACCGCATCCGTCTGTGAAAAAATCACCCCAGGTGTTTGAAACGATTTACCCAGTTGAGTTTGTCTGGACCAAATTTCTAGCTCTACATGAATATTGCCGCCTGCGCCTTGATGTCGGATGTGAGGGGCTCGGGTCACGTACAGGTCTCCGTCAATGATTTCATACCGTTTCCAGCCGCCATCATCGGGCATGGCGTTGAGATCTCGGATTGTCCAGCGCAGAGAATTGACAACCATCGGAATTACCTTCTAGCTTGTCTTCCAGTCTAGTTGATTATGATTGAGGGCAAGTCTTGCTTAGGGGCAGGGACTACTTGAGGAGAGCAATCGCGTCCGAAACTGTATACAAAATATGCTCTGAATTTTGATAAGCGATGGGTAAATCGAGTTGATGCGCCGAGCGCGTTACAAAATAGTTGGCTTGATACTTATCCATTAGAGCCTTTACTTGCTCAGTCCCTAAGTGGTTGTATCCATTCGTTAAGGCTGCTCTGAACTTACTTTTTTTGGGTTGTTCACCGGGTTCCAACTGCCAGGGATTGGTGTCTCCGCTTAGATCATCCAGCCGCTCATACCAATCCAACAAACCCGCTTTATTTTGGGGGAGGAGCTTATACTTCGCGATCGTGGCTCGTTCCGAGAGCCAGGAAAAGTTAACAAATTCCACCGGCGGCGAAATTACGCGGGCTTCTTTAGGGGTGTTCTGGCGTATCCAGAAACATATTTCTTCCCAAGCAAGGGATGACTTTTGAGTTTGGCTGGGAAACTGGCGAATTTTTGTTAGCTGCTCTTGAAATTCTGTAGCTTGAATGGTCGCTAAGCTGGTCAGAAGCACTAAACTAAGCGCGATCGCAGCCCGTTCCGCCTTAGGCGGTAACAACTGCTTCAAAGCACAGATAAATAGTAAACACGTGCTGAGGGTCAACATCACATCCCCTAGACGGAAGGGGTAATACTGCAGCCATTGACCTTGGGCGTCGAAGGGGGCGATCAAAACGCCTAGTACGAAGGGAACCAGCGCCATCAGGGTAAACCCAGCCAAGCCCAACCGAGCGTCGTAAACAGATGAGTCTTTCGCCTTCGGCTGACGCCGGATCATTACGACACTGACGCCTAAAATCAGCAAATATAGAAAACCGGGCAACCATTCTATTCCCCAAGACAAGGGGTTCAGATGGTGAGGGAGTCTTAAAAAGACATAAATATAGGACGCATTAATGGAGCCGGTGGGTTTAGAAACGCTTAAATGGTGTAACACCGGCGGAATTGCAAATGCGCTGGCGATTACGTAAGTCGCCGCCAGCGCCGCCAGTTGCCGGATACTTCCCACACCCCGACCATGATGAAGCTGTTTGAGCGCCCACCAACCTAACCCGGCTAAACAGGTCCATCCACCGACCAGGACATGAAATGAGGTTGCCGCCCCAAACATAAACGCCGCTAGAATGTAACGCCCCCCCAGCATCCAGCTAATGCCTACCAGGACAAACCCATATGCGATCGCTTTAGTTTCTAGCCCACCGACGATCCATTCCTGGGCAATCGCCCCCTGATAGGGATTAATGATAAACAGGAGCACTGAGAGTAAGAGAAATACCAAATTCAGCCCCAACCTACGGCCGATGAGAAATAGACCGGTTGCGACTAAGCAATAGCAGACTAACCGTCCAATAATAGAGGCGGCTAAAAACCCCCAAGCGGTCACAAGCTTACCGACAATTGATTGGAATAAAAACCGATAGCCAGGAGGCTGATTAAGATACCAGTCATGGGGTATCCAAGTAGGATCCGCATACTGTCTCGCTAAGGGGAGGACATCAACCTCATTGACATTCCCCATATTATTGTTAAGCAGAAATTTCAGGCTCAGAAATGCCGTTAGAACAATAATCTGGAGCCCAATACCACCCAATTGAATAATCTGAGGATTGATTCTAGAATCAAGCTTTTTTATCAACTCCAATCTCATTACGATACAGACGCCGGATCAATGAAAGATCAGTCAACCCCTTCATTACACCACTTTTCGCGCCTCTAACTGATGCAACTCTCCCGGTTTAACCACCCCATGCTCTGTGATGATTGAGGTAATTAAATGAGCCGGGGTTAGATCAGAAGCCGGGTTGTAATATTCTGCGCCGGCAGGGGAAATAATGGTTTCACCGATTTGATAGATTTCTGCGGGATGATGCTGTTCGATCTGAATTTGACTCCCCTCAGTCAGGCTAAAATCAACGGTTGATAGGGGCGCCGCCACAAAAAAGGGAACATCGTGGGCTTTAGACAATAGGGCCAGACCATAGGCGCCAATCTTCGTTACGGTATCCCCATTGGCCGCAATGCGATCGGCGCCCACTAAAACGGCGTCAATCAAACCCTGTTGCATACAGTAGGCAGCCATACTGTCAGTGACCACAGTGACTGGGATGCCCTCTTGGACACATTCCCAAGCCGTTAATCGAGTTCCTTGTAGTCGGGGACGCGTTTCGCCGACATAGACCCGAGCTAAACGCCCTTCACGCCAGGCGGAACGGACAACGCCTAAAGAAGTTCCATACCCTGCTGTGGCCAGGGCGCCGTGGTTACAGTGGGTGAAGAGGGTGAGCTTCGAGGGTTCGTCCGGGAGTGCGGAGAGGCCATGATCGCCGATTGCCCGACAGGTTTGTATGTCCTCAGCATGCAGGACTTGGGCAGTCTCCAACAAGACTTTTTTGAGATGGGAAACAGCCCCGTCTGTTTGCCGAACGGTTTTTAACATGCGGTCGATCGCCCAAGACAAATTGGCTTTGCTGGGCCGAGTCCGCCGCAATTTTTTAGCAACGCCCTCTAACGCCTCCAGAAACAGGGTGCGATCGTCAGTCTCAATTTCCTGGGCTCCCAAATACATGCCATAGGCGGCTGCGATGCCAATGGCAGGGGCGCCTCGGACAATCAGGGAGTTAATGGCGGTAACCATATCATCACAGCGATGAATGGTTACGACAATATATCGTTGCGGCAGCTGATTTTGATCAATCAAGAGGACATGGTCATCTTGCCAAATAACGGGATAAACCTGATCATCAACGGGAGTAGTTATCATTGCTTACTTATCGCAACTCCTTGGGTGATTTCTTGATAAGTCAATCCCAGAAGTGGGAAGGCGCACACGGCCATGTCCCCAAAACGGGGTTTAAGTCGGTAGATTTCTTCTCAGAAATCACCTTATTAGCAAGATATCCCCGGATCTGGCTTTCTTAACAGGTTTGAATTCAAAAGTTTTTGGGAAGAAAATAGCGTTGGACAGGAAATGGAATGCGTTAGCGGAACGTAGCGCATCGAACCCAACATTGTGGTTGAATTTCATGACTTGATGCTGTCGGAGAAATATTTCTTAATTTTCCCTTCACACCCTCGATCCCAGGCAGATCCTAGGGTTGCCCAAAGAAAGCTCTGCCTCCACAAGATAGCGGCGGTGACTCTGCAGGCAGAGCCTCCGAGCAGGTTCCGCAGGCAGAGCCTGGGAACCAGGCTTTATAAACTTATATTTCTCCGACAGCATCCATGACTTCAACCCAACCTATTTAAGAATCCGTTGTCAGTCTGGATTCTGACTCCTGTATTCCCTACTAGGAAAAGTTTCACTAGGGAAAGTTTCCCGCTTCAAGTTGTCAGTCCCCCAAAGTCAACACTGCCGACCAACTTAACGATTGAACGCAATAATTCGCCAGGAGTATCAAAGTTGGGGGATTTCAGACGCTCTTAGCAATCGTCAAATTATCGTTGAAGGCTAACAGCGGGTTGCTTAGACCCAAATTTAGCCAGGATTTTTTCCGCTAATTGCGGCGGCGTAAGTCCTAGCGTAGCTTTAGACTCATTGGGGGTGGCGTGATCCACCAATGAGTCAGGAACCCCCAGACGTAGGACCGAAGCGCTGATATCGGCGTCTAAAATGGCTTCCGCCACCGCCGCTCCTAAGCCGCCTATGATACAGCCTTCCTCCAGAGTGACCACTCGACCGAGCCGCTGAGCCAAGGGAAGAATCAACTCAGTATCTAGGGGTTTGGCGAATCGGGCATTGACTACAGTCGCTTCAACGCCATGCTCATTCAGAATTTCAGCGGTTTGCAGAGCAGGTTGGACCATAGTTCCATAGCCCACTAAGAGCAGGTCGTCCCCTTGACGAAGAATCTCCCCTTTACCAATCGGTAAGGGTTCCCATCCTTCATCCATTAAGGGAACGCCGTAACCGCTGCCCCGGGGATAACGAACCGCAATCGGCCCATCGGTGTAATTAATCCCCGTTACGATCATCCGCTGAAGTTCGGCTTCATCCTTAGGCGCCATCAGAACCATATTGGGCAAGCAGCGGAGGTAGGCGATATCATACATGCCCTGATGGGTGGGGCCATCGGCGCCAACAATGCCCGCTCGGTCTAGACAGAAGAAGACGGGCAGTTTTTGAATGCAGATGTCATGGACAATCTGATCAAACGCCCGCTGCAGGAAAGTGGAGTAGATAGCAGCGACGGGACGCATCCCTTCACAGGCCATCCCCGCGGCTAAGGTGACGGCGTGCTGTTCGGCGATACCCACATCAATATACTGATTGGGCAGTTTTTCTTGCAGTTTGGTTAATCCCGTCCCCGTCGCCATGGCCGCAGTGATGCCGATAATTTTGGGATTATTTTCCGCCAGCTTAACCAACGTTTCAGCAAAAACCTTGGCGTACTTGGGCGGGGTTGGTTTTTGAGAGGGCTTAGCCTTGCCGGTGGCTAAATTAAAAGGAGATTGAGCATGATAACCGACTTGGTCTTTCTCGGCGATCGCATATCCCTTTCCTTTCGTAGTGGATACATGGACTAGAACCGGACCCACATGGTTATGAGCTTCCTTAAAGGTGTCAATTAACTCCGATAGATTATGGCCGTCCACTGGGCCGATGTAGGTAAATCCCAGTTCTTCAAAAACAGCGCCCACCTTAGGCACCGCTAAGCGTTTCATCCCCTCCTTAACCCGATTCAATTCAGGGGTCAGGGATTCGCCCAAAAACGGTAATTGCTTAAACTGCTCTTCTAAATTGTCAGTTAGAAATTGAACCGGCGGACTCAGACGAATCTTGTTAAGATATCGAGGAATCGCCCCAACATTTGGGGAAATAGACATTTCATTGTCGTTGAGAACCACCAATAGATTGGTGTTGGGGAGGTGTCCTGCATGGTTAATGGCCTCAAGCGCCATCCCGCCAGTTAGGGCGCCGTCTCCGATAATGGCGGCGACTTTGAAATTTTCACCTTTTCTATCTCTGGCCAGGGCCATTCCCAACGCAGCGGAGATACTGGTGGAGGCGTGACCCGCCCCAAAATGATCGAACTCACTCTCAGAACGCTTAAGATAACCGGCGATTCCGTCCTTTTGTCGAAGCGTATGGAAGCGGTCATAGCGGCCAGTAATCATTTTGTGGGGATACGCCTGGTGCCCGACATCCCAAACCACCTTGTCCCGATCTAGATCCAGCGTTTGGTATAACGCTAACGTCAGCTCTACCACGCCCAAACCCGGCCCTAGATGTCCTCCGCTCGTCGCAACTGTTTGCAGATGCTTCTCACGAACTTGTCGAGCAATTTGCTCCAGCTGATGAATCGAAAGACCATGGAGTTGGTTTGGGTGAGTTATGTCACTCAAGTGCATACTGAATACCCTCTAGATCATGAAAATAACGTTCTAGTTATCCTCCCACTGTAGTGGATTTCTGGCGCCCAAAACGGATGGTTTTGCCACATAAATATGGGAAATCCTACGCCAAGATACAGCGAAGAAGCAGCCAAATTAGGTCGAGTCATGCGTTTGATTTGACTTGATCGCCTTAACAGCATCAAGCGCTCTACTCATACCAGCCGTTTTCGGCAAAGTTTGTTCATTAAATTTGTTCATTAAATTGCAGCCATGCCTAATTCTTGTGTACCAGTCTCTTTCCCCAAGGGGGCGACGCTCTCCTTCTCCCTGGCGGGACTCCTGGCCCTAGCCCTGCCAATGTCGCCCGCCGCCGCCCGCAATGATTACAACGCCTGTACAGGCAGCCTGATTGATAGCGGGGTGGCTGCGGAAGCGGCGATCGCCGCCTGTTCCCTGGCCCTACATCCTCGAGACGTTTCAGATTGCGTTGATGGCGTGGTGGACGCCACAGAAATTTCGGCGTCTAAAGCCTTAACGGCCTGCAGCCGAGTACGTCGCCCTAAAGACTTATCCGCCTGTGTCTCAGACATTCATGGGGATTTCGCCATCACCGATTCACTGGCGGTCCTGGATAACTGTCGCCATAGTTTATTGCCGACTCGCTTTGCGGATTGTGTTTCAGGCGTTGGCGCCGCCGCCGCTCTAGCGGCGGGCGAAGCCATGCAAGCCTGCATTAGCGCCGGTTTCCAGCCTCGGGATGTGGCCCCCAGTTTTGTCGTCTACTAAGCGGGACTCAGTCAAGATCTGCATCAGGCTACCCGCCTAATAGTTTCCCGATAGGGACGCAGAATGTCTCGCCCCTATCGGTTTATCTCAATAAGATAGATCTCCATAAATAGATTTCAATAGATGGATTTATCTTGATCCATAGATTTATCTTGATACTCGCGCCAGGAGAAGCACCCCGATGCCTAATCCGACAAAAACAGGGGCCCAAGCCGCCATCATTGGAGAAATGAAGCCCGCCTCTCCCATTGCACTGGTAGTAAATGACAGCAGATAGTAACCAAAGATAATCACCACGCTCACGCCAAAACTCGTTGCTTTACTGGCGCGGCGCGGGGTGACGCCAAGGGAGGAGCCGACAATTCCAAACACAATACAAATAAATGGAATGGCGTACTTTTGCTGGATTCGCAGTTCCCAGATGCGAATTTCCCTTTCATCCCCGCTCTGGCGAATGATTTTTAGGTACCGCGTCGCCTGGGCGATATTCAGCTCTTCGTCGTCTCGATTTCTAGACGCCAAGTCAAAAGGATTTCTAGAAAGCTGGAGTTCTTCTTGATTAAACTTAGCGATGTTGGCGAATGACCCATCCGGAGACAGCAGATAGGCGGTGCCATTGTAGAAATTCCACAGGTTTTTGCCGACGTTCCAGGTGGCGGACTCAGCACTGATAATTTGATTCAGACCTGACTGGGAAAAGTCTAGAATCGTAACGCCCTGCATTTCCTTTCCATTAAACTTACGGGCGTAGAATAAACGTCCGAGTTCTTTCCCCGGACTTCCATCCGATGCGGGTTGAAACTCACGATAGAAAATGTTTCGCTCCTGGAAGGGCGGTCTTTCCGACTTTAAAGCCCGTTCCAGGGTAATGGCGGCTCGATAGTTGGCGGCTGGCGTAATCAACTCATTAAAGGAAAAGGTCACGCCCGTTACCAATAGACTCAACACGATCGCCGGGGCAATGATCCGACGCACACTGACGCCGCATCCCCGCAAAGCGATTAATTCGCTATCACTGGAGAAACGGCTGTAGGTCAGCATCGTCGCCAAAAGGGTTGACATGGGAAACGCCAACACAATAAATTCAGGCAGTCTGAGGACAAAAATTTCAAGGGCGAGACTGAAAGCGAGTCCCGATTCAGTCACCTTGCGAATCAACTCAAATAAGGCGCCAATGGAAATACCGATGGATGAGAAGGCCCCGACCCCAAATAGAAAGGGTAGGGTCAGCTCTCGGGCAATGTAACGATCCATGATGGAAACGCCAAAGACTGAGCCGCTAGATGGCTTAAACCGCTTTGAAGCATTGTTGGCGGCGCTTTGCATGATTCCTAGAGCTTAAAACTCTCTCCCAAATAGTGTTGTCGAACGAGGGGATTGCTGTAGAGATCGGCGGCGGTGCCAGAGGCAAGGATGCGGCCATCGCTCATGATGTAGGCTCGGTCGATGGTGTGTAGCGTTTCTCGAACATTGTGGTCGGTAATGAGAATTCCCATGTTGCGATCGCGCAAGCGCCCCACAATCTCCTGAATTTCCGCCACTGCGATCGGGTCAACTCCCGCAAACGGCTCATCTAAAAACAAAAACTTCGGGCCATCCGGCCCCGCCGCCAGGGACCGAGCCAACTCCGTCCGCCGCCGCTCCCCCCCCGATACTTGAACCCCCAACGTATTCGCGACTTTCTCCAACCGAAACTCCTTAAGGAGGTCGTAAAGCCGATCAGATTGCTCATGAATCGGGACTTTGGTTTGCTCCATCACCAGCAAAATATTGTCCTTAACGGTCAAATTCCTAAAAATACTCGCTTCTTGGGCTAAATAGCCAATCCCCAACCGGGCTCGCTGATGCATCGGCAGGTCAGTAATATCAATTTCATTCAGGCACACATGACCTTGATCCGGCTTTTCCAACCCCGTCGCCATGTAGAAGGTGGTGGTTTTACCGGCGCCATTGGGTCCCAAAAGCCCGACAATCTCCCCCTGCGCCACGGAAAGACTCACATGGGAAACCACCATTCGCTTCCCATATGACTTCTGCACATTTTCAAGCACAATTTTCAAGGGACTGGTCTTTCGAGTAGTAAGATTAGCGACCATGTTCGAACTTATGTCAAAGGTAGCTGCATTGATCTAGGCTGCGTTGATCTAGTATGCAAAGGAGCCAAGTATACAGTGCAATTGCTGCGAGTTGATCAGCGCAATATAGAGATCTGAACGCTCAGGATTTATTCATCTTCATAGAGAATGACTCTTTTTATCGATAAATTCACGCCGACTGTGTACAACTATGCCCCTGAAAGGTTTCCCATTAAAACTTAACTAACACTGCCTGCTCAGATTCCTCGTAATCCCCTTCTACGGTCCATCCTGTGATTCATCTGGAAAAGATGAGTCAGATTCCTCTGAAACCGAGTTCTCGGACGCTTCCGGAATGGGAGAAATCGGCCTCAGGTCAAGGGAGGCCGGCGGGGATGATGAGGCGTCGGGGACAGAGGCGGGGGAGCCCGGAGCCGATGACTGGTTGGCGGGTATAACGTACACGGCTTCTACTTGATTATCGGGTTGGGGTAGGGCTAAAAATCGTCCTTCGTCGATCAGATAAGTGACCGTTTCCGCCCTTAAACTATTCCCTTGCTGCGAAACATAGACATCTCCGCTCAAGACGATGCGCCGCTCTTGGCTAAAATACTGAGCCTGGGCTGAGGTGGCGTAGATTTGTTGAGCCGGGTATTCAATCTGAACGTTGCCCCGCGCCGTAATCACGCCTGTATTCGAATTCGCTTCCTGCACATCGGAGCGTAAGGTAATGGAGCCGCCTTCTCCAGAAGGTTGAGCCCTGACGCCTAGCAAAAACGGGGAAGCCGCCATCACCCCACCCAGGAAAGTCAGCGCACTGATCAACGGAGTCAAGCGATAGCGCAGTCGGTTGAACAAGAGAGCCATAATGCAACAACAGGACTTGAGCCAAGAAATTTCAAGAAGTCAGCCAAGAATGAACTGCAGATTGCGCTGGAGAACCCCCTTGAGCCAAAAGAATAAAGATACTTTATTGAGTCTGCTTAGACAGTCTTAGCCTATCAACCATTGAGGGAGATGATTGCTTAAGGGCGATCCAACTCTCTTATGGTTAATCTCGCTAATTTGCCCGAATCTATGTACAGGTAATGTGCCACATTTCAGACTGAAATGTCCATAAATGACGGTAGGCCTTGATTGCAGCAAAAAGAGGAATTAGACAAGTTGGCTGAAGGCTGGCGAGAAGGGAGCCGCCCAAAATCCAATCTTCAGCAATTCTGACCATTCGCCCAACCAGAATGTTCCAGTTGGGACCGCTCTGCTCACTCCGGCAATTTCAAAATCTTAGGTCTGGGGAGGGGCGTCTCTAAACCAGTCAGGGAAATGGACGAATCGGCTTTAATAATAATTTTAGCGAGTTCTTCAACCCGTTCAGGACCGACTTTTTGTAGGGCTGTCAACCAATCGACGGTCCGATCTAACAAGTCCAAAACATTGATTCCGCCAAATTCGGGGGAATACTGATCCAGCCGATTAGAGCCTTCCCCCAGGAGAATGGCCGCGCCTTGCCAGTTTTTATTTTCCAGGTGATAAAGAGCCACAGCGATTTGGAGAATCCCTTGAAAAAATGCCTTGTCTGGCGTGTCTGCTTCCATCCAAATAGCTTCTAACGTATCATGGCATGCATAAAATTCCCCCTGATTAAATTGCTCAACGCCGAGCCAAAATGCTGAAGGGGGAAACGTAGACAGGTCAGAGGTTTTGGCCATATAGGGTATGAACTTATCGACTCTTAGCGGGCGCAAGGTTGTTAATTGATTCTAAAGCAGAGGTGCTATCCTCCACTGAGAGAGTGTGTTGTTTGGAGTGTATACATCTATGATTACGACCCCTTTGAAGACTGAGATGTTCAGTTCTCCTAATTTAACGGCTGCGTCTACATCATCTACATCTCCGTATCCAACTCAGGGTTGGGGCTCCATCGCTTTACCCACTACGCCGCTGTTTGGGACAGACGGTATCCGGGGAAGGGCAGGGGATTTACTCACCGCGCCTCTAGCATTGCAAATTGGTTACTGGGCGGGTCAGGTTCTCCAATCCCATGCTTCTACCGCAGGCCCCATCATTCTGGGCCAAGATTCTCGTAATTCCAGTCATATGCTAGCGATGGCGCTGTCAGCGGGATTAACCTCAGCAGGGGTAGACGTTTGGAATTTGGGCCTCTGTCCCACCGCGGCGGTGGCCTACTTGACCAGTGTCGGGGAAGCCATTGGCGGCATTATGATTTCCGCCAGCCACAATCCGCCAGAAGACAATGGCGTCAAATTTTTTGCATCTAATGGCGAGAAACTGTCTGCGGCAATTCAGCAGGAAATCGATACCGCCCTCAGACAAGGTGCCGTCAATCGCAAAACGACTCGGCAGCAGTCGGCTGGCTGGGGAAAGATTCACCATTGCCCCAACTTGGTCCAGAGATATATCGGCTTTTTACATCAGCCTTTACAGCCCAG
>JASJDH010000284.1 GCA_030065175.1 Leptolyngbyaceae cyanobacterium MO_188.B28 | reverse complement strand
TGTATGCTCACGGCCTAATCGCCGGGGTGGGGCATGGGAAGTTTGCACCTAATCAACCCATTACTCGACAGCAACTCTCATTCTTAGTCAAGAAAGCAATGCCAGATGCATATGACCAAGCATTTGCTAGAACACCCAAAGACAGGCAAATCCTCCAACGGCGAGAACTCTCACGGGTATTCTACGAATTGCTAAAAACTAAATTAGGCATCGCCTAAACCCGCTACTCAATTTGCTTTTTGGAAAATTCTCAAAGAAAAACCCGGCTAGCCCCCCAGCCGGGTTTGGTAGTAATTTTTTTAACTACCGCTTAATCTAAGTATGGCTGACTCGCCAGTCTTATCACCTCCGCCAATTCGCTTGCTTCCTTACGCCATATTGATGAATAGCTTAGACATCCTAAAATTGCGAGCAGTGTGACAACCAGAAGGAACAAATTGCTTGAAATATATTTCTCTACTGTGGATATTGACCTTAGTCCTGCTGCTGAGCTGGGGAAAGCCTGCCGAAGCCGCCTTTTGCCGGATTGTTAACGACCACAAAATCTGTATTGTGAGTATTAAGCGCAGCGCCAAGAACTATTGGGAATACCGCGCATCGGTGAGTATAGACGCAGTTGTCACGCCAATTGAGATATATGACTGTCGCCAGCGAATTCGGATTAAAAAAGGGGGCGCCGTCATCCCGTTTGAGCCCAATGGCCCAGGCGAACTAATCTGTAACCTACTCTATAAATCAACGGGTTGAGAGTATAGGGTAGGCGGTAGGCAGGGCGACATTCCCCTCCTAAACCGCCTACCGTCTATTGTCTACTGCCACAGATGGCAAACTGAGGAATCACAGAATTTTTGACAGCTTAGCTAGCCAATTCCTTCACCTTCGCCATAATTCCGACGGGGTCAATTCCCTGATGGGGGAACTGTTCCCATAGACCACCGCAGCCTTCCTTATAGGTGCCGAGATAAGCAAATTTCGGCGTCAGGCCCCGCTCCAGCAACCAGGAACCAAAGCGACTGCCTAATCCAGTCCGACGATTAAAGGCTTCCACCACGACGACAAAGGGAGATGCGCCTACTTTCGTCATCATCTCCTCATCCACCATATTGAGGGTGGACTTGTTGATTAAGCCAACATCAATGCCCTCTTGCTTGAGGCGTTCAACCGCATCCAGCGCACGATACAGAGCATCGCCAAAAGCAATAATGTATCCAGCCTTCCCTTCGCGCACGACTTCGTCTTTACCTGGGGTAAAAGTATATCCATCTCCAAACATTTCCTTGCCCTCGCTATCGAGAATCATCGGAACTTTAGAGCGAGTGGAGAAAATAAACCGCAGTCCCGGATCCCCAAAGACTTTTTTCACACAGGCCTTCATCTGATTGGCGTCAGCCGGGAAGTAAAGCCGGGTTTCATAGCCATCATCCAAACCATTGTCGGCGAACATATTATTGATGCCGAAGTGGCAAGTATTATCCGCCATATCATCGATACCCGCATGGGAGAAATGGCAGAGCAAGTTGGAGAAATTCAAACGGGCCATAGTGATTTCGGAGATACACATCTCCAGAAAGGCGCTGAAGGTGGCCATAATGCCCTGCTTACCTTTCTCCATGCCAAAGCCAGCAGCAGCAGAGAGGTTGCTGCGCTCCATGATGCCGCCGCTAACAAATACCTCTGGATGAGCGTCATGGATCTTATTTAGACCGCAGGATCCTTCCAGATCGCTGTCTAAAACCAACACATTGTTCTTCCGGTCTTCTTCACTCATGCCGCCGAGGATTTCTACCACAGCCTCGCCGAACACATTGCGGTTGGAGCCCAATTTCTCAGAGGATCCCAGGAAAGTGTAGGTTTGCTTTGGTTTCTGAATACTCTTGAGGTTCTCAACCGCAGCAGTATGCCCCCGCGCTTCTAGATATTTAATCGCCAGGTCTACGGAAATCACATCATGACCATGGTTAGACCCTTCAAGCCCCTCGATGCCGACACACATGGAGCGTTTGTTAATGATCGCCATGGGACCCGGCGTATTGACCGCTTCGCAGATCCGAGCATACAACCCTTCAATATCCTCACCATCACCTTCAAGCACCTTCAAACCATGGCCTTCCAAAGTCTGCTTAACGCTAAATCCAGGCAGATATTGAGAAGGATGCCCCGCAATAGTGACATCGTTATCGTCAATCAAGAGCTTAACGTTGATATGCTGGGCCACCGCAAGTCGAGCTGCTTCCGCATCGTCCCCTTCTTGCTGGGAACCATCAGAGCCTAAACAGAAAACCGTTTTTCCAGGATTCGCCAGCGCTACGCCATTGACATAGGGCCACATATGCCCTAGTCGACCAGAGCTAAATTTGACCCCAGCCGTCAAGCCCAACTCAGGGTGCCCAGGCAAAGTGGAGTGCGCTTCCCGATATCGCATTAGCTGCTCAACGGGGAGTTGGCCCTGTAGCGCCGACATTAAGTACTGGGTGGCGACTCGATGCCCCGCCTCATCAAAGAAGGTAGGCACGAATTTGTCTGGATTTCCTCTGAACAAAGCATCTAGAATCATCACCTCTGGCACCGTATCGTACGGTCCCCCTGTGTGGCCGCCTACCCCTCTAGCGGCTCCAGTCGCTGTGAAAAATACAATTGCGTCGCGGCAAAGTTGAATGTTAGCTTTCAGACTTTTCAGCTGCTCATCGGTGAGCGTCGGATTCTTTGGGTCTAGCACTAAGGACTTATAGGCGCCCAAATCGATCGGAAAAGTGGCTTTGGCAGTAGTCATGAATTAATTTTCCTGAAGGTTATCGCAGTTTTCACATGGGGGCGCAACCAGTACTTCTCAAAAGACGCTACGCGCCAGCATAGGCTCATTTGAACGCTACAGACAGGAAGGTTAGGGTTCTGTGCTTTCCCTGATTCCCTAATTTGCGACTCCATGAGCTGCATTGCAATGAGTTGAGAATTACTATCAGTATCTGACACAGGCAGGACCAGTAAGGTTGCGTTTGCTCAACGCATCAATCAAAATCTATCAACTTTGTATACTTTAGTAAACAGCAGTCTAGGACGTGAGTGTCGAATCTAGACTAACTGTTCGAAGGTTTACCGTATGTGTCATACATCAAAATATCCTGCTAGCTATCAATTGCGAGCAGGATAGGAATCTATTCTGGACAATTTTACAATCACCCAATAAAACAATCACCCGATAAATAGATTTCAGCAAGTCAGTGAGTTACACCTTGCTGAGGCCACAACTTATCCCTATAATCGGCAAACCTTGGCAGGGAGTGATGGCGAATGCGATCGCCTGGGGTAGGGCTGATTATTGATGGCGGATAGTTTGGCCGAACAGTCCTACCATTAGTCACGCTTTAACCATTCCATACCCCACTCGGGATCATACCGCTGACTTCAAACAGGGAGCGTCTAAATCAGAAACTATTAGATGCTGCATACTATGCAGTGCGCTAGAACTAACCCGATTGAATATCCGGCCCAATCTCCCATCCGGCGAACTCATTAGCCGTCTAATTTGGCCGAATCGTAGAAAGTTATAGAAAATCAGTGTGTGCAGAGTGTCTCCGTGGTTGAATCATTCTCAGGAACAACGGGAATGCTGCTCAGGAAGCCAAAAACTTCCTTGCGGGCCCAGATTCTGCCGCGTTCATCAAACTTAAAGTCTTTACCAGGGGTATAGCCTGCAAGTGTTAGCTGAAGGACTAACGTGCTTGTCTCAGATTTTGTCAGGGGACGAATGGCCATGAATATGAATCAAACTCCTTGATCGCTGCTATGTTCAGCCTATCCATCAACTCTGAAAAATCTGTGAACTCCGCAGACGATCGAATAATGTTTCCTTGAATCAATCTTGTTAACTAATGTAACAAACTCTATTGAGAATTGGTACCGACTTCATCGAAAAATCACAACTCTGTCTATACAAACTGGTTGAAGTGAAAGTCAGCTTTTTTATCTTGACTCGATTGAATATCTAAAAACTGAAAACGCTCGGTGGGAGTTTACCCCAATGATTAAACTTAAGAATACATCCGCCAGGTGTTATTTGTCACCTGGCATTCATTAATTATCACTTAAGCAATACCCTATGCATCCTGCGAATAACTAAATCAATACTTTTAGAACAAAAAGATTATGAATTAACACAATATGCATGTTTAATATTCTATTCCTTATATTGCCCTTTCTCTAAACACACTGACATTACCCATCAGGGTACTTTTCAAGGGAACGCCTCTCTTTCGCAATCCCCCTCATGGCAAATAAGAAAAAAAGAAATGGAGGCTGTTGCCGCCGTGCTTTCTTCGAAAGTAAAGCGCCCCCTTATAAAGCACTCTCAATCACATCATCCTGATGCCTGTTACAGCGGTAAGGTCCTGTTTTGACGGGCGCCTATTCTCCGTATCCGCCCCATCCTTTTCATCACTTTATGGAAAGACGCGGCAACAATCTATTTCGCAAGACTTATTTGAAGGTGGAGCAGACCCCGACTCTTTAGATAGAGTTAAGCGAACAGATCAATGAGACATAATATCTTGACCAATTCAAAGCGCAACAGTGTCAAAATTCAGGGTGAAGTAGATGATAATTCCATAATTGACGACATCACGAAAATATCTAGGCGGTTAGGGGAACGACCTCGACGTTGATAGGAAATTATCGCCTAATTCAATAGAGGTCACGACAACAACAACACCCTCTATGGGGATACTGCGCCATCAAAAAAGGGAACCAAATTTATGGCTCCCTTCACCGTGTAATCGTCAAATTTGGATGCCCCTTACTTGATGACACCCATAGGTATTACACCAACTTCAGGTCAGGATATTCCGCAATCACTTCATCAGCAGTCAAGGATTCTCCAGAAGCTTGAGGCGTCCACAGAACTTCCACCGCTAATAACTGCTCACTGGGGATCGAGCCAATTTGACTCAGCGCCCGACGCAAATCTTGCGAATCATTAACATCCGGCAAATTCAGCTTACCTTGGGCTCCAACTAGCACTGTGGCAATGATATATTCACCGGACTCCCCAGCCATCTCTGAAGTCAGTTCGCCAGTGGATTGCAAATTAGCCTTCACAGAGGCTTGCTTCAACTGATTATTCACATTAGAGACAGTCTCTGCTGTAAATTTGCTCCGCTCACTTAGAGCTAACCGATTAAATTCTAGTTCGGCTGACTCTAGCCGACTTTGCTTAGACTCAGTCGCAGCGTACATCCAATACTCAGGATGCCGCAGCAAAGAGAGGGTCGTTTCCTGGAGCAGCTGGGTCAACCCTGCGGAAGAAGAGGTATCAGCCGTTTGAGCGATGCGGTTGAGGTCTTCCTGTAAACCTCTGGCCTCAGCCAATAGACCAATTTGTAACCGAGCGATCGCAACTGGCGGATTGCTCTGCCGCTCTACCGTATACTCCTCCCGGGCGCTCTGGAAAGTACGGACTAGGAAATTGGCGACAATAATAATCAAGAAGATGGAAAACAGCCCCCCGCCGCCAAACCCAAAAATAGGCATGATGAACGGGAATCCAAAACCGCCGCCGGGATAATAACCGCCGCCAGAAGGACCTCGGTAAGTTCGAGTGGGGGGAGAATAGGGACGACTGGGCGCTCTAAAACTACCGCCTCCCATGCGTCCTCCCGCTCTAGCCGCCAGGGCGTTATCTGAGTGCCCCAACACCAGAGTCAGGATGAGGCCAATGACAACTAGAGATTTTAAAAGGGGTTTAATGAATTGACTCAACTTTTTAGGCATACCAGACTCACTATCGCCAAACGCTGCCAGACGGCTTTCTTTTAAACTAATCTACCGTTTCTGACGCTGGGATTGCAGCGGCCTTAAGACCAGCTTTAGACGGATATCCGCCCTTGGAGAATCTGGCGTTATCCGCCTCCTACAATGGTGACGATTTCCAAGCGATCGCCTTCTTGCATCTGAGTCTGGTCCCAGAATTGGCGATGAAGTATCTCCCCATTGTATTCCACCGCCACTAATCGCGGATTTAACCCCAACTGCCTGAGCAATGCTGGCAGATTGGTTTTGGGCGGACACACAGCTGCGTCGCCATTAACTTGCAAATGAATGGAATCTTGGGAGGGGGACAAATTGGACATGATGGGTTCTTTTTTCAGCTGAAAAGCCAATAGCTGAGGAGAGATGACATGAAATAAAATTCCATTTTGTCAGATTAAAGGGAAGGGGGAGAACGAGCCCCCCGACAACTGTTCTTATTTTTCCCAGGTTTATGAGGTCGTGTGTATCGCTTTGAGGGTCTGGCGATGAGCCAGCTGAGCGACAAAATACTGGGTAATTAAGGTGGGTTGCTCCGCAGACATAATCGCCCGAACAACGGCGACCCGCTCAGCCCCAGCATCTAGCACTTCATGCAAATTGTTTGTGTCAATGCCGCCGATGGCGAACCAAGGAACCTTAGCATGGGCGGCGGCATGGCGAACATACTCTAACCCTGCTGGGGCTTTACCCGGTTTAGTGGGTGTAGCGTATACCGGCCCCACCCCAATATAATCGGCGCCTTCTGCGATCGCTCGTTGCATTTCATGGGGATTTGTGGTGGAACGCCCAATAATGTAGTGGGAGCCTAAGAGTTGACGAGCCGTTGCAATAGGCAAATCCTGCTGGCCCAAATGCACTCCATCGGCATCCACTGCTAGGGCGAGATCCACGCGATCGTTAATGATAAACAATGCGCCATAGCGATGGCATAGCGCCTTAAGCTGCTTAGCTATCTGCAGACGGGTCATATCATCAGCGGATTTCTCCCGATACTGGACGATCGACAACCCCCCTTGCAGCGAAGCTTCCACAACGGACAGCAGATTCTCGGACGGCGACGTCACCAGATAAGACTGAGCTTGATATAGCTTGTGACGTCGCTGATGGCCCAGGAGTCGACTTTCCAAGGTATAAACCTGATATCGCATTTGCTTACAAGCCATCCCCATTTCGGCGCTGTGAAGCTTTCCGTATTCCTCCAACACCCTAAGCGCTTCCTCAACTCGGCAAAAATTCACCTGCAGCACCTGTTGCAAACTTGACCGTTGCTCCTCTTGGGGATGGCTTAACTCTACCCCCGGGTCCCCCGGCGTATCGCGAGCAGCTCTGATTTCGGGTGTGTGCCACTGGGCCAGGATTTGACGAAGCTGTTTCAGTTGATTCGTCAGTTCGGCATGATTCAGACCAAACCGACACCACTCTTCAATAATTCTGAGCCCCTCACGGGCTCGATCTAGATTCGCGTCCAAAATGCGATTAATGGACGTTTCGCCTGGCGTCTTATCGGACCCTAACTTATTTTCGTTTTGAGGTTCTTGCATCTGATCGCCAGCAACATGACTGTGGGGTAAGGGGCAGGGGAAACGGATAGGTTGTGGTCGTTAACTATTCGTTATAGAGGTATATAGAGGAGACTCAGGGGATAAGAAAGTGGGCAGGATACCGCAAAACAACGTCCCCATCACCCATAGGCACACAAAACTCGCATATTATAAATCAGATACAAGAAAAATCACCATAACCATAGACTTACTTAAGATTAAACCTAGTTATATTTCCCCATTATCCATACATGACTGTTAAAGTAAAGAAGCGTATCGAGGTATTGAAATTTTATTCGCGATAGGTTAGTCGTACTGTGAACAATGCAGACCCTTGCCAAAATAGACTGTTTGACCGCCAAGGCGATAGATCGCTAACGCCTGGTTCAACACTGTTTTGCGACTTTGATGGTCCAATTGTAGATGTGTCAGACCGCTATTACAGCACTTATAAGCTGGGCCTGGATGACATTCAAGCAATGTATCAAGAAAAAGGGGTGACTCTCCCAATTCGGGTATTGAGTAAAAAGCAGTTTTGGCTAATGAAGCAGAACTGCATGGGTGATGTCAGAATTGCCCACTGGTCTGGTTTGAAAGACGAACAAGTTGACATTTTTATCAATCAGGTTAAGCGGATTGTTAATCAACCCGCTATGTTGCATCGCGATCGGCTCCAACCAGATCTTCAGTCGGTGTTCGCCCTTCTTAAGCGCTATCATATTCGACTTGTCTTAGTGACATTGCGCCATCACATTCAAGTTACCCAATTTCTGCAGGCCAATGGGTTGGCGGAAACCGTCGACCAGATTTATGGGGCCTCAGACATTGACGCCGCCTATCGCAATCGGACTGAGCATAAAGCACATCTTCTAACCACGGCGATCGCAGAACAGCAGCAACAAGGATTTGACACCAACAACGCCTGGATGGTGGGAGATACCGAAGCAGACATCATCGCGGGTAAACGTTCAGGATTACAGACAATCGGTTTAACCTGCGGCGTCCGGAGCAATACTTATCTACAAACCCTCCGCCCAACTCAAATTCATCCCGACTTACTATCCGCCGTCCAGAAATTATTATTCGGACGGCGAACCCTTCGGATTGCCTAAGATCTCCCTAACACTACAACGAGACTTTCAATTGAGCTTACTTGAAAAGCCTGAAACATCGTGACTCCAGCACAGGTAACCTTACAAAGGAGCAGTCTAAAACCTTGATGCCATCGTCGAAGTCTCGTTGTAGTACCAAGAGCGAATTTATAAAATAAATCCAGAGGATGTTTAATCCAAGTTATTACAGTAGTTGCAATCAATAGAAACTTAGTAAGACTGTTTACTATAGTCTAGCGTCAAACTATTGATGGGAGGTGGAATATAAACCTCTTAAGCCTTTGATTATAGTGAACTCTAATTATTTAGCTCTGTAGAATTACATAGCTAAACATTTTTCAGATAGACGATTAAAGCCAAAATCAATACAGCATTTATTGTATAGCCAATTATTTCTAGCAGAATGGAGAATATATTTCAGCATCAACATAGTTTGAACGTCAATCTCAAGAAATATTATTGTCAAACCTATTCAACAAAAGGAGGTTTATCATATACACAATTAACATTAACAGTAATATTTCCTGTATCTTCGTAATAACCATCGCTAACTGTATACTGGAACCTATCTTCATAACTTATAACGTAACGAGAAATATTTGTGTCATAGCGAAGTCTGTCTTCATGGTATGAAGGATTATACCTTGCTGTATAAACTACATTCATCCCGCCAATTGCACGAACATCTGCATCATGCTGAGACTGGCTGACTTCAACCGAAAGGCTATCTCCGTCAGGATCGAAGGCCGGAATACGAATAGACGAATTACCTATAATTTCACCTGCCGTAAGTTCATAGTTACCTGGACCCTGGAAATTTCTTTCTAGGATATTAGAACATACCAGTTCTTGCCGATGGTCAGGCACCTGAGGAGGCCGATTCCAAGAGGAATTACCACCTTGACTTGAATCAGGTAAATTTACTGTTTGATTGCCGGGGTTGTTTGAGTCTTGAGTGTGGCGTTCAATAGCGGTTTGGAAGTTTCGGATCTGGGGGCCAACCTCTTGAGACCAATTGTCAGGATTTATAAAAATTTGGACTGGGCGAGAAGTATAAACCTCATCTGGAACAAAATCGATTGGATTGCCACTGCCCCGATTACTTGTGAATCGAAGACCTTCCTCAACCGTCCATAATTCTCCATCGGAGCGCATTTGAGCTGCGCCAGAAAGCACATTAACGACTGTACTACCATAGTTGTCTTGAAAATAAACTAATGTGAATGGCTTTTCCGGCGTAATTCTTAGCTGACTAGTTTCCTGATAAGAAATATGGGTCTTTTCAGAAGCGATCTTCGAGTCTAATTTCTGGGCAATATGAGTTTCATCCACTCCCTGTGAAGTTTGAAGAATTCGTGGTGATATATAGCAATCGTTATCCAGATATGATTGGACAGTCCACCCAATCATACCGGTCCTGGTTCTGCAAGGAAATATGTATTCATTACTGATATCGTAGTCAGGTCCAACTTGCACTAAATAACCCAGAGAATCATTGCCCACACTGGGTTCAAGATGAACCCAATTCTCATTACTTCCTGTAGTACTCATTGGAACATGAAGAACATGAGTTTCATCAAGCCAGTCTCTTTGCTGAATTGGATGTGTTTGAGCGCCCTCTTTACGAGAACGCCTCTCTATCCATCCCTCCAGAGAATGAACGACTGCATGTGTTGGGCTTGGCGGAGAATTACTGCTGCCCAGTCTAGCGAAATAGGTTGCCAAAAGTGATGAGGAAACTAAGATAGTGACCCAAGTCCATATAGAAAAACGAATAGTTCTCATGATTTTTTCTCAATAAAAATTCAATTGCTTTTAACTCATGATTGAAAAATGTTTATTTTGAATTAGAAATTAAAATTTCCACATTCCTTAAAGCGAGCATCAACGTAATCTAAAGGCAAACCAAATATCGATCTTGTTAGGGTAATAGATTTAGAATTAGCTTTTAATTCCCTGCAATCAGGAGCTTCATATACAGATTCTGGCCTATACCAACCACATCGCTGTTCAGTAGCCTCACGCCATAGCTTCTCAATTTGCTTTAGGACGTCACATGGAAGTTGATTTGCTTCTTGTTTGTCTCGAATGAGACCATCATTATTGAGATCTGCTCCTGCGCCCGAGCTTCGCATCAAAATTGCATAAGTTGTGCGTAGGGCACCCTCTGTATACTGGTTCTCAAAATCTGTTTTCTTAGTATTCGGCAGAAGTTCTCCAATCTCTGGATTAGTTCTGATTAAGAATTGTTTTAGCTCCGGAATTCTGTATTTCAAGATAATTTCTGCCAACTCATATTCGGCATTCTGACGGATATGTTCGAGTTTCTCTGCCAGGTTTTTCAGATTCTCACCTTTGCTTAGAGCAATCGAAAATTCATTTGGACTAACGTCAATTTTCTGTTGTAATCTGCCAGTTGATCGAAGAATTTGTCGGTAATATGCAAAAGCTTGATTAATCTCCTGTTGGTGGTCGTTGTAATAAGCAATCGCCTCGTCTATATTCGCTTCATTTGATAGTTGATCAACCCGAATGCGATGCTGCTGGGCCTGTTCAACCACTTGAGGTAGCGCGGTTAAAATGTTTGTCGTATCGGTATCTAAAAAGATAGCCTCTATCGTTTTTTGAGACTGTTTCTGTTGAACCCCAAATAAAAGCGCTGCTATTGCAATAATGGTTGGAAAAGCGATCGCCACACCAATCTTCCATCGCTTGCGGATCTGTTCTTGTTTCAAAAGACGGTCGTTCTCCGTTTGGCTCGCCTGAACATACTCTTGAGCCAAACTCGATAGCGATATAGTGTCGTTATGTTAAGCAATGAATTCCTCTGCTTCAAACAATTTGGGGCCTTGCAACAGGTAGGCCGCCTCATGGGGTTTCCCTTTTTCTAACCACTCCTCTGAGGCTGCCTCAATATCCCGTTTTTGTTTCAGGGCAATTCGGTTATCTTCAATCCACTGGCGTAATCGTGGCCAGTAGCGAATCAAAGCTTCGTGGGCCACATCAATCACTTCAACCCGACCAGATGCCGTACTTTTTTCAACCAGCTCAGTGGTGACAACTAGTCTCTCGGCTGATAAGCGTTGGATAACTCGATTAACTAGGGTTGTCGATTGTTGTAAGTTGATCAGTTCTCGTTTAGGGACCCGTCTGCGTGTGTCCTCTGTGCCTTCACCCAGTTGTGTCAGTTCTAAAAAGATCTGCTTAGCGGTGTCTTGTTCTTCAGAAGAAAGAGTCTCATAAACTTCATCGGCGCGTCGCTGCAATGTTCCTCGAACACCGCCCAATTGTTGATAAACCGATAATGTTAGCCAATTTACAGCCCGGTGCCTCCAAAGTTCTGTCAGGGTGTATTGGAGTAGCGGCAGGCTACCAGGAGAACCTTCCACATCCGTTATCATCTGGGTAATGAGTTCGTTCTCCACCTCCAGACCAACCTGTTTAGCTGGTTCGACAATTGCTTGT
>JASJDH010000283.1 GCA_030065175.1 Leptolyngbyaceae cyanobacterium MO_188.B28 | reverse complement strand
GCGGGTTTTACCCCCTCTAACTCCCCCTTGCAAAGGGGGAGGACCCAAGTTTCCCCCTTTGCAAGGGGGGTCTAAGGGGGGTAAATCAAGATTGCCGCCTCTAAACCGAGATTTGTGTACACGGTAGCCACCAAGGACTACGTTGAAGCATCGATTATGAGGAAGGCTCAATTTGGCTAATCAAGTTCATCTCAAAATACTGATTCAAGGGGTTGAATTCTGGAATCTGTGCCGCAAGAACACCCCAGATGTTATGCCTGATCTCAGCAATAGCGATCTCAGCAACAGCGATCTCAGCAACAGCGATCTCAGCAATAGCAATTTCGACAGCGCTAATCTCGATGGAGCCAATCTTGACAGCGCGAATCTCTACAAAGCCGATCTCTACAGGGCGAATCTCGTCAGAGTCAGCTTCTCCTTCACCAACCTCGTCAGAGCAAACCTCAGTAACGCCAACCTCAGCAGCGCCAACCTCAGCAACGCCAACCTCAGCAACGCTGACCTCAGCAACGCTGACCTCAGCAACGCTAATCTCAGTAATGCTAATCTCAGCAACGCTAATCTCAGCAACGCTAATCTCAGTAACGCCAGCCTCGTCAGAGCAAACCTCAGCAACGCTGACCTCAGCAACGCGAACCTCAGGAACACCAACTTCAGCAACGCTAATCTCGACAGCGCTAATCTCGACAGCGCTAATCTCGACAGCGCCACCAAAATCTACAGCACCAACCTCAGCAACGCCAACCTTAGTAACACCAACTTCAGCAACGCAAACCTCAGGAACATCAACCTCAGCAACGCAATTCTCCTAAACGCCGACTTTCAGAATACCCAAGGACTTACCCAGGCGCAGCTAGAAGGAGACACCCCGCCATTGATTTGCAATTCCCTGCTCCCCAAAGGCATTGAAATCGCTAGAAATAGAGACTGCGGAGCCCCTCAATTAATTGCTTTTGCCCAAAAAGAGGCGGCGGCAACCCTTGAAAGGCTCTCTAATTCGTTGAAGAAGATAAACCGCCGAGCTAAGCGACAGATCCTGCCAGAGGTTAGTCCCTACAAAATGATGGAGGGACTCTTCCACCAGATTATGTTCATGGAAAACCGCTAATTCAAGCATCCCGCCAAAATTCGCTTGGTTAAATGACTATTCTTTTCTTCTCTAAGTGCTCATACTAAAACACGGCTCTAAACATCATGCATTTAGTTGCAAAATCAATCTTAATCTTCTTAACTGCTTGCGGATCAATCTCTTTAATCGCCTGTGCGAATGGCGATCAAGCTACTAATACTTCTGATTCTTCAGGAACAGTGACCGCCAACTCAGATGATGGTCACGACTCTCAGCATCAAGGACACACTAGTATACATTCTGACATAACCCTTGCTGAAATATTTATGTCAGACCCTTATCATTTAGAACTTATAGTAGAGTCCAAAGACCATGGAATCAACTTAAATTTTCACTTAGAAGATAACGAGAGTCATGAACCAATTCTTGGGGCAAAAGTAGCAGCTGTAGTTCATACTCCTAATGGAAAGGTTGAATCGCTAAGCTTGCAATATGAGACAGAAGGCGAACACTATATTGGTTCTCTAGAAACACAAGCTACGGGACAATTTAGAGTAACCATTTTTACGGATATTGATGGTAATCAAATAGGCGCCGATTTTTCTTTCGATAGATAATCTGAAATTGTTGACTTCACCCCCAACACCTGAACCAATGCCAACGCCAACACCTAATCCAACACCCAAACCCCTCACTCCCATCAACCCAACGCTAGTAGGCCCAATGCCAGTGGGCTCAACTCCTGCGCCGGTTCCCAACAGCTCGGGCATTATTCGCATGGAAGCAGAGGCGCTCACGCTTGAGGGGTATAAGATCGAGCGTAATTCTAAGTTTGGAGCGTCCGGCGAGCAACTCATTGCGCTCAGCAAAGGGGGTTCTGGTAAAGCGTCCGGCAGCTTTACCGGGCCGGAAGGAATGTATCAAATCAAGGTTGGCTTTTACGACGAAAAAGATGGGGTCTCCTCAGCCACGGTCAGCATTGGGGGTGAAAGTAAAAGTTTCCTGTTTGACAAAGATCTACCAAGTAAAGGGGCGAGACCAAACACACTGACCAGCATGATCACCCATGATGCGATCGCGCTTAAGGCTGGTCAGACCTTTGAGATTTCAGCCCAAGCAAATCTCAATGAGCATGCCCGATTTGATTATATTGAGTTCATTCCGGTAGCCAGCTCGACCCCAACGCCAACGCCAACCCCACCAACGCCAACGCCAACGCCGACACCAACCCCAACCCCCGCTCCAGGCGACCCCAATCCTACTCCAGATGTGATTCGTATGGAAGCAGAGGCGCTCACGCTTGACGGTTATAAGGTAGAAAGTAATTCTAAGTTTGGGGCGTCCGGCGATCAGATCATTGCCCTCGACAAAGGAGGGGCTGGTAAAGCGTCCGGCAGCTTTACAGGGCCGGAAGGCATGTATCAAGTCAAAGTTGGCTTTTACGACGAAAAAGACGGGGTCTCCTCCGCCACCGTCAAAATTGGGGGTGAAAGCACCAACTTTCTTTTTGACAAAGATTTGCCAGGCAAAGGGCCGAGACCAAACACCCTGACCAGCATGATCACCCATGATGCGATCGCGCTTAAGGCTGGTCAGATCTTTGAGATTTCAGCCCAAGCGAATCTCGGGGAGCATGCCCGCTTTGATTACATTGAGTTCATTCCGATAGACAGTTCCACCCCATCTTCCACCTCATCCCCACCAGGGGACAATAATGGCGGCCACCCACCTTCCTCGCCTTTGAATCCTAATGTAGCGCCATCGAGCAATTTTGATCTCCTCGATTGGAAACTAACGCTTCCTATTGACGCCAACAAGGATGGTAAAGCCGATGAGATTGGAGAATTACAACTCTCTAACGGTTTTGAAGATAGCGCTTATTTCTACACAGGCGCCGATGGCGGTATGGTTTTCAAAGCGCCGGTTGCTGGTTCTAGAACATCTTCGAACACAAAATATACGCGAACTGAGTTACGTGAGATGTTGCGCCGAGGCGACACCAGTGATTCAACCAAAGGTGTTGGCGGCAATAACTGGGTATTTAGCAGTGCGCCTTCCTCAGCCCAAAATGCGGCTGGCGGGGTTGACGGTGAATTAACCGCAACACTAGCGATTAATCACGTTACAACAACCGGCGACAGTAGCCAGGTCGGTCGGGTCATCATCGGTCAGATTCATGCGAATGATGATGAGCCTTTGCGGATTTACTACCGAAAGTTGCCTGGCAACTCGAAAGGGTCTATCTACATAGCCCACGAGCCGATAGGCAAACCTGATCAGAAATATGAAATGATTGGCAGTCGCTCTGACAGGGCGTCGAATCCTGCCGATGGCATTGCCCTTAATGAGAAGTTCAGCTATAAAGTTAACGTTGAAGGAAATGCTCTGACGGTAACCATCCTACGTCCTGGGAAACCGAATGTTATCCAGACCGTCGATATGACTGGTAGTGGTTACGATCAGAAAAGCCAGTACATGTACTTCAAAGCAGGCGTGTACAACCAGAACAACACGGGTGATCCGACCGATTATGCCCAGGCGACCTTTTATGCCCTCGATAACAAGCACACTGGCTACTCACAACCAACGTCAGCCATAGAGTCGCTAAAGGCTACGCCCAACGACCCGGCGCTGCCCTCAGGCCCGCCGCCAAAACCGATACAGGGGGCTAACTGGAATAAAGTATTTGAGGATACTTTTAATGACAACAGTTTTGATACCTCTACCTGGCGCCACAGAACAGATAAGGCCTACAAGCGATCGGCCATTGAGGAGAGCAATGGGACGCTGAAATTGCACAATGAATATGACCAGAATGGAGTGAGTACAGGAGCGTGGATCCAATCAAAGGAAGAGTTTAAGTTTGGATATTTCGAAGCCGATGTTCATTTTGAACAAGAAACGAATGGTAAGATTTGGCCTACCTGGTGGGTTTGGGGCGGAAATTCCGAGCGAGATTCTAAAGGCAATAGACTTATCACCACTGAATTCGATCTGTTTGAATACAGTGGATTTGCGGCTAAGTACTCTAACAATAAACCGACATCTACTCACCACTACAGAGGAAAAGAAAAGCTTTTCCCTGAAAATAAGTCGGCCACCGTATCAGATAAAAGCACCAACTTCAGAGATGGAACCCAACCCCATAAGTGGGGAATGTTATGGACGCCTTGGGAAGTATCCTTCTTCTACGATGGGCAGAAGTACCTGACTTCTAACCATCCTGAAGACGCCGCAGATCCAAGTGAAAAACTACGTCTCATTTTCAGCACGAGCCCTCACCTTCTAGCGGGTCCAGAGGGGGAACCGGCGAATCCTATGGGAGGCCCCACACCCGGTGAAGCTCTGCCTTCGTTTGTTGTCGACAATGTACAGGTTTGGCAAAGAGATAGCTACTTTGATTTGATTGGAAACGCCATTCGGATCAATGCCGGCGGCGATACATTTACCGATCACAACGGTCATGTTTGGGATGCAGACAAATACTTTAAGGAGGGGCAAACCTATGCAACTATAGCTGACATTAGTCAAACGGCTGACGATGCCTTATTTCAAAGTGAGCGCTTCCAGAAAAATCTGACCTACGCCATCCCGCTTGAAGAAGGTGACTATACAGTGAATCTCAATTTTGCCGAGAATTACTTCGAGGGGGCAGGAAAACGGGTCTTTGACGTTTCAGCCGAGGGGGATTTAAAGCTGGACAATTTCGATATCTATGCCGCGGCTGGCGGCAAAAACCAGCAGGTGCAGAAGTCGTTCCAAGTTAAAGTCACTGATGGGTTCTTAAATCTCGATCTTAACGCCAGCGTTGATAATGCCAAACTATCAGCCATTGAGGTGCTGAAGGCGTCTCCTGATGCTATCTCTGCGCCCAAACCGATCCGATTTGAGGCCGAAAAGATGCAGCTTACAGGCTATCGTCTTGAGTCTGGCTCATTTGCTTCTGAAGGGCAGTTTATTGGCTTAGCAGATGGAGCTAATAACGAAATTGGGCGGGCGACTCTGAAATTTTCGGAACCTACCGGCAAATATGACGTCCGAGTTGGCTACTTCGATGAAAATGATGGTTTGGCTAAGCTGGCTGTGGAACATAATCAGCAAACTCTGGATGCTTGGACTCTAAGTAAGCAACTTGGAGGCAACTCGGCGTCAGCGGATACGCTGACAACTCATCAAGTGGCGAGTGGGTTGCAGATAACTTCTGGGGATATGTTTACCCTCAAGGGATTTGAGCAGGGCATTGCGCCAACCGCTGAACATGCTCGTATTGATTACATTGAATTTGTCCCTAGCGCAATGGGGACAACTGTCAGTACGTCGATAGAAGCTGGCGTCGCCTCGCTCCCTTAAAGCCTATTGCCGACTATTACAACAGCGCCTCGGTCCACGCACAATTGACGGGACAGGCCAAGCGATGAAGGATCCAGGGGGAACTGACGGCTATTGTGGCGACTGGAGTAGGGACGGCCAGAAAAGTAGATTGAACACAGGATATTGCTTTACAGATGACTCCAATTTTACAGGTGGGCGATCGCACCATCATGACTCAGGAAATTGTTCCTATGCTGAAGAGTTACAGCTTGTTGCCTCAGTTTTTGCAAGGGGTCATTATCGATCAAACCATTGCTTCGGTTGAATCGACCGACGAGGAGATTGCGATCGCTCGCCAACAGTTTTTAGAAAAAAATCAACTTACAACGGAAGAGGCCTGTCACGCCTGGATGAATCAGCGCGGCTTATCGCCAGTCCAGCTAGATGAATTAGCACTGCAAGATTTCAAACTGTTGAAGTATAAGGTTAACACTTGGGGGCATCAGTTAGAGTCTTACTTTCTCCAGCGTAAGGGGCAGCTAGACAGAGTGCTCTATTCCTTGATCCGGGTTCAGAATCCCGGTTTAGCCCAAGAACTCTATTTCCGCATTCAAGATGACGGCCAACCCTTTTCAGAAGTCGCTAAAGACTATTCTCAAGGTCAAGAAGCTCAAACAGGCGGGTTAATTGGTCCAGTGGAACTAAATGTACCACATCCAACGCTATCTCGGATGCTTGCCATTAGCAAACCAGGACAGTTATGGGCTCCCACCCAAGTCGGAGAGTGGTATGTAATTCTTCGATTAGAAAAGTTTCTTGCGGCTCAGTTAGATGAAGCCATGCGCCAAAGATTGCTGAATGAGATGTTTGCATCTTGGCTGCAAGAATCACTGCAAAAGACCCCGGTCCATTACTTGCCGGAACGGGATTATAGCCGAGTTTGATTATAAACATCTGTTTATGCGATAGGCGTCACGAGAAGCTAATTTATGAAGATCAGTCATCTTCGTTTGACAGGTATGAGCTGCGCCGCTTGCGCCAATGTCATCGAACAATCAATCCGTAGCGTTGCTGGTGTTAGTGACTGCAACGTGAATTTTGCCGCTATGCAGGCCACCGTTCATTACAACCCCCAGCTCACTAATTTAACAAAAATTCAGGAGACGGTGGCCGATGCTGGATTTGCCGCCGAACTGATTCAACCAATAGAAAGTGGAGAATCTGATCCAGAGAAGGCGGTCCGTGAGGCGCAGAAACGGGAGCTGATGCAGAAGCTGATGGTGGGTTCAGTTGTCAGTGGGTTAATGATGGCCGGCATGCTACCCCGTTTGATCGGACTGACTCTTCCCTGGATCCCAGCATGGTTAGACAATCCTTGGGTGCAACTGGCTCTAGCGATACCTGTTCAGATATGGTGCGGCAAAGTCTTTTTTGTCAAAGCTTGGAAAGCTTTCAAGCGACACGCTGCTGATATGAATACGCTGGTGGCCCTGGGGACGGGGGTCGCGTTTCTCTACTCTCTATATGCCACCGTTTTTCCTGGTTCCCTTGTATCCCAAGGACTGCAGCCAGAAGTTTACTACGAAACTGCAACCGTCATCATTACACTCATCTTACTAGGACGTCTGCTGGAAAATCACGCCCGAGGCCAGACCTCTGAAGCTATTCGCAAACTGATGGGGTTGCAGGCCAAAACAGCCCGTGTGATTCGTGCAGGCCAGGAGATTGACGTACCGCTCGAAACCGTGATTGTGGGTGATGTGATTGTTGTCCGTCCAGGAGAAAAAATCCCGGTCGATGGCGTTGTAGTCAATGGCGTATCCTCAGTGGATGAGTCAATAGTGACGGGAGAACCCATGCCTGTGAAAAAACAGATTAGGGATGAGGTGATCGGCGCGACCATCAACAAAACTGGCAGTTTCAAGTTTCGGGCCTTACGCGTGGGGAAGGAAACGCTACTTGCTCAAATTATCCAGCTGGTGCAGGATGCTCAAGGGTCTAAGGCGCCGATTCAGAGGCTGGCGGACCAGGTGACGGGTTGGTTTGTTCCGGTGGTGATTGCGTTCGCGATCGCCACCTTCATCATTTGGTTCAACTTCATGGGCGACCTGACCCTGGCCATGCTCACAACGGTTGGGGTTTTCATCATTGCCTGTCCCTGCGCCCTGGGTCTGGCTACGCCCACTTCAATCATGGTGGGCACAGGTAAGGGCGCCGAAAACGGAATTTTGATTAAAGGCGCTGAAAGTCTGGAGTTAGCCCACAAGCTACAGACCATTGTGTTGGATAAAACCGGCACCCTCACAGTAGGCAGGCCTACTGTCACAAATTACGCAACCGTCAAGGGAACCGCCCATAGCAATGAAATCCAACTCCTCCAGCTAGCAGCGTCAGTGGAACAAAAGTCGGAACACCCATTGGCGGAAGCTATTGTCCAGTATGCCAAATCCCAAGGGGCGCCATTCCCTCCCCTAGATGTTCACGATTTTTCAGCAGAACCCGGTATGGGGGTTCAGGGGAGGGTATCTAACCAACTGGTTCAAATTGGCTGCCAACGGTGGATGGATAGCTTGGGGATCAAGACGGAATCCCTACAAGCCCATTGCAAAGATTGGGAAGCGGCCGCAAAAACCACCGCCTGGATCGCAGTTGATGGGCAGGTGGAGGGGCTAATCGGCATTGCCGACGCCCTCAAACCCTCATCATTTGCTGCGGTCAGGACCCTCCAGAAAATGAATTTGGAGGTGGTGATGCTAACTGGAGACAATCGTCAAACCGCAGAGGCGATCGCTCGGGAAATCGGTATCAAGCGAGTATTCGCCGAGGTCCGTCCTGACCAGAAAGCAGCGGTGGTGAAATTTCTGCAGCATGGGGGCGTAGGGGAATGGAGTAGCGAAAGAATGGAGGAGTGGAGCGACGTTTCGTGGAGTCAGTCCAAAATAGTTGCGATGGTCGGGGATGGGATTAACGATGCGCCAGCGCTGGCTCAGGCTGATGTTGGCATGGCCATTGGGTCGGGGACAGATGTTGCGATCGCAGCTAGCGACCTCACTCTCATTTCTGGCGACCTGCGAGGCATAGTCACCGCCATCCGACTCAGTCAGGCCACCATTCGCAATATTCGCCAAAATCTCTTTTTTGCCTTTATCTACAACGTTGCGGGCATCCCCATTGCAGCGGGCATCCTTTATCCCCTCATGGGTTGGCTGCTTCATCCGATGCTTGCAGGCGCAGCGATGGCTTTCAGTTCAGTTTCTGTAATGACCAATGCCCTTCGCTTACAGCGCTTCAAGACCAAACCCATCTCTTAGCTAGGTCTGCAGATAAATTACCACCCATCCACCCATCCACCGCCTTAGATGTTAACAAGCAGAAAACTCTTAAATTACAGCCTCAGCCTAGGTCTATTTCTAGGCCTTATCACCGGTCACGCTGACGCTGTTGAAACGTCAAAATCCATCTCAGGCCAGAGCCGCCGACTCCATCGCATCGAACAACCGCTCTTCTTGAGAATTGGGGTGACCCTTGGCGGCTCCGCGCTGATTGGCCTGGAATTGTGGTGGTTTCAGTTTAGTCACACCAAAACCCAACAGAACAAGATGCGCTAGGTCACTCATACCTAGCGCCGTCAGCTTTGAGATGCGCTAGGGCGCAATTATGATCATGCGATAATTAGCATTCCGAGCAAGGTTCAAACTATTTTTCTGGGTAATAACTGCTCCAGTGATATTTGCTCTAAATATCTTAATCATTATAGGTTCTAGGAAAATATACCCTTAAATCTGTTCTCTTCACGCTCTATCACTATTATTTTTTCGCTCCAATAGATCAAATTCTAAGATTTTTCACTCCGCATATATCAGTCAGCTAGATTGAGCAGTCTTACTACAAGACGTATAACTTTAACTAGGAAAAATTGAACCTCCAAAATCGGTGAAGCCTTTGCAAGCCAAAACTTTTCCCCGTAAGGCTTCCCGTCTTAATATATACGCCTAAATTTCAACAGTATTTCAACAGTAAATAATCTGACTATGAGCATATTTAAATAGAAAAATAATGGCGACTGTCCCTATTTTGTTACCTTAAATCAGTCAATATATAAACATACTTGAAGAGTCTCGAAGATATCAGGCATTCAAAACTAATTCGTGGAACCAGGAGTTTTACCTCGTTGCTGCTTAATGAATAAACTACTGATTTTTTGCACTGAATTTCGTTTCTGCTCTTAAAGAAAACCCTCATTGGTTATTGATCAGAGCAACGAAGTTTAGTTCATGCAGAATTTTACATCCTTGACTATGGAATTCCAACAACCATCTGGCCAACAGCCAAAGTTTAACTACGCTGAGGCCTTGCAGAAATCCTACCTATTTTATGAAGCCAACCGCGCAGGCGACTTGGATGAGAAGACGAAGCGCATCCCATGGCGGGGGGATTCAACGCCGACCGATGGCTCCGATGTCGGTCGTGACTTATCTGGCGGCTATTTTGACGCGGGAGATCATGTCAAGTTTGGTCTTCCGATGGCCGCTTCCATGACTATGCTGGCATGGGGGGTCGAAGAATTTAAGAGCGGGTACGAAAAGGTTGGTCAGCTTGATGAAGCGTTAGATGCTATCAAGTGGGGAACCGACTACTTCCTCAATGCCTACGACGACAAAGGAACCGTCACCACTAAAGATGATGTGTTCTACGCTCAGGTTGGCAATGGGCAAGCCGACCATTCCTATTGGGGGCCGCCTGAAACGATGTCGATGCCGCGTCCGACATATCAAGTCAACGCCGCCAATCCTGGCTCTGACGTAACGGGCGAAACAGCGGCGGCATTGGCGTCTGCTTCTATTATCTTCCGATCTACCGATGCAGCCTATGCCGATAAATTATTGGCTCAGGCTAAAAAGCTGTATAGCTTTGCCGAAGACTACAAAGGCAAATATTCCGACTCCATCCCGGATGTAACGCCTTTCTACAATTCCTGGAGCGGTTACACCGACGAGTTAGCCTGGGGGGCTGCTTGGCTGCATAAAGCAACGAAGGCGGCGGGTCAAACCGACCCTAAATATCTCGGCAAGGCAGAGGCATACTTCAAGGAAACCAACGGTATCAAGTATGCTCCCTTTACCCAAAACTGGGATGACAAGAAATACGGCACGGCAATCTTGCTAGCGCAAGAAACAACAGATCCTCAATATAAAGACCAAGTTGAAACGTGGTTAGACAATTGGACAGTTGATAAAGCTCAAGGCGGCATCCCTGAATATACAGAGGGCGGCTTGGCTTGGCTCAGTCAATGGGGTTCCTTACGCTATTCAGCCAACACAGCAATGCTCGCGAGTGTTTACGCCGAGACCGTGAATGATAAGGGGGGTAAATACTCCGCGTTTGCTGAGCAGCAGATCAACTACATGTTGGGCGACAATCCTAACAACCGGAGTTATGTGGTGGGGTTTGGCGAGAATTCTCCCCAGAATCCCCATCACCGAGGGGCTCACGGTTCTACCACCAACAACATCAATGACGGCCCCACCAAAAATATCCTATATGGAGCACTCGTGGGCGGTCCCAGCAAGGCTGACGATAACGCTTGGCAAGACAAGCGAGACGATTATATCGCCAATGAGGTGACCACGGACTACAACGCTGGGTTCACCGGAGCATTGGCCTACATGGTCGATAAATACGGCGGTACGCCGCTGGCTGATAGCCAGATTCCTCAGCTGTTTGATGGGAGTGTTCCCCCCACCCCTACACCCACCCCTACACCCACACCCGCCCCTACACCCACTCCCGCCCCTACACCCACCCCTGCTCCTACACCCACCCCTACTCCTACACCCACTCCTACTCCCACTCCCACACCCACCCCTACACCTATGCCTGGGGACGGCGGGGTGGATTTTTCTGTCGTCAATGATTGGGGAAGTGGGTTTCAAGGCAAGATCTCGATTACCAATCAGGGTGATAGTCAACTGAATAGTTGGACCCTTGAGTTTGAGTATCCCAGCGAGATTACCCAAATCTGGAATGCTGAAATTGTCAGCCGTACGGGCAATACCTATGTCATTCGCAATGCGCCTTACAACGGCGCAATAGCTCCTGGTCAAGAGGTTTCTTTTGGCTTCTTGGGAGAAGGTTCAACGTCCACTTCACCCGACGTATTCAAACTAAATGGAAAAGTAATCGGTTCAAATCCCGCTCCCGCCGATCCCATCATTCCAGTCAATCCAATTGACCCGGTTGATCCAGTCAAGCCAGCTGATCCGACAACCGATCATAATCACAGCGGTGAACACAATCATCCTGAGGCGCCATTACCCGACAATACAAACTCAGACCCTCTAGCGGAGGGCGGTCAAACTTTCGCTGTTGACGGAACGACCCAACGCATCACCAACTTCGACCCATCCAAGGACAGACTCAATCTCGGAATGGATTCCATCCACAATCAAATCCCGATTGATACTCCAGAGGGCTTGGTGTTCCAAAATTATCATCACTCCAGCCGCTCCTTGACGCTGGTTGGCGTCAATCTCAAAGACCTC
>JASJDH010000282.1 GCA_030065175.1 Leptolyngbyaceae cyanobacterium MO_188.B28 | reverse complement strand
AAATCCAAAATCCGAAATCTAAAATCTAAAATTCTCTAGGGGGAGAAGAGATAGATCATACCGAGGCTTGGCTAGCGCAGGGAGGTATTCTGCTGGATTAGGGGTTGTCTGAAGAGGGAGTATCTTTTGGCTTCATTTCTGGAGAGGGGTTGGCGGAATTTTCAGAGGCGGCTTTAGGCGGTTGGGGTTGAACCCCTTCAGTGGTTTCTGGGGTTTCTGGGGGCGTGATATCTGCGTTGGCGGACGGAGCGGAATTGGAAGCGGGGCTTGATTCGGCAGTGTCCTCGGGGGCGTCTATGACGGCTTTCCATTCTTCCAGAGGGCGTTCTACCCCATTAATTAAATCAATAGCGGCGACTTGGATTTCGATTTCCGCCTCCGCTGACTCGGCGGGATCTGAAGCGGGGTCGACTTGAACATATATAGAGCCGCCGCTAAAGTCTTTGCCGCCTAACACCAGGGTATGGGTTTCGTCTGTGTCCAGCGTCATCTCAATTGTGCCGATGGGGTCGGTAAAGCCGAAGTCTGCTTTTTGGTCTGGTGTGATGGTGAGGGTGCGGCTGATGGGTTCAGTGGTAAGTAAACTGAGCAAGAAAGCAATGGAGGCTTGCTCCGCGATCGCAGACTCAGGGGCGGTCATTTGCCACACATCTTCCTGATCCCGCTCAAATTTGAGGGTTTCCCCGGGGCGTTCAATTTGTAGTATTTTGATTTGGTCTTCTTGGAAGGTAAACAGGCGATCCCCAGATTTTTGGATGACGCCGTCTCCATTTGAAGTCGACTGCAGGGTCTCTGTAATTAAAACAACGCCGCCGAGTGCGATCGCCGCTGCTACTAAAATCACTGTATTTCGCTGAAGCGTCATGGCCAATGGGTAAACTCACATCAAACTGCACTGTCAAAGAACCTTTTTTTCCCTTAAGGGTCTGCAGAAAAATACCATCCCATCCACCCATCCACCCATCCACTGCTTCCCTCAGGGACGACTCAACTCCTAAACCACTTTCCAAAAGTCCCTAGCGTCGTTTGAGCCACATCGCAATTGCTCCGACAAAACCCAATAGAGGCAATATCAACAGAGATAAGGCTCCCACCGCAAGTTGTTGCTGTAGGGTCATCACGATGCGCCGATTGGTAATTTCTTTGGGCCGAATCGAAAAGGTCGCATCATCTTGCCGACCTAACCAAGTGACTGCGTTTAAGAACACATCTCCATTCAGTTGCTGTTCAAATAACCCATCCGTAGCAAAGGTGGCGTTGCCAATCACCACCATCCGAGCTTCTGACGATGCAGTGTCCGCCTCTTCACTGGCAGAGGGATTTTCCTCAATGGACGGCTCAGGCGTATCTGTGGGGGATGTCTCCTGCGTTGGTTGGGTCGACTGTTCCGGAGTGGTTTGATCAGCGGCGGCTTCCTTTGAATCTAAGGTTGAATCTGTGGCGGTTGCAGTCGGTTCTGCGGCCTCAGTAGTCGGTTCGGTTGCAACCTCTTCGCCCTTGGCAGCCTCATCAGCAGAGTTACTTTCCGTCTCGCCAGCCGATATCTCCGGGGCGACTGTGACTTCTCTGTTCAGGGCGACCCCTAGAACAAAAGGTCCTTCAGGGGTTTCATTCGGATCAAACTCTAATTCACCGCTATCTGAAATCGCCTCCGCTTGACTCTGCGGGTTAGTAAAGAGTAGAGGCGTCGCTATGACTCCCGGTATTGCTGTCACTTCGACAGGACGGGCGACCGGATAAAATGAACGGCCATCGCCAAAATCACGGGTGATGGGATGGTCGCCATAGTCCGTCACTAGAGGGGCTGCAGGCCCTAGACCCACTAACCGCCCACCCCCGGATGTGTCCAGCACTAATCGCTCATCTAGCGTAATCCCCCAAGTCTCCAAGAAGCTATCGAGGTTAGGGTCGGTATTCGGATCCACCATCAGTAGTAAGCCGCCGCCTTTTTCCAAATAGGCCTCCAGAGCGTTAAGCTCGGCCTCAAAAAAAGCTTGCTGCGGTCCCGCCACCACAATCACCGACGCCTCCCCCAGCGTCTCTGGGGTTTCCGCGAGATTGAGGGATTTTACCGTATAGTTTTTATCTTCAAGACTAGCGGACGCTTGGAAAAAACCCGATTCGGAGCCATCAATTTTGTATTCGCCATGTCCTTCTAGGAAATAAATGGTGAGGGTGCGATTGCTGACAATCTGCTCTAGTCGATTGGTTAATTGGCGCTCCGCCAGCCGTTCGTCTCCACTTACTTGTTGCACCAAAAGACGTTTATCACCCACTTCGAGATAAACTTCCCCAGGTGTCTGGACTCCATACTGTCGACTCAAGACAGGTTCAGCGAATGGATCGATATACTCAAAACTAAACAGAGAATTTTGTCGCCGATAACTCTGTAAAAGCTGCTTATCTATGGAATTCTGATTGGCGTCAAAAATAACCAGCCTGACGGGGGTGGTCAATTGGCTTACCACTTCTTTCGATTGGGGCGCCAGACTGAATAATTGATTCTCCGTCAGATCTAGTCGGGCTGAATAGCGCACCCCTAAAAAATTCACTAGGCCCAAAATTACCAGCATGGCCACCGTCGCAACCAGAGCGTTTGTTCCCGCCTGGGTCGAGCGCTGTCCCCAAAATTTAGCCAGTGAGTAGTAGCCAGCAAACCAGGCTCCTATCCCCATCAACACGATACCGCCCAGCAATAAGCTGGTGGATATCAGGGTTGCTTGACCTAGGGCGATCGGTACAAACCCCGCTGTCGTTAACGCTAAGCCTGGCCAAAGAAGATATTTGAGGGTTTTTCGGTATGTTTCAAAGGTTTTCATAGCAGCCTGATTAGCGCTTTTCTGTTAGCTGAAAATGGCTGATAGCGCGATCGTCTTTAGAACTATCAATCTAAAATCTACAATCTCAGATCCCCAGTCCCTAAACTATCACTCAACGCCCAAACTTCGACTCTGTCTAGGATCGTTGGAACCTCAGGGCGTCAATTGATTGGGCGGTGAGGAAGAGTCCCAACACGATATAGCTGATAAATAACAGTAGCCCGCTCGTGTCGAGGACGCCTTCAGTGAAGTCAGTGTAATGGGTCAGTAGAGATAAGTGGCTGAGAATTTCGCCCCAGGCTCCCCCCAGCCCTTCTGCAATGGCGTCGACGACCCAAAGCAAAAGCACCAGAACAAATGTCATGATAGCCGCCAATACGGTGCTTTCTGTCAGGGAGGAAACAAACATTCCCAGAGATAAAACGCTTGCCGCTAACAGGATGAGACCCAGATGGCCAAGGATCATTCCAATGGGTTGGATGGGGGGATCGGAGGTGCTGAGGGCGATCGCTTCACAGAACATCAACGGCAGAACGATGCCGATATAAAAGGTGACGACGCCGAGTAATTTCCCCAAGGCGACCGCCCAGTTGGTGATGGGTGAAGTGGCCAATAACTCCAATGTCCCTTGCTTGCGCTCCTCAGCATACAGCCCCATGGAAAGTATCGGCAGCACAAACATGGAGAGGGAGCCCAGCAGGCTGAGATAAATCTTGAGAAACTCATAAGGGACGTCTATGGATGCGCCTGCGCCGCCAAATTGATCAGCGATCGCCACCTGAGCAATCAATCCTTGCGGGCTTAATAAAATGACGGTCAGGAAAAAGCCGCCCAAGAGCCAAAAGAGCCCCGCAATTGCATAGGCCAGCGGTGAAGCGAAATAGCCGCGTAATTCCCGCTGGTAAATTGCGATCACGTTATTAAATACCGTCAGCATGTCGGCTAATCCTCCTCTGGCCCATTAGCCGGATCACTGGTCGATGTCTCCTGGGGCGAGTCAGGCTCAGTCGGCGCGAATGTCGATTCCATCGAGCTGTCCTCAGTTTTTTCCTGGGTGGTTAAGTTCAGAAAAACGTCCTCTAGGCTGACGCGGGTGCGGCGTAACTCATACAATCCCAAACCTGCGCCAATCAATACCGATGCCATCTCGCCGCCTGAATCGCGATTTCCGTCTGAGACCACTTGAAGCCGATGGCGGTCTTGGGGCAATCCTTCAATCTCCATCACAGTCGCCGTTCGGATGCCGTCGATGGCTTCTAGCCGCTGCAGCGCTAGCTGAAGATCCCCTTGTATTTCCACTTCATATCCGGCTTCCCCAGCTAAACGAGACATCAGGTTATCTGGGGTGTCGGTTGCGACTATTTTTCCTTGATTAATGATGGCGACCCGGTTACAGGTCATACTCGCTTCCGGCAAAATATGGGTTGAGAGGATGATGGTGTGCTCCCCCGACAAACTTTTGATCAGATTGCGCACTTCAATAATTTGTCTAGGATCCAGGCCCACTGTCGGTTCATCCAGAATGATCGCCGGCGGATCGTGGACAATCGCTTGGGCGATGCCCACTCGCTGCCTAAACCCTTTGGAGAGCTTCCGAATCAGAATAGACCGTTTTTCTAGGAGATTACAGCGGCGCATGGCGGATTCGACCCGCTGGGACCGATCGCCTGCCGCCACCCCCTTGATCTGGGCCACAAAATGGAGGAATCGCTCCACCGTCATCTCCCGATAAAGCGGCGGTGTTTCTGGCAGATAGCCAATCCGCTTACGGACTTCCATCGAGTGGGTATGAACTTCATAGTCGGCGATCCGGGCGCTGCCGCTGGTGGCGGGCAAATATCCCGTCAAAATTCGCATGGTGGTTGTTTTGCCCGCGCCGTTAGGTCCCAAAAACCCCAAAATTTCTCCCGGTTCAACCCGAAAGGAGACATCTTGAATCGCCGCAGTGGAACCGTAGGTCTTGTTTAAATACTCAGCTTCGATCATCACCTAGTGAGGGGAAACTCCCTGATAACCTTGCGATTAATGCTTTAAATAGAAATTATCTAACCTGAAGGTTGCTTCTGAGAACCTTAGACCTCGACAATGGATCGAGGTTGCCTGCTAATCATACTGCATTGGATCTTATTGGATAGACGCTGTGAGTGAAATGACCAAAGGGCCAGGTATTCTGCCCACTTTTCTCTATTATTTTTCTGGGACGGCCCTGGTCTCCACTCTGTTAGCCGTCAAGGCGCTGAATGTGGGCATGGACACTGGGATTCCCAGTCAGTTGGGTCTAGTGGTGGGGCTATTTGGCGGGGTGGTGGGCGCATTCTTCAATCGTTCAGTGGTGCTCGAAGTTCCGTTTAAGCATCGAAAAAACTTTCTTAAAACCCTAAATTCAGCCCTGGCTGAGATGGGCTACGAATTGGCGGCAGATACGGATGATGGCGCTGTGTATGAACGCTCTCCGTTGCGTCAATTGTTATCGGGCAAAGTCTTTGTCCAAATTAGCGGCCAGACGGCGACTATCTGCAGCCGTTCTATTCACATCAAAGCACTGAGGAAGCGGCTGAAGTAAACCCTGAATGATCATGGCGAAGAAGCAAAAATTTCCACATCTGGTGGGCTCAAAATGGACGGCTCAGCAGCGCGTGTCTGGGTGGCGTCACTTCCAGGTGGTCAATCGCAAGAATCAAGGGCGATGGGTATTTGCCGAACTCACGGCGGCCTGTGATTCTGAGGTGCGCTTCTGGATTAACGCCCAACTCTTAAAAAATCCCCACCTCTGGAAAGCGGGCTGGCAGTCTTTGCAGGAGAGCGATCGCGCCTCTGATTGCAAAATAATGACAAAATAATGACAAAATATTGCAAAATTTAGAGAGGAATAATTTATTCCAAAATTTATCGTTGTAGGCTCTTAAATGATAAGAGTCAGCAGCTAAGCCGTTGCTTGGTAAGCATGCTGGTAAGTTTGATCGTAGTGTCTGGCTGGGCTAAAACCCTAGAATTTGAGACAATAAGAGTAGGGATATGTGTCGACGGTCCGCTATAGGTTCTTGCGCAACTTTTTAAGATTGTGCATTTCTTGCATATCTATACCTAGAGGTATCTTGCTCCACCTCAGCGCGATATTAACTTTCCTGGCGTAGGAGATCGCTGAAACGCGATTAACAATCGACTTTAGATCCAAATCATTGGAAATCTGACCTGAGGAAATACCGGCTATGTTACATCTTCTTTACATTGTTGTTTTTACCATACTGGCTGTTTTGGCGATTGGTAATTTGATTCGTAACCTAATTAGCCTTGGGTCAGAATCTCAAAAAAACTTTTCTAGCGCCCCCTATGGCGCAGGTGCCAGACCCCAGCCGCATAATCGTCCGACGCCTCATCCAGAGCTTTTAGACGATGAAGGTAATGTGATCAATGAACCCCTCTTGGTGATGCGCTCTATTTCCATTAGAGATGCTCGGGAACAATTGGACGCACTGTACGAATCCTCTGCTGGTCAGGGTGACGAAGCGTCGGAAGAAAAGCAGAATTAACCAGCTCACAGAATTCTAAAACTCAGTCCCATTCTCAATTCATGAGAATAGGCTGCTAGCCATAACAAACGAGTCAGCCAGGGAAAATCAAATCGAGCGAACAATTCATTCGTTCCAAAACAGACGAATAGGAATCATTGCATTCTAGAGGAGTTTCTCAGGGTGTTTTCTTGTCAGGCTTTCCGTCAGGTCCATTGAAATAGACTTCTAAAACCCGGCGCGCCATTGGCCCCGCTACAGAGCCGCCGCCGCCGCCGGAATGTTCGCCAAAAGCGACCACTACAATTTCAGGCTTGTCAGCAGGGGCATAGGCTCCAAACCAGGTATGGGTTTTGTAGGGAGGCGCCTCTGCAGTGCCGCTCTTTCCCGAAACTGGCGGCAAAGTGGGAATATTCAAGACTTTGCCAGTGCCGTCTGTCACCACCTGCCTCAATCCTCGGCGCAAAATCTCAAGCGTACTGTCGCTAATGCCAATCGATCTTTTGGGTCGGTGGGATGTTTTTTGATCCAGCAGGAGATGGGGCGTTACCTGATAGCCGCCATTGGCCACAATGGCGAACATCACAGTTACTTGCAGCGGCGAGGCTTGTAGATACCCTTGCCCAATGGACATATTGATTGTATCGCCCAGGTACCAACCTTCCCCTAGCATCTCTTCTTTCCAGGTATGGTCTGGCACCAATCCGTTACTTTCCTCAGTCACGAGTTCGATGCCCGTTTTCTGACCAAATCCAAATCGCCTTGTCCATTCAATCAGATTCTCTTCCCCAATCCCCATCCCAATCTGATAGAAGAAGGTATCGCTACTCCACGCCATCGCGCCAGGAAAATCTAATGGGCCAAATCCAGCTTGATTCCAATCCCAAAATAGAATGCCTCCGGCATTGATATAAGGATAGGTCGGCAAGACGGTTCGGGGAGAGTAATGGCCCGATTCGATGCCAGCCGTAGTCGTCACAATTTTGTAGGTGCTGGCGGGGGGATAGGTTCGCAGCGCCCGATTCAAAAAAGGATGGTTGGAGCTTTGTAGTTGTCGCCATTGCTGGTCAGTAATTCGGGTTGAGAAGATATTCGGGTCAAAGGTCGGTCGACTGACCATGGCTAAGATGGCGCCATTTCGAGGATCCATGGCGACAATTGACCCCGTTCGTTCGCCTAAAACTTCCTCAGCCGCTTGTTGGAGTTCTATATCGAGCGTTAAGTGAATATCTTGACCCGATTTAGAGGGCTTTTTGCCCAAAATCCGAATGACGCGTCCCGCACTATCCACTTCCACCTGCTGCCCGCCCCATGCGCCACGAAGCTTCGACTCAAAGGCGGCCTCAGTCCCCATTTGGCCAATGATGTCCCCTAGCCGATATCCATTCTTGCGACGGGCTTCTAATTCCTCATTATTCAATTCGCCAGTGTAGCCCAATACATGGGCGGCTAAATCTCCGTGGGGATAGTTGCGAACGGCTTCCGCTTCGACCCGCACTCCAGTCAAGTCGGCGTTATATTCCGCCATCGCCGTAGCCTGGGCTGGACTAATGCCCCGGGCGATCGGGACGGACGCCGTGGACTCATACCCCGCTTGTTCCAGTCGATTCAAAATATCTTGCGCTGGAATGTCAAGAATCTGGGACAAACGCTGAATCACAGTGGGCCATTCCGCCTTGGGCAAGGTGATAGGCCAGAGGGAAACAGAATGGGATAGTCGACTTCCCGCCAAAATCTTTCCCTTGCGATCAAATATGGTTCCTCTGGCGGGCCGTTTGGGGATCAGCAGAATACGATTATTTTCCGCTAGCTGACGATTTCGAACGCCCTGGATTAACTGCAAATAGGCTAAACGGCCGCCAATCACCCCCAGCAATGTGAAGGTGATGAATAATATCATGACAATCGGTTGATATTGCCGTCCTACAGTGCGTATATTCTTCCCGGTTTCTGAAGAGGAATAGTGCGTTAGAGCCATATTGCGCAATAATCCGCCATTTTTCTTGATGTAGCCGGAGCGGTTTAGTCAAGAAAAATGGCAGGGGTTGAAGATAGAAGGACAGAAGGGAGTCTGTAGTCTATTTAGTTTACCCTGAGTCTGAAAACGACTAAGGCGGTTGATGGACACATGAATGAGTAGTGGGAGGGGATATATCGACGGTCGTCTTCATGAAAAGGGCGATTTGCGCCCCCGAAGTCAGGCGTCCAAGTACTCTCGCCGCACCTAACGGTCAAGATGAAATAGAACGGTCTCAGCAACTAATCAACTTATTAGACTGTCTGCGAATCGACTGATAGAGTTCCTATTTTGGTCGATTATGGGAAGGATCTAACCGATAGCGTTCTGCAGGAAGCTTAGGCGGTCAGCATCCAATAAATTCAAAAATTGATACCTGTCTCAAGCGGACCCAACCTAGATAGAATAGGGCAAAGTCATTTGCTGTCTTTCAGTCCGCGTTGCTGTTAAGGTCATCCAGTGTTCCCATTGGGTACCGCTGAAGGGAATTTCCGCCATGTCTCAGACCTTCTCGCTCAAGCATTCTGCCTCTCAGGAAGATGCCGTTCTAGATGTAGAACTCCATAAAGTCTCTAAATTTTTTGGCGGTGAACCTGCTGTCCGTGATATTACTCTCAGGATTGAGCAAGGCGATTTTTTCAGTATCCTGGGGCCGTCGGGTTGTGGAAAAACGACGACCTTACGTCTGATTGCAGGTTTTGAAGAGCTTTCAGCCGGAAACTTGCGAATTCAGGGACAGGATATGCAGGCAGTTCCCTCCTATCGGCGTCCGGTCAATACCGTTTTTCAGAGTTATGCGCTGTTTAATCATTTGAATGTTTGGGACAATATTGCATTTGGCCTTCGCATCAAACGCGCGAGCAAATCTCAAGTTCAGGAACGGGTCTCAGAGGCGTTGCGCTTAGTCAAAATGCAGGCCTTCGCCCGTCGCTTTCCGGCGCAGCTATCTGGCGGCCAGCAGCAACGAGTCGCTCTGGCTAGGGCGCTGGTGAATCGCCCAGCGGTGATGTTGTTGGATGAACCATTAGGGGCGCTTGACCTCAAACTGCGAAAAGAGATGCAGGTGGAGCTTGCAAATCTCCATCGCCAGTTAGGGATTACCTTTGTTATGGTGACCCATGACCAGGAGGAAGCGCTTTCCTTATCCAAGCACATCGCGGTGATGCGGGATGGAAAGGTTGAACAAATCGGCTGCCCCAATGAAATTTATGAACGGCCGAAAACCCCCTTTGTGGCTGACTTTATTGGGGATACAAATTTGATTGAAGGGCGGGTGGCGAGATTCGACGATTCAATGTTGCAAGTGACCACTGTAAGGGGATTAAAAATATGGGTCGATTCTCAGGTGGAAACGCCTCCATTCCCCCCGTCGAGTTCAGTTGTCGTCAGTGTCCGCCCTGAGCAAATCCATCTGAGTCCAACGGACTCAGCGATCCCCACCCACAACTGTTTTGAGGGCCGGTTGTAGCATATTATGTATCTGGGCGCTCATGTTCACTGCCGGGTGGAGTTGCTTACGGGGGATTGCCTCACTGTCCTCTTGCCAAACCGCTCGCAGCAATTACAATTACCCGATCCTGACACATCGGTTTACGCTTCTTGGGCCCCTAACGACTGCTTGGCTTTAGCGGCATGATGTCACACACTTTTTTTCTGGAGTTCCTTATCCTGATGACTGGGTTATCGGCCTCTGATACTAAAGTCTGATTTTCATTGAAGAGACTGTGTTGTTGAGCAATGTTGGATTTATCAAGGAGAAAGCTGTGCCCCGTAAGAAATCGCTAAATTTAGGAAGTTCCCGCCGATTTGCTTCGACCCGACGTCGGTTTTTGCAGGGCTCAGCAGCGGCCTTCACTGGTGTCGCCCTTGCCAACTGCACTGGAAGAGGCGGGGGAACGGTTGGGGATCCCGCCAATCCTGCGACAAAGCAACCGCAGTCGGGTTCTGACAAATTGTATATCTACACTTGGGCTGACTACACCAACGACGAATTGGCGGCGATGTTCACCGAAAAAACGGGGTATGAAGTCGTCATCGATATTTATGATTCAAATGAAACCATGTTGGCCAAAATGCAGGCGGGGGGAGGAGACGCCTACAGCATTATTTATCCGTCTGACTACATGGTGCAGCAAATGATTGAGCTGAGTATGCTGACTAAGCTCGATCAATCTCGCTTAAAAGGGATGGAAAATCTCTTAGAGAAATGGCAAAGCCCAGTTTACGACCCGAATAATAGCTATACCGTTCCGTTTGCTTGGGGCACCACTGGATTGCTCTACAACAAATCTGAATTGTCAACGCCTCCCGACGATTGGAGCTACCTGTGGGACAACAAGCAGGCCTTAAATCGCCGGATTACTCTCTTAGACGATGTTCGGGAAACGATGGGCGCAGTGTTGAAATCCCTTGGTTATTCTTACAATTCTACGGATCCGGCTGAGCTAAAAGCTGCTTATGAAAGGCTGGTGGAGCTTAAGCCCGCCATTGCATCGTTTAAATCCTTTGGTTATCAGGATGAGTTATTAGGGGGCGATTTGCTCGTGTCGATGGCCTATTCTATTGATGCGATCGCCGTTATTGAAGAAGACGACAATATGGCATACGTCATTCCTAAAAGCGGATCTTCCATCTGGACCGACACCATGACCATTCCCACCACCGCGCCGAATGTGGATGCGGCGTATGCGTGGATAAATTTCATGCTAGAGCCGGAAGTCTTGGCTAAGGCGGTTGAGAATCTGTTCTTCGCTCCTCCCAATGCAGTCTCTTTAGACATGCTGTCAGATGAACTCAAAAGCAATGAGGATATGTTCCCGCCTCAGGACATCATTGCTCAATGTGAAGGGATTGCGCCCGTCGGCGAAGCGAATGACTTATATGATCAGTATTGGACTGAATTGACCAGTGCTTAAGGCAAAAATGGACCTGAGGCAGCGGTTCCTGAAGCTGGTTGGACCGACTGCCTTATTAGGGCCGTCAGGTCTTTGGCTGCTGCTTTTCCTGGTGGCTCCCACCCTATTGATCTTGAATATTAGCTTGATGCCGGGTCTGCGTCCCGGCGAAACAGGCAGCTATGGGTTAGGCAATTATTTTCGGATCCTGAATCCTTTATATTCAAATTTCAATCCGGTCTATTTGCAGGTCATTGGTCGTTCTTTATTTTTTGCCGCCGGAACAACTCTGATCTGTCTCTTGATGGGGTTTCCGGCGGCTTATTGGATTGCCCTCATGGCCCCGAAGCGCTGGCGAAATTTACTCATTGTCGCCTTCGTGTTGCCGCTTTGGACGTCATCATTGCTGCGGGCCTATGCCTGGATCAGCATCCTCCGGTATTCGGGGTTATTGAATCAGCTGTTATCTATATTGCATTTACCGAATCAGCGTTGGTCTGATACGTCCACTGCGGTGCTGATTGGGCTCAGCTACAATTTTCTGCCCTATATGGTCTTAATTCTCTATGCCTCCCTTGAGAAATTGGATGTCCGTTTACTCGAGGCGTCGCCCCTAGATCGGCCGCCGCCTCGAG
>JASJDH010000281.1 GCA_030065175.1 Leptolyngbyaceae cyanobacterium MO_188.B28 | reverse complement strand
AAACAACAAATGGATAAGTCATTTCTGTTATCTTGAAAATGAAAAATACAACCTTTAAATCTTCGCAAAATTTCAAATTTTGCATCTCCTAAAACCGCTGTATTCCTTGCTTGAAAAAGATTATATTTTACATGGCTCAGATTTCAATTTTTCATTTCTCAGTATTTATATTCTGAGAATTTCTATTCAAGGCGAATAGATGGATTGCAAGTTGGCGTCGAATTATTCCAACTAATTTGCAATAAATTTTAGTCTGAGTAGGTTCTTAGTGATAGATTGAGGACCTCAAAATGGCTTGATCGCAGGTTGAGTTTTTCTGATTTAAGACCACAGCAATTAGATCTTTAAAATTGCTTAAACTTCAGGGTTATTTCCAGGAAAAATCATTTCGTATAAATTTTGCAAAAAGCTGTTAAGGAGCACACCCTATGACTGCTCAAAATTTTGATGGACAAAATTTAGTCGGTGACGATTTTAGTTTTCTAGACCTGAATGAATCTAGTTTTTTCAAGACTAGATTAGAAGACGTTCTCTTTAACAATACCCTTCTGCAAAGAACTAATTTTGGCGAAGCGGTTTTAATTAACGTCGATGCATCGGGAGCCGACTTTACCGACGCTCAACTGAACCTGGCGACATTTCAAGGAGGCGATTTTGACGGCGCTAATTTCACCCGCGCCAATCTCTCTTTCATTTCCACTGCATCCGCGCCAAATAATGTATTTAGCGCTCAAAACGCTATTTTCACTGATGCTATTCTCACCAAGGCGAACCTCAGCGGCGAACAATCCGAACGTCCCAACCTAGCTGGAGCTGACTTCACTCGCGCCGATTTATCGGAGGCTAATTTGAAAGCCGCTGACTTAACGGGGGCAATTTTTAGAGAGGCTAATTTGCAACTAGCCAGCCTTGAAGCCACTCTTTTTGTAAATGTCGACGCTACAGGCGCTGACTTCCGGCTTAGCAATTTTACGGATGTTACGCTGAGCGGCAGCATCTTCGACCTGGCGAATCTGAACGGGGTTGCGGTGACTGATACCACCCCATTAAACCCTAACGATCTCAGTAGTACTCGCTTCCGTGGCGCTGACTTAATGGGTTTCAGGGCGGAAGATCTAAACTTGTCGAATAGTGATTTCTCGACATTTGTTGACCCGATTACTGGCGCTGAAACGGTGACTAACTTAGCCAATGCCAGTTTGGCCGATTCTAACCTGAACGGGGCGAATCTCAATGGAGTCATTGCAACGAATGCTTTTTTAGAAGATGTCAGTCTGACAAATGGCTCTTTGGTAGAGGCTAATTTAACTGACGCTAATTTAGCGGATGCTGACCTGAGCGGGGGGAATCTCAATGGAGTCATTGCAACGAATGCTTTTTTAGAACGTATTAATCTGACAAACGCCTCTTTGGTAGGGGCTGATCTGAGCGGCGCTAATCTTAACGGGGCATTTCTGACTGGCGCTGATTTTATGGGTGTTGATCTCAGCGGCGCTATTCTAACCGGCGTTAATCTTAGTGGCGCAGACCTGAGCGGAGCGGAGCTGGATGGCGTTAACCTTAATGGGGCTGACCTCAGCGGAGTCAATTTAACCGGCGTCGATCTTAGTGGCGCTATCCTAACGGGAGTCAATCTGAATGGAGCTGATCTGAGCGGTACAAATCTGGACGGAGCGAACCTGAGCGGAGCAATTCTGACTGGCGCCGAACTTGATAATGCTAGCCTCGTCGGGATTAACCTAAAAGAAGCCACTGGCGATAACCTCACCAACTTTACAGGCTCGGATTTGACCGGAGCGAGTTTAGAAGTGGCAAGTTTCATTGGCTCCAACTTTACAAATGCTGATTTCTTCGTATCCGGTCAGCCTACGGCTAACCTAAATGGAGCCGATCTGACTGGCGCTACTCTGAATAATACCGACCTGACCCAGGTGACATTCGTCGACGGAATAGCAACCAATGCTAACTTAGTTGATGCTTTGCTAGTTGACTCCAACTTGACTAAGGCTAATTTTGCTGGAGCCAATTTGACCGGCGCTGACCTAACTGGCGCCATTACCGTCGACACTATTTTCTAATAGCGGTAAGGCAAACATCCTAGCCTCTAATACTTTGTCAAGTCTAAGCTGACGGGTTGAGATTGGGTAAGGGGTAAAGCTTAAAGGGCAAGGGCGCCTATCTAACTTTTCCCCTTCACCCTTACCCTTTACCCATCAATCTTTCTTGTCGACAAACAATTCTCTCAAGCGGGCGCTCTCTCCTTCTGGGTGAGAGCGCCTTGGCCGTTGTAGGTTTCTGTTGAGTAGAATAAGCTGACGCTGAAACCTACGACCCTTTATTCCCTACTCAATCCAGCAGTGTTCCTTGAATTCACGCAAAAAAAAGATGCCGAGTGTGTCCTGCGCCTCCCAATTTGATAGCAAGTTATGCACCCAACATCACCTGACAAACAACACTCAGTGAATAACACGCTTTCTAAATTTAAATTATTTAATAACACTCCCCTAAGAACGAGTTTAATTGTATCGTTTGCACTGCAGATTTTCTCGTTCGTGGGTCTGGTTGGTTATTTGTCCTTCAGAACAGGTCAACAAGCCATCAATGACCTCGTTGTTCAACTTCAGAATGAAATTTCTGCTCGGGTCCAGCAAAAACTGGATGCCTATTTAGAGATACCTCCTTTAATTAATCAGATTAATGCAAATGCTTTTAAAACAGGATTATTAACCATTGACGATCCTCAGGGAATAGAAGATTTTTTCTGTCAGCAATTTCAAGCCTTTCCATCGGTTAGCTATGTCTTTATTGGCAATACTCAAGGCGCAATCATCGCCCCTGGACGCAGATTGGATGGCGTTTCCGTCATGGAGAAAACCGATAAATTTGAGGACTTTGTTCCAGGTGAACCTTACAACGTATACACCCTAGATACTGACTGTCGTCAGGGGGAATTGCTGGAGTCTTATCCTGACTATGATGTGCGAACCCGGCCCTGGTATATCCTTGCAGTCAAGGAGAGAAACCCAATTTGGCATAGTGCTTATAGTTTTTTTGGCAGACCAGATGTGCTATCCCTTCCCCACGCCCATCCTATCTACGATAGCCAGGGCGTTCTGCTCGGTGTTCTAGCCACTGAGATTGTTCTGAATGAAATTAGCGGTTTTCTAAAAAACTTAGACGTAGGGCAAACTGGAGAAGTGTTTATTATTGAACGCTCAGGCTTGATGATAGCGACGTCAACGGACCAAAAACTGGCATATTTGGACGAGGCGCGTCAGCAATCCGTTCGACTCCAAGCAGCTGAAAGCGAGGTGTCTTTAATTAAGATGAGCGCCGAATATTTGAAAGAAAACTTTGGCGCTCTTGAGCACATCAACAAAGGTCAATCGCTGGAGTTTGAACTCAGTGGCGAACGGCATTTTCTTCAGGTATTACCCTTTAAAGATGAATCAGGCATCGACTGGTTAATCGTCACGATTTTGCCGGAGTCTGACTTCATGGCGCAAATTAACACTAATATACGCACGACTATTTGGCTTTGTTTAGGGGCGTTAGGATTGGCGATCCTTGTGGGAATTTACACCGCTCGTCGGATTACCCAGCCCATTTTGCAGTTGAGTCAGGCGTCAGAGGCGATCGCAGAAGGCAAACTCGATCAGATTGTATCGATATCGGGACACAAAGAAATCGGTATTTTGGGGCAATCATTTAACCGCATGGCCCAACAATTACAGGATTCTTTCACAGCCTTAGCGCAAAGCAAAGCTGAGTTAGAGATCCGCATTGATGAACGCACTGCCGAACTGCGTAGCGCCAAAGAAGCCGCCGAGGTCGCCAATCTAGCTAAGAGTGAATTTTTAGCCAATATGAGCCACGAGTTGAGATCGCCCCTCAACGGCATCCTGGGCTACGCTCAAATTCTGGAACGTTCTACCTCTCTCACCGCCCGAGATCAGGAAGGGGTGACTGTCATCTATCAGTGCGGCAATCACCTGCTCACATTGATTAATGATGTCCTGGATATTTCTAAAATCGAGGCTCGCAAGCTAGAGTTATCGCCCATGGGTATCCATTTCCCCGCATTTCTACAAAGCATCGTGGAAATGTCCAAACTCCGGGCCGAGGAGAAGGGGATTGACTTTAACTATCACCCCAGTCTCCGTTTGCCAGACAGTGTGGAGGTGGATGAGAAGCGATTAAGGCAGGTATTGCTCAACTTGTTGGGGAATGCTATTAAATTTACCAACACAGGCGCCGTCACCCTAGGGGTGGAGGTGTTAGATCTATCTGCCACAGAGGTTTCCCTCCACTTTCAAGTCATTGATACGGGGATCGGCATTGCTGAGGATAACCTCACTAAGCTTTTTCACGCCTTTGAACAGGTGGGAAATCGTCAGCAGCGTTCCTCTGGCGCTGGGTTGGGCCTAGCCATCAGTCAGCGCATTGTCCAGCTGATGGGGGGGAGCATTCAAGTGACCAGTGAGTTAGGGGTAGGCAGTGAGTTTTTCTTTACGATTACGCTGCCCCTAGCAACGGACTGGGCGCAGCAGCAAAGATTAGCGGGGCACAAGCGCATCCACGGCTACGCGGGCCCCCGCTGCACTCTGCTGGTGATCGACGACCGCTGGGAAAACCGGGCAGTCCTAAGCAATCTGCTGATTCCCCTCGGCTTTACCGTACTCGAAGCAGACAATGGGCAAACCGGTTTGGAAAGTCTCCAAACCCATAAGCCAGATCTGGTGATTACCGACTTAATCATGCCCGTCATGGATGGGTTTGAATTCTTAAAACAGATTCGCAGTCATGACGCGCTTAAACAAACTAGGGTTATTGTTTCCTCAGCGTCTGTTTCCCAAATAGACCAGCGCAGGGCGTTAGAAGCAGGCGGGAATGCGTTTCTCGCCAAACCCGTGGACGCCAATACTTTGTTCCAATGTCTAGTAGAGCAGCTCCAGGTGGACTGGCTCTATGAATCGACTTCAACAACCCCTGAGCCCTCAGCCTCTGTATCGGAACCAGTGACGCCGCCGCCCCCGGAAATTCTAACGGCTTGGTTTGCCTTAGCGCAGCAGGGCCACCTCAGGGATCTACGGGACCAAGTGGAGCAATTGGTCACTGTAGAGGCTCTATACGCCCCGTTTGCAGAGCCCATTTTGCACCTTGCCAAACAATTCAGAGCCGAAGAAATTGAGGAACTGCTTGAACAGCATCTAACCTAGCAATGACTGCAATCCGAGCGATCTCGGCAAAAACAACAGGAGGACTGTCCTATGCCCAATCGCGCTCAAATTTTAGTCGTGGATGACACCCCCGCTAATCTGGAGGTGATTACTGAGACATTAATCACTGCAGGCTATAAAATCTCCACAGCCATCAGCGGTGAGCGCGCCCTTAAGCGCTTACAGTCCTATAAACCCGATCTGATTTTGCTGGATATTCGCATGCCGGGCATTGATGGGTTTGAAACCTGTCGTCAGATTAAAGCGGCCCCTGGTATTGCATCAATCCCCATCATTTTTATTACGGCGCTATCCGATACGGAGCATATTTCCAGAGGATTTGACCTGGGGGCTGTGGATTACATCAGTAAGCCCTTTCGTGAACCCGAACTCCTGGCGCGGGTCAAGACCCATCTGCAGATACAGCAGATGAATCAAATCCTGGAGCAACGGGTGGCAGAACGAACCCAGGAGCTAGAGAGCGCTCTAACCCGATTGAGAGCCTCCCAGTCAACCCTGCAACAGCTCAACCAGGAACTCGCCGAAGCAAATCAACAATTAGGAGACTATTCCCAAACCCTTGAGCAAAAGGTGACTGCCCGCACAGAAGAACTCAAAATCGCCCAAGAGCGGATGCTCTCTCAGGAAAAACTGGTCGCCCTCGGCGCACTCACCGCTGGGGTGGCCCATGAACTCCGCAATCCCCTCAATTTTGTCAAAAACTATGCCGAAGGCTCCGTTGAACTGAGTCAAGACTTGCTGGATAGTTTACAACCCATGTTTCAGTCCCTGAACACTGAAAAGTCAAACGAGGCGCAAGAACTGATTGCTGACCTGCAAGAGAATGCCGCCGCCATCTGTCGCCATAGCCAACGGGCCGAGCAAATTATCGAAAGTATGATGCAGCACACGTATCAGGATCAGGGGCAAACCGCCCCCCAAGAAACACGGCTGCCTGAATTACTCGACCGCGCGATTAAGTTGGCCTACCATAGCAAGCGATCGCACGAGAGTGACTTCAATCTATCCATTCGCATAGACTATAACGCCGATGCCGATGTGATTAAAGGACTCCCCGGCAACCTGATGCGAGCCTTAATCAATCTAATTGACAATGCCTGTGACGCCATGCGGTTTAAACAACGCCAGCTTCAGGCTAATGATCCGCAGGCCGCAGCCGACTATACCCCCATCCTATCGATTACGACCCACAGCTTCGGCGATCAGGTCGAAATTCGCATTCGAGACAATGGCTGTGGTATTGATCCGGCCATTCAAGCCAAAATCCTAGACCCCTTCTTCACCACTAAGCCTCCTGGCGAAGGCACTGGACTGGGATTGTCCCTGACTCATGACATCATCGTTAAGCAGCATCAAGGTGCGTTAACCCTTGAAACCCGACAAGGTGAGTTCACTGAGTTTGTGATCACACTGCCTCAGAGGTCTACTGTGTACACAGATTTCGACATGGAAGTGTAAATCCTGGTTTACCCCCCTTAATCCCCCCTTACAAAGGGGGGAAACTCTGGTCCTCCCCTTTTGCAAGGGGGAGTTAGAGGGGGTAAAACCCACTTTGGGACACGACAGATAACTTGTGTGTACATGGTAACTCAGTGGTAGACAGTTCCATGCTCATTTTTATGGCGAAGTAATAACTACAAAGATAAAATTACTTGTTATTTTTAGTCGCCCCAAACCTATTCGTCGCCTTGAATTATATGAAAGATAAACCCTATCTAATTTTAGTCGTCGATGATGAGGTAGATATCCAGCGCCTCGTGCAACAGCGGTTTAGAAAAAAAATTCAAACTGGGGAGCTGAATTTTCAGTTTGCTCAGAATGGTCTGGAGGCGTTTGAAATCCTGCAGAACTCCGACGATATCGATATGATCCTCACCGATATCAGGATGCCAGAAATGGATGGCTTAACGCTTCTGGAGAAATTAGCGGAGTTGGATTCCCCCCTGAAAACCGTAGTCGTTTCAGCCTACGGTGATATGAGGAATATTCGGACGGCGATGAATCGAGGGGCGTTTGACTTTGTGACAAAACCCATTGACTTTAAAGATCTCGATAGTACGATTACCAGAACACTGACCGTTGTTTCCCATTTGCGAGAACAACAACAACAACTTCAGAGAACTCTAGAAACCCTCCAAAACCTGGCTTCTTATGATTTACTAACGGGTCTATATAACCAACATCAATTACTCCAGCAAGTGACTCAAAGTATCGAGACAAAACAAACCCAGGGAAACGATTTCGCCCTATTGATGTTGGACATTGAACGCTACGCGATTATCAAATCGGGGTTTGGCCATGAAATGAGCGATCGCCTGATTGTCGAAGTCGCTCGAAGGTTAGAAATAGACACCAATTTATCCATTATCCCAGCCCGAATTGAGGCAAATGTGTTTGCCATTTTATGGCTTTCCCTTACTAATCTAGACAGGATTCAAGACCAAGTCGACCAGTTACTTCATCTACTAGGCGCCCCATTTCAGCTGGATGAAATCACCGTATCCTCTACAGTTCGTATGGGCGCTGCCTTGAGCGATCTTCCTTACACTCAGCCAAAAGCCTTTTTTCAAGCAGCTGATACGGCGATGCAAATTGCCAAACAGCAAAAGAGCAATAATTTGGTTGTTTTCAATATTCAGATGCAAGAAGCGGCTATACAACGCCTCAATCTCGAAATAGAGCTGCAAAAAGCGATCGAAGCCCAGCAATTATATTTACACTATCAGCCAATTTTTCGGTTAGGAACCCAGCAGATTGTAGCGTTTGAATCGCTCATTCGATGGCGACACCCTACCCGGGGGCAGCTCTCACCCCTCGAATTCATTCCCTTAGCAGAAGAAACTGGACTAATCATCCCCTTAGGAGAATGGGTTCTCTTAGAAGCCTGCCGCCAACTTGAACATTGGCGCAGCCAATTTGACACAGCGAGTACTATGAGCATCAGTGTTAACTTCTCTGGCTTGCAGCTACAAAACCCAAATTTTTTGGATCATATTGACGCCAGCCTCAGCAATTCAGGACTTACCGGAGAGGCTCTAAAGCTAGAGATCACAGAAAGTGTTCTGATGGATAACATCAATCAAGCAGCAGAATTATTAGGTCAGCTACAGGAACGCAATATTCAACTGTGGGTAGATGATTTTGGCACTGGCTATTCATCCCTATCTTACCTGCAAAAACTACCCATCAATGCTTTAAAGATCGATAGTTCATTTATTAAAAATATTGAAGTGAATCAAACCAGTTTTGATATTACGTCAACCATTATCAGTCTAGCCAATCAATTAGGCTTAGAAGTCGTCGCAGAAGGATTAGAAAAAGAAGGGCATTTAGACATTTTACGGTCATTATCTTGCCAATATGGCCAGGGGTTTGTATGTTCTCGCCCCTTAGACGCCAGTTCTGCAACAGAACTTATTAGACGGGCCAACGGGCGCATTTGGTGATCGGTCGACTGCAGCAGACTTCTGAGAAACTTTAGCTGCAGGTCCATGAATGCGCTGCTGATCTAAAGCGGGTTAATCAACAACCGGCCGAAGCCCAGGAAACTTTGGGGTTCGATTGAGGTGAAAGAAAAGGGGAAAATGGAGACGTATTGGTTGAGGGGGAGGGAAGAAAGGAAGTGATAGCTATAAACTACTCAGTTTAGATCTCAGGAATCAATTGAAACTTATGTGTGTCTGATGTATTTGAAACAATCTCAGCAAAGTAAATTTTGCTGCCGATACGATCTCCTCCACTTTCAAACTGAACCTTACCTGTAACTCCATTGAATTCTAGGCTAGACATAATCCCCTGGATTTCTTCTCTATTAGAATTCGCTTTCAAGCGATTCAAGGCATGTACTATTGCCAGAACCGCATCGTATGCCATCGGCGTGCGCCATGTTCCCACAGATGCTTTCCAAAGCTTTTCAGCTTCCTCTGCAAACTTTTGTTCATCTTGATCAATACTTGGATCCCACGGTGTCAAAACTACTGTTCCTAAAATATTTTTATTATCCCCGTTTAAAATGGCTCCCAAATACATAGAAGGGCTTGCTACAACATGCTTTAATCCTCTGGCTCCCTTTACATAATCAATTGCTTCAACAACCAAACTTGTATCCCCTATTGATGGTATAACAAACAATCCAGTTGAATTGTTCTCTTCAATATTTAGTAAAATCAAATCACTGAATGATTTCTGAGTCTCTGTCTCATTGAAATTACATTCACCCTTTTTAGTAAGTGAAAAATTGTTATTGCCAAATTCCTTTTCTTTGTTATATATTTCATCCGCTAAAGAGTTGCTAAATGACGATTCAGAGTTATAACAAACAGATATTTTGCCTTCTATTTTTCCATTTGCATACTGAATAAATGTCTCTGCTATTTTTTCATTGTTTGGCACTGTTCGAAAAAGGAATGGTTTATTTACCACCAAATTTGTTTCGCTGCTTGTTGGAGAGATAGCTGTTAGCTTGAATTCGTCATAAGTTTCAATAGCCGCCTTGGTTACCCGGCTCGCATTGTGACCAACTACAGCTAAGATGCTGGGGTCATCTCCAAAGTTCTTTGCCACCTGTCTTGCAACAGTTTCCTGATTTTCATCATCAGCAATCTCGACCTGCAGTAAAAACTTATTTTTCTGTCTGCCTTCATCACAGCTAATAGCTTTATCGTTATTGATTTCTTCTAAAATATAATCAATTTCACCACAATTCTCTTTGGACTGTGCATGGGCAACGCCACGAAGTATTTCCTCAGCTCGATCTCTTGATCCTTTTATTCCACTAATAGGAACACTCACGCCAATTTTGACTATTACAGTATCTTTATCTATTTTCTTTTGTCTTGCAGCCTCGGCATTATTCAAATAGATAAGAGCTTCTGGATCATTGTGCTTGATTTGCAGCAATATTTTAAGTTTTTTGATGGCTGCTTCGTAATCGCGATCTTTAAAGGAATTTGCCGCCACCTGTTTAATTTCCTCTATCTCTTTCTTTTTCTCTATCTCTTTCTCAGGGATTAAAAACTCCTCTCCGAGACTTCTCTTAGAATCTAGCAGTTCCTCAACGGATGGCCTTTGGGCGATATAAACAGCAGTAACAATGCCGATTAATCCTAAACTTCCACCTATTGCCCATCGTTTCCATCGATCAACAGAGACTGTCAGTTTAACAGGTCCCTTAGGTGTATTTGTCGGGCGATGTTTAGTGATAGAATTTGGACGAGTTTGAAATTCTTTGTCGGTCTTTGCTCCTGTTGGCTGGGAGGTTTCAGATTGTGGAGGCTCTGAGAGATTAGGAAGCAATGCAGGTGGTTGCGTGGAATTTGTTTCAGAGACAGTCTCATCCACGACTGGTTCAGAGACTGTCTCTGCCGCATTGAGTAAAGACTCAATGCCCTGTATTAACTTGCGCACATCTCGACGAAAATCGGGATCATGTCGTATAAGGGCGTTCTGCCAGTCAGTCAAGGCTTTTAAATCTCCCGGAAGGTCATCCACCTTAGGCATCCTGGCTCCATTGACAAGCAACGGAATAATTGGAATCCCTCGCTTCAATGCAGATTCAATCTCTATCCTTACCCAATCAGTTGAACTGTCAAGCCTGCGTTCTCCATCATCATCAGTCACTATCAACCACTTAGGGCCAATCACCGCAATAAACACTTTACACCGACCCACTTCCTGATCAAGATGTTCGCGAAAGTTGACTCCTAAGGGAATTGAGTCCACATCCTTAAAAATACGGTCTCTGCCAAAGTGATTCTCAAGATAGTCATAAATACGCCCTACATCGGAACTGCTATCACTTCGACGATAGGAGATGAAGATAGATCCTAGGCTTGGCATCGGCTAGTATTAGGAGCTAACGGTAAGTATCACAGAGAGTGATTGTGAACTTGACAGTCGGCAATAGTTCTCTGCATCTAACTATATCAACCCTCTGAATTGAGAGAATTCCAGGAATTATTGCAACTTTCCCTAACCAGATTCACCAGCTAGAGTGGATTATCCACCAGGATTTTGAACAAATCTTAGTGCATTAATTTAACTATTATTAATACATGCCGGGCATGACTTTTGCGCCTAAAATTTCATTGGAGAAATCATGGGTAACGATCAACGGAACATCACCGGATAGTTCTTGGAAAATGATTGTTCTAAACTAAGCGCCAATCGAAAAAAGTAGATTAGATCAGAAATCTACACCGCGCTTTAGATCAACGCCTTTTTCCGCATAATGCTTGTGGCAAAACACTTCAGAGTGGGCGCTGGCCAGTTCGAAATAGGCGGGGGGATTTTTGCAGCGGCCGGTGATGATTACCTCAGTATCTTTAGGCTTTCGCAATAGGGTTTGGACGATGGGTTCCTCGGGGAGGAGCTCCAGATCAATGGTGGGGTTGAGTTCATCCAGGATAATGGTTTTGTAGAGGCCGGAGGCGATCGCAGCGCTGGCGATTTCCCAACCCCGTTCCGCTTCTACATAGTCGATTTCCTGCTGCTGTCCTCGCCAAACGATCGCGTCTCGACCGCAGCGCTGATGATCCACCAGGTCTGGATAGCTCTGACGCAGGGC
>JASJDH010000280.1 GCA_030065175.1 Leptolyngbyaceae cyanobacterium MO_188.B28 | reverse complement strand
GACAATGCCTGCAATGATTCCGAGATGGTCGATGTCCTGAACATCAATTTCAATAGGTTGCTTCTGGTTCAATGGATGAAATTGAAAAACTTTCCATAAATATCTCACCCTTCAGTCAACCTGCCGAATATAGGGTTAAGTACGGAAAACTGGGATCTTATCTAGCACTTTTGCGTGATACCCCTCTCATGAGGGTGTTATCCATCATTTTGGATACCGCCATCCAAGCTTCCTAGCCGGGAATTGACAGCCGTCGGAATGACCTATCCAAAACTGCGCCACTTTGAAAGACCCTAGAGTAGCTGCCGCCTCTGCAATTGGTCCAAGGTTGAGCGATAGGGACAAACCCGTGATAGTCAGACTGATGGCCCATTTTCTGTAAAGTCGGTGTCGCGGGCCTATTTTGCCCAATCCTTAAAATCGTAAGATCTCCTGGTCATACTGATTGGGTATCGGTTCAATTTCCCAAACGATTCCTTCGCCAGGGTCTAGGGCGACTTCGATGTAGAGTTGCTCAACCGCCCGATCCGCCGTGTCTTCATTTCCCTCAAAGGGTTGTAAATCTTCAGTCAGAAGCCGCAGCACAAAGCCTGCGGGAATGAGTCCGCCAGGGGTGAGGTTCTGCAGCTCAAACCGCCATGCCCGGCCATTGTCGCCATCCAAAGGGCGTATTCGAAGTTCATAGGGTTGTCCTGCAATTCTGAGTTGTCGAGATAACGCGATCGCCGTCGTCGGTTCTTCATCTCCCCGAGCAGCCGACAACCCGGGCTGGAATTCCATCCGGCCCCAGCCAATCTGTTCAGCGAAATTGGTGACCCCGGTTTGCAACCATTGCAGAACCGTTCCCTGAACTTGCCATCCCCATCGGCTTTCCGCCAGGCGTTGACGCCAGCCGCCATGGGACACCAGCGCGCCCCATTGATGAAAGGGTAAACTGAGTCGCGGGTTGGGCGTCGTCGGATCCCCGAGCCGTTGAATCAAATTGTTTGCTTGAGCCAGGGATAAGGCGTCAAGAGTAGGAACCGCAGTGCGAGTGGCCTCTTCTGGATGCAATTGCCGAGAGACCCAAAGAACATTGAGGTCGGCGATCCAATCTGAGTCATCGAGGGAATAGGTGCGATCGCGCCAATCATAGCGGCCTTCCTGCTTTAATCGTCGATGGCAGGTAAACCCTGCTATCCGCACCCAACCATCATCTGGATTGACTTGCACAAATACGTAATAATCCCCTATCCAGGCCGGAATATCCACCCATTCCTGCGGTATCCGGATCTCATCCAAATCGATTGATTCCGTCGGGATGAGAATCAACCGATTGGAGCCCAAAGTAATGGGGACGCCATTGACAATTTCCCAAATACTCAATAAAGATGAGGCGCTTAAAGCCGGTTCAATCTGAGGGTCATAGTCCTCTCTCAGCCAGGGAAGAATGGTATTCAAACAGAGAAGATTCAAATACCCATTCCATCGACTGCTAGGCGTTGAGAGGGACTGGCTTTGCCGCCAAGCCTGAGTCTGAAGGGTTGAATCAATATCCAGATTGATTTGTGTTGGGTCAAAAATCACTGAGTTTGAAGGCATGGGTGCTATTCAGCTGAAACATTCTCAGGAGAGAGGGGTTCATGACGCCCATAATAGGCTTCAAGCCATTCCTCTAGAATTGGTCCGGTATATTTCAGTACGTCTGAGCTGGGCGAAATATGCAAGGTTTTCTGGCTCCATTCAGCAACTTTCCTCAAAAGAGTTTCCCGTACTTTTACTAATCGCCGTGATACAGTGTATTGCTTTATACTCATCTGATCGGCTATCTGCTGCTGAGTTAAGCGGGCTTGATAATAAAGTTGAAGAATGGTTTGGGCCTGGGGATTGAGTTGAACGATCGCCTCACTTAAAACAGAACTGAGTTGCTCCTTCTGCGTTTCACGGGTTCGCGCCTCTTCCACATCAATCATCTGATTGAGCAGAGAGGTTTGGGTTGAATCCGGTAAATTATCCAGAAAATCGCCGCTGTCCTGATCAGATTTTGGAGTATTAATCGAAACAAAATTGGGATATAGATAGGTGCGGGCAGCGCGAGCGCAACGCTCCATCCACTTCTCTATCTGATCGGGATTTGCAGATGGGCTTTCGAAGTCTAGCTGGGCGTGACGTTCGCGATTGTAAAGCTGGGTGATGGCCGCCCAGGTCTGCGGATCCGGTTTGGGGAGTTTCCGAGTGCCCGTGGCCTTTTTGGGCGCATAGAGGGTTTTGAAACATTGCCAGGCTAGCAGGTAGCTGGCAATAGTGGAGTTTGAAAGCCCTTCGTTTTGAAAAGCCTCCGTCAGTCGCTTCTGGCTGAGTTTACGCAGGAGGGCCCAGTCACTACAGATGTCAATTTCTCGCCGCTGGCGGAGGCTTTCTCTGATTAGACTCCCTAAGGTGGCGCTGGCGTAGTTTTTGAAATTGCCGCCCAAATCAGGGTTAAACCCCTTCAACACCCGATCAAGACGAGCGATCGCCATCTGAAAACAATCGGCCAGGCCATACTGGGTCATGGCAAAACTCTCAGTCGTTTTTTGAGCAACCCAATAGCAAACTTCCTGAACGTAGGCGGCTAGATGCTCCCGAGCCAGACTATCGGGTTGAACCTGCCAAACTTTGTGCCAGTAGAGGGCCCAATAATTTTCAGAAACTTCCGTTTCGGGCAGTTGATCACGGCAATTCCGGATGCTTCGACGAAGCTGGGGTTCGATCACCCAATTCTGGAAATGGTCCGCTTCAAACTGCAGAAACGTAGAAAAGCGCTCAATTAGGGTTTGGCGGGGACGCATGAATCACCTGGGGCAAAGGAGATGCATTAAGAAGAATAGGAGGGATGAGAAACTGGATTAAGAAGTATAGATCTCAAGCACCCTATCAATCTACTACAGAGAAATTCATCTTATTATTCGCTGACTCCGGAAAAATCCCCATGTAGGCCAGTTTTTTCCTCGTCCCCATCTACCTATTTATCCATCTATCTATCTATCTATCTACCCATCTACCCATCTACCCATCTATCCATCTACCCATCCACTGCCTTGCACCGGGACTTTATTTTGCCGCAAATCCCCTAACTTCTGATTGGGCGGATTAGTTGGGTCGATCGTATCCGCCTCTGAATCTACGCCAAGGGCGGCTGTGGAAGCTTGCTCCAGTTCCCAAACCTTTAACAGAATCAAATATTCATAGAACGCCTGCAATGTGCACCAGGCAAAACCCGCTTGACCATCCAAACATCCCCTCAAGAAAAAGTACATGTAGAGAAAACGGATCAGGGGTCTGAACGGCAATCGTAGAGATAAATCTTTTAGAGCGCGGCGCCTTTCCACTTCACTGTGGCCAAAAAATATTTTCCACCAGTGAAGCGGGACTTGATCATTGAGTTGTTTGACGGTTTCAAGCGCCTCATCCGTAGAATAGCGGTTATGTTTTTCAATCCAGCGGCTAAAGCCTTTACTGCAGGTGTAGTGGGGGTAAGTTGCTTGGATAAAGCCGGTTGACCCGTTGCAGACTTCTCGTTCGGTATGGCCGTAGTCCGTAAACCAAACCTTATCTTTCTGAAATAGCCGCATTTGGTAGCGGGGATACTGTGTGCTGTGGCGAATCCATCGATTCATAAACATCACCCGCTCAGCCACGTAATAGCCGATATGTTCGCCCGTTTGAACGACGCCTGAACATTCCTGGAAGAGTTCTGGGGTCATCCGTTCATCTGCTTCCAGAATGTAAACCCAATCATGCCGGGTTGGAATTGACTGGAGCATCCAAGTCCGCTGCTTACCATGACTCTCGAAAGCATGCTGCACAACCCGCACTGGATAACGTTGAGCGATTTCAATGGTGCGATCGCGACTGAACGAATCCACCACAATCACATCATCGGATAAAGATGCTGACTCGATACAGGCGGCAATATCCAGTTCTTCGTTGTGGGTCAGGATATAAATTGAGAACATATTGGATTGGGCTATCAACTTAAAGCGGGAAATTATCCCTGAGGCTGACCTCAGCAGTCAGGGGTCAGAAGTCAGTCATGAACTGGATTCTGACCCCTACCCGCCTTCTCTTCCGGGCTTTCCCGGTTTAGATTACACGCCAATACAGAGACACAACCAGACAGAGATAATGGCCGAATGATTTGATAGATCAACCATTGCTGTTCTCAATTTACAGGGTTCTAACCGCCTAAGCCTTGCGAAACCCTACGGAATCTGGACGGGAGGGCGTTGAGATAAAGTCGAGTATTCTTACTTAGGAATGGGAAGGCCGCCCTATCCCGGCCGATGCTCACGACTCAATCTTCACCGACAGAATCTTATCTCCTTGACTAATGGCGTTAACTACATCCATATTTTCTGTTTTGCCGAAGACTGTGTGAACGCCATCTAAGTGGGGCTGGGGAGAATGGCAAATAAAGAACTGACTGCCGCCAGTGTCTCGCCCGGCATGAGCCATGGATAGAGTCCCCGCCAGATGCTTGTTGGAATTAATTTCACATTTAATGGTGTAGCCAGGGCCGCCCCGACCATCCCCATTGGGACAGCCGCCCTGAATCATGAAGTTGGGAATCACGCGGTGAAAATTCAGCCCGTCATAAAATCCTTTGTTCGACAAATCGACAAAATTCTTAACTGTATTCGGGGCGGCCTGATCAAACAGTTCGATATGGATGACGCCCTTTTCGGTTTCCATAGTCGCGCGGGTCATAGGTTTCTCCTTTAGCGGTTTTTAGGTAATTTCTTTCGTGTTTTCGATTGACCTGTCTTAGAGGATGATGCGCCCTTGAACTTACTCAGGGCGATACTGGACGTTTTTACCACATCACTGTCAGTATCCCTCAAGGCACGCTTTAACAGGGGAATAACTTTAGGGGAACTCATTTTCCCCAGGGCTTCAGCGGCAGCCTGCCTTACCGCAGGATCAGGGTCTTGCATCAATTTGCCAAGGATGGGAATAGAACGTTGCGCTGGGGCCCGTTTGTTTCCCACCACAATTTGTCCTAAAACCGTCGCAACCTGTTTGCGATCGGCTGGATTCACCTGTTGGCTAGCAGCGGTGAGAGCGCTGAGGGAGGTTTCTCCCTGAGGCGGCGCTGAAAGCCGAGTTAATGGCTGCGCGGCGGCTAAGCCAGAGATTAGAGGCTGATGGACAGGATCAGAAAGAGGGGGAAGGGAAGACCCATGAGAATCGGGTTGAGATGATATGGGATCTGTTGAGGAGGGCGAAGCGGGAGATGCAACGGCTGTCTGAGTTGCTTCCGACGTCACTAGAACGGTTGAGACGGAGGATGGCGTGTCTTCACTCTCCCTCGCCGCTATCTGATGGGGAGATTCTAGGGGGTGTTCTTGAAGCCTCATGTTGGCTGCATATTTCTGCTCAAGCGCCGCCGTTTGCTGAGTAAATTCAGCTTGTAAGCGCGCTTTCTGTTCCGTTAATTGTCGTTCATAATTCGCCTTTTGCTCAGCTAATCGCTGGCCATAATCCTCCTGTAACTTCAGAGTGGCGTTTCTAATCTGCTGTTTGTGCTCTCGATCCATTTGCTCAAGGCGTATCCGGGCATGCTTTAGGGTCTTGGCTTGTTGACTTACTCGCTGCTGCATCAGCAAGAAAACCACAGCGGGGCCAATCAGAAAGCCGAAGAGCCATAGTCCCATAGGGTCCTCCCAACTAAGTAACTCTCAACTCAATAACTCTTGGGAATTATCACCTAATCAGCATCCATAATCTATTGAGAGAATTAATTTTTTCATTAAGGGTTAAGACCCGTGATGAAACATTACACTTAACGCGCTTCCCCAGACCCCCTCCAAAGTTGCATCCGGTAAAATAGCAATAGGGTAACTAACGCGATTGTTTCAGACATGTCTGAATCTTCTGAAAAACTTCGTCAAAGGGTTCTGAATTGGTTAGAAGACAATGTCCCAATAGCAAGGCTAGATCATATTTTGCGCGTGGAGCAGATGGCGATCGCACTGGCTCAACATCATGATGTTGAGCCAGAGTTGGCCGCCCAAGCGGGTTTGATGCATGATCTGGCTAAGTGCTTTAAACCTAAGCAATTGCTCAAGATGGCTAAGGCTGAAGGGCTTGCCTTAGACCCTGTGGACGAAGCCGCTCCCCATTTGCTGCATGCAGAGGTGGGGGCCATCGTCGCCAGGGATACCTTTGGCGTAGACAATACCCCTGTTCTAGACGCTATCCGTAACCATACCCTCGGGCGTCCTGGAATGAGTAACCTAAGCTGTGTCGTATTCCTGGCCGATTGTCTGGAGCCCGGTCGAGGGAATACTCAAGAGCTTAATCGGCTGCGTCAACTTAGTTATGACTCTTTGTTCGCCGCCGTGGACTATACCTGTGAATATTCCTTGAGGCGATTGCTAGAAAATCGTCGTCTCATTCATCCTCGTACTATCCTGACTCGTAATTGGTTTCTTGAATCTAGTCGTAGTCAATCTCAGGATCTTCTCCGTAGCGGGTCTACCGCTGTAGTGTGAGGTGAATTTGAGGGGGCGAAATGAGCCGCCTTATCTGTCGAATTGAGGAACATAAATCTTAATGTCAGATCCCCTACAAGCTTTTTCTTCAGGCCGCACTACTGAACTCTCTTCACCTGCGCGTCAATCCTCAGAGATTACGCCGGATGAAGCACAACAGTTAGCGTTGGATATCGCTCAAGCCGCTGATGAGCGCAAGGGCGCCGACATCACTATTTTGCGGACGTCGGATGTCTCTTACCTGGCGGATTACTTTGTGATTGTCACTGCTTTTTCAGCCGCCCAGTCGCGGGCGATCGCCCGCACGATTGAGGATATGCTTGAAGAAAACTGGAGTCGGGGGCCGCTGAGGACAGAAGGCCAATTAGAAGGCAGTTGGATTCTTCAGGATTATGGTGATGTTATTGTCCACATTTTCCTGCCTGCCGAGCGCGAGTTTTACAATTTGGAAGCTTTTTGGGGACACGCTCAACCGATTGAATTTGTCCCTACTCAGTCGCCTACTGATGTTCTACGGTGATTCCCATAGCCAAGAAGACCTTTCAGTTCAATTAAGCATTTACAATTAAGAGTTCCCTTTGGTAGCAGTTGAGCGCCACTGCCTACGTTATGAAGTCAACCACCGTTCCGTGCCCTGTTCCCTTTGAACAGCAGCCTATAAACGAATATCAAGATATGCGAGAATCCTGGTTTTATAGCTGGGGGGTTCGCAACTTGCGGGGATATCTCACCCCGATATTCATTCTGTGGAGTTTCAGCTGGATTCTAGTTGGTCCGGTGGCGTCTGCTAGTTTTGCGCCGACTAAGTATCCAGCTCAGTTCGGCCTCAGCGCCGCCGCTGGGGCGTTGCTCATTCCCACCCTGGCTCTGCTGCAACTCTACTTCGGATGGTCTTATGTCAGCGATCGCTTGAGTAAACCGACCGTTCCCTATGAGGAGTCAGGCTGGTATGACGGCCAGATTTGGGTTAAACCCGATGAGGCGCTGAATCGAGATCGCCTGATAGTCGACTATCAAATAAAGCCGATTATTAGACGTATTCAGAAGACATTTTGGACGCTTGCGCTACTCTTATTTACAGGCGCCGTCGCTTGGCAATTTGTATAGGAGTATTGCGCTTATGGTCGGAGTATGTTGGGGGCTTAGCCATGACTAGGGCTAAGCGCACACAAGCAGCAAACTTACAGGTTCAGCTGTTACGAGAAGGAATCGTCGAATCGCTACATCAATCCCATGCGGTCGTATCTGACAGTCGGGGCCGAATTCTATCGGTGGCTGGCAACGCTGAGACAGCCACCTTTGTCCGCTCAGCCTTAAAGCCGTTTCAAGCGTTAGCAGTTACTACAACAGGCACCCTGGAGCGGTATAGCTTGACTGATCGTGATCTGGCTATTATTTGCGGTTCCCACAAAGCTTCCATGGAACAGGTGCGTCAGGTATTTAATATTCTCTGGCGCTGTGATGTGGATCCCTCTAATTTGCAGTGTCCGATTCCTCCTGACAAACAAAGTCCGCTGCAACATAACTGTTCGGGCAAACACGCTGGAATGTTGGCGGTTTGTCAACGGCAAAATTGGCCGCTGAATACCTATCTGCAGCGGAATCACCCGGTGCAGCAGCTAATTTTAAATCAGGTTTCTGAACTGCTAGGTATGCCGGCTGATGAATTTATTTGCGCCCATGATGATTGCGGCGCCCCTACCTACTTCATGCAGTTAGGGCAGATGGCCAACTTATACGCCAAGCTTGCTTCCGGCAGTAATCTAGCCCTAGAACGAATTGTTCGGGCCATGACTTCCCATCCCATCATGGTGGCTGGCGAAGGTTCCTTTGACACCGATCTGATGAAATTGACGGCGGGGGAAATTGTTAGCAAGTCTGGCGCAGAAGGAATTCAGTGCATTGGGCGAGTCGGCGAAAGCATGGGTCTGGCCATTAAGGTTATGGATGGGTCAAAGCGGGCGAAATATGCGATCGCCCTGCATTTACTCAAACAACTGGGGTGGATTTCGCCGGAGATTGCCGAAAGTCTGGCGGAAAATTACATGATTCTGGGGAATTTCAAACGCCTGGATGTGATTGGAGAACTCTCTATGTTGTAACCGGCGGTCTGGCGTTTAATTTGCCGGTAAAAGTCGTGGGGGAATACAGAAACCAGGAGTCAGAAGTCAAAAAAAAATAAATTGCAGCTTTATCCGTTTTATCGCTATACTGATTAGGCCGTCGCGGGGTAGAGCAGTCTGGTAGCTCGTCGGGCTCATAACCCGAAGGTCCATGGTTCAAATCCATGCCCCGCCACCAAGTATCCCAAAAAGCTCCTTTGACTTTGGTTAAGGGGGCTTTTTCATGTAATGGCGTCAATCATAGCGTCATGGTTTGTTGTGCCTGACGAAAAGACTCGCTACCCTAATAAGACAGAAAATCAAGTCAATAATCAATAACCGCTGTATACCTTCATTGTCTGATCTCTACCGCTTATGCCCTCTGTCGTTAGTCTACTAAATGCAAATTCCTACCAGCTTCAATCGCTGCGACGGAATCTAGAAACACTATTGGAGCCTTTCGGCGGGATGAGGGCTGTGGTTAAGCCTGGCGATCGCGTCCTGCTCAAACCCAATCTCCTAACGGGGAATCGTCCAACCAAGGAATGCACCACTCGGCCTGAGTTAGTCTATTGTGTCGCGCAACTGGTTAAATCAGTGGGCGGTAAACCTTTCCTAGCTGACAGTCCGGCCTTTGGCAGCGCTAGAGGGGTGGCGGAAGCGAATGGCTATTTGCCCTTAGTCGAGGAACTGGATCTCCCCATTCTGGAACTTCACGGTAAGCGGTACGAGACAGATAGCGCAGAATTTGACAATTTTCTCTTGTCAAAAGAGACGATGGAAGCGGATGTGGTGATTAACCTACCCAAGGTCAAATCCCACGTTCAATTGACTTTAACGCTGGGCGTCAAAAATTTGTTTGGGTGTGTCCCTGGCAAAATGAAGGCCTGGTGGCACATGGAAGCCGGAAAAGATCGGAGTCGATTTGGATCCATGCTGGTGGAAACCGCCCGCACCATTGATCCGGAGCTAACCATTATTGACGGCGTTGTGGGCCACGAGGGGAATGGTCCCAGTGGGGGTGAACCGAGAGCGTTGGGGGTATTGGCGGCTTCCCAAGATGTGTTTGCGCTCGATCGGGCAATGGTGGAAATTTTGGCCGTTAATCCAGCCCAGGTGCCCACCATTGTAGAGTCTCAGCGTTTGGGCCTATGTCCTGAGTTGGATCAGATCATCTTTCCTCTGTCATCCCCTGAGGCCCTCAGAATTGAGGATTGGAAACTGCCAGATCGCCTTAAACCCATTGACTTTGGACTTCCTCGGGTGATGCGATCGACCTTCAAGCATCTATACATCCGGTTTATCAAAGAACCCATAACGGCCTATGCCAATCGTTAGGGGCAGAGGGATATCGTGAGGCTTCTGGCGTTATAGTTTCAGTTTTGAGGTTCCGCCAAATAGGGTCAACAACACCGCCGTTCCCACCATTCCCCCGGCGGCGCAGAATCCCATCGCCACGCCCATGGGCATTTCGATGGTGCGAAAGGTTATGAATTTCAATGAAACGGGGGTGGCGTTTTGGACAGAAATGACTGCAATCGCTGCAATCCAGACCGCCGGGATAATTGTAATCAGAAGTTTAGTCATGTTTTGAAATACTGGTTAAACTTAAGTCGTAAGTCCGATGAGCTCACTAGGACGCTCCGCAGAGTTCCCCCAAACACCTGAAAAGGGAGGGGTAATTTGGGTATGCTCTGGTCGGATGCCTGTGTAGCCTTATTTTCCACCATAAACCACGTCCATATGGAAGTAAGCATGGCTGATGACCGCGAATCTGTTATTACTGCGAATCAGGCGTTTTACCGAGCCTTTGAGAAAAAAGACATGGGCGCCATGGAGTCTATCTGGTCAAAGGGGATTGGTTGTTTATGCATTCACCCGGGTCGGGACGCCTTAAAGGGGTGGGAGGCGATCAGTCAATCTTGGCGACAGATTTTTAAGCACACCAGCTATTTAGAGATTGATACCGATATCCTTTCTACAGAGGTGAGTGGTAATCTCGCCTATGTTGTCTTGGTTGAGCATGTATTGCAGATTGGCGGGGACCGTAAACGGCTCGAAGCTAAATCCATGGCTACCAATATCTTCGAAAGGATGGCCCAGAACTGGTATCTGGTGCATCATCACGGTAGTCCCATTGTTTAGTCGGCTGAACACATTTCCCCAGATTAATTGCCAGATTAATTGCCAGATTAATTGCCAGTTGTAGCGCTGAATTTCCCGACCCGTCGTTCTGGAGAGAGCAAATGAAATATTTTGCGGTGTTGATTACGCTGCTGCGCGATCGCAAGAACTTCCTTGAAGATATTCGTCAAGACACCAAGCTTGAGAGCAAGATTCTATCGCTGCTGATTGCGAGCACCCTATTCCTGGCCATTTATGGAGGGATTATCGGCGCCTCCAGCGGCGGTTTGCAGATCATTTCCTCAGCTGTAAAGCTACCGGCGCTTTATCTAATTACCCTAGCAATTTGCCTGCCCACTCTATATTTCTTTGACATCCTATTCGGCTCAGTTCTTAATTTTCGCCAATATGTCGCTATGTCCCTGACAGCGGTTGGGGTGATCAGCGTTCTACTGTTTAGCTTTGCGCCGGTCGTCTTATTTTTTCTGATTTCAATTCAAGGCTATAACTTTTTCGTCCTATTAAACATCGCTATTATGGGCCTAACCGGGGTGATCGGGGTGAAATTGTTCTACCAAGGAATGCACAGTCTCGCCGGTTCAGAAGCTGAGGGGGTGAACCTCAGAAATCGCCTTTTGAGGGGATGGTTAGTTCTTTACGCCCTTGTGGGCAGTCAGTTAGGGTGGACGCTTCGTCCCTTTTTCGGCGCTCCAGGGGAACCCTTTCAACTCTTTCGTCCCGAGATTGACGGCAACTTTTACCTCCAAGTGATTCGGATGTTTAGAACCCTGATGGGATTTTAGATCTAAGCGCCTCTTATGCAGTCTGATTTAGAAGCGTTACAAATTACTCAGCGAGAACTGGATACGCTGACAGGCTTGGATATTAGTGATACCTCAATGGGCTGGGCGTATCGATCATCTGTGTTTCGAAATCCCAAACTTCTGTCGTCTTTTTTGACCACCCAGGCCCTCACGTTTATTGTTCTGCTGATTTTCTGCGTGCCGATCAGTCTGGTTATTGTTCAAAATTTTAGTCAAACAGACGACGCCAACTACGCTCTGCAATTTTTGCCGCTCTCATTCGGCATTACGG
>JASJDH010000014.1 GCA_030065175.1 Leptolyngbyaceae cyanobacterium MO_188.B28 | reverse complement strand
TTGCAGCGTCTCTTGCAACTGGGCGTTAAAGCTTTCAATTTGCTGAGTTTGTTCTTGAATTTTCTGCTCCAGGGATTGAATGGTAAACTCATAGCCTTGTTTAGTCGCTTCCCATTCCTTCTCAAGTAAGGCGGCTTTCACCTCAGCATCCTGACTAACGGCGGTAGCCGCCTCATCTCTATTTTTCTCAACTAATCGGCTGAGTTCAGCCGAGAAGACATTCACTTGCTGTTGATAATCTGCTAGAAGAGGCTGATTGTCCACCAGAACTCGCTCCCGCTCAGTCCACTGCCGCTCATTGACTTGATTGGCTTCATGCAATGCTTTTTCCTGATTGCGCTGCTTCTCTTCAAACTCATTTGCGTCAATGGTTTGTCGCCGAGTTAATTCATACTGATAGTCAGCGTTTTGTCGTTCTCTTTCTCGGGTTAAACGCTCAGTTTGCCCTTGAATCGTATTTTCAAAGTCTGCTTGCTCTTTCTCCCAGCGCGATCGCTGTTCAGCCATTTCTTTCGCTAACGCTGCTTGCTGATCAGCCCCAGCTTGCTCCAGAGTTTTTAGCTTTTCTTGGTGTTCTTGCGTCATTAAGTGGAGCGCATCCGCCACCACACGAATCTGTTGAAGCGTCTGCAAGTGAAGCGTTTCAATCTCAATTGCCTGCTCTAATTCATCCAATTTTGAGGCTTCTGCAGCTAACTTGTCTGAGAGTTGATTAACAATCCCGCCGAACTCCAGTTGCAGATCCGCCAGCCCCTTAACAATGCCATCTACCGTATAGACTGACGCGGCCTTCAAGACTTGCTTGTTCCGAGTAGCTTCCGCCTCCTCTTCTTTAGTGGCGATTTTTGGCCCTAGTTTTTTACGATCCGTCAGGATTTTCTGAAAGGCATTGAAAACCTGATCTTTGCCATCTTGCGACGACGCCATAACATTGCCCCATCCGATTCCTCGATAGGACAATTCTTGCATCTACCGGCGCCGCTAAACAAAAAAATGTCGAAGCGTCCCCATTTACCCAGGGCTTCTTCAATTCATCAGAAGCTATTTACGCATCCATCCATCCACCTATCCACTTATCCACTCTCTTCTAATGGGACAATACCTATTCACTACAATCCATGCTTAAGACAATGCCCCTAGTTGAGGGCTTCAATCTCAGGCAATCCATCCGCATGGATCCAAGCAATCCGGTTAATTTTGCGAAGACGAGCGATATCGCGGATCTGCTCTTGATTATGGGCGTCATCCAGACTGATTTCAACCCGAACTAAATTGGCGGATTCGCGGATCTTCTGAGCATAGGCGAAAGCGGCGGGCGCCGCCTGATCTGTCATCGGAGCCACCAGCCAGTCGCTAGCCGGGGTTTGATCCGGTAGTTGACCGCCGGGTAAAAGCGCCTGGTGTAATTCTTCAATATTCAAAATGAAGCCAATACCGGGATAGGTTTGCCCCTGAGGATGGTATAGCCCCAACAGGTTGTCATACCGTCCCCCTTGTCCCAACACTCGAGATCCCTGATCGGTGTCGCTAACCAGTTCAAAAACAAGGCCAGTGTAATAATCAAAAGTTCTGATCAGACTTAAATCTAGAATTAGCGCCGGAATAGCCCCTGCTGAATGGGTACTTGCCGACGCTGTCTCTTGCAATAACTCCATCAGCGTTTTCAGGTCATTCACAGAGTCACGCTGAGAGGAGCTGAGATCCAAACTAGAAACCTGTTGCAGGACATCGGAGGGGCGTCCCCGCAGATCCATCAGGAACAATGCCCGCTGCTTAAGTTCCTCGGACATGGACAGCGTTTCCAGGGCGACTCGATCTAAATGAGCGATCGCCCGGCGCACCTTATCCCGCAGAGCATCTGGAAAGACAGAGAGGAGAGAATGGGTCAACCCCGCATCCCCCAAAATCAGCCTCCAGGAACCTAATCCTAGACTAGTGAGGCAATCTGAAAGCAACTGAAGAATTTCGGCATTTGCGATCACCCCGCTAGCGCCTAGCAATTCCACCCCAGCCTGATAATATTCCTGCTGACCGCCATGGCTTCCCTGGGCTGTTCGCTGGAAAACATTGGCGTTGTAATAAAGCCTTTGGGGATAGGTCACCGCCGCGAGGCGAGTCACCGCCGCCCGGGCAATGGAAGCAGTCAGCTCCGGGCGTAAGCCCAGTCGCTGCCCTTGAGTATCCTGCAACTCAATTACGGCGGACTGATCAATGGCTCCGCCCGCCATCAGAGTATCTAAATGCTCCACCGTTGAGGTAATAATCCGATGATAGCCCCAGCGATGAAATACCTGTTCAAGGCGATCTTCAATCCAACGCTTCTGAGCAACATCAAGCGGAAGTAGATCCCGTGCGCCCGACGGGGGTTGATAAATCATTATTTTTTCTTCCCACCAAACAGACCGAACAACCCCCCCTTAGACTGGCTATCTTTTGAACCACCTGCTTTCTTAGACGAGCCCTTTTGTCCGGATTTCTCTAACCTCTGCTTCAGCATACTAGCCAGCTGGTCATTTGGATTCAGATCCAGCGCCTTATTGCAGTGAATTTTCGCCATTGTTGCTTGCCCCGCCTTTAGATAAACGCTCGCAAGCTGACTGTGGCAAGCCGCATTCTTAGGATGGGACTGAAGCGCTTCTCGCAGCTCAAGAATAGCCCTTGGATAGTTTTTCTTAGCCTCAAATTCTTTGGCTCGGTTGAGATAGCTTTCAATAACGGTTATTCGCTTAGGGCGCGATGGCGCTGCAGCTGGTTGAGGCGCCTCAGCGCCTTCAGTCGTCGACTGACCAGTGGAGTCGCCAGAAGCAACAGCGGCTCGAGACTGCGATCCCTTACCAGATCCGACCTTGCGCATCAGATACACCATATTTAGCTCACTGATTTGGCCGATCAAGTCTGGAACTTTTTCAAGCGATTCGTACTGTGCTTCCGCTAGCCTTTTCAAGGCGGCATTGTATGCATTGTCAACGTTAGGCGTCCCCGCCAGTTCTCTAGCTGATTCAGTTGACAATAAAATGGTGTCTTGCTGCTGGGTTGCTTGTTGTCCCTTCAGGCGTAAGAAGACCCCATACTCAGCTGAATCCTTTTCATGACTCAGCTTCTCATAGGCAGGATTGACTAGCTTAGATAGCAATTCACTCGCCTGCTGTTTCTGTTCAGGCGTGGCTGTTCTCAAACTATCAGGGTGAAGTTTACGAGCGATCTTCAGGTATCGTTTCCGTACTTGCTTAGCATCGGCTTCAATGGAAATCCCCAATACCGCATGGTAGTCAATAAAATCCAACCTAAAGAGCCCTTGATCAATATTCATAAACCTCTACGTCAATCGTGTCCCCAGCCTCAAAGATACCTAACTATATCGAGAAGATACTTTCTATACAGCGAAAATACTTAGCTATACCTAGAAGATAACTTCCTTTAAGATTCCCTTCCACCCGGGCATTTACTAAAACTTCCCTTGCATGTCAGTTTAATATTAAGATTGCTAATACTTAATCAATATTAATATGGTTAATATTGATATTCAAACTCTACATGCCCAGATTATCTGTCAACCGAAGGACTGAAAGCAGATAAGGGAGTCACCTTCATCAATTCCTCACTAACTGAGCGATGAATTCGGCCGTTAGTCGCTAAAATTCGTCCGGACCAAATATCAAATGGTTTCTGGTCATAAGCCGTGACTCGTCCACCTGCCTCCTCTAATATAATGACGCCCGCAGCTAAATCCCACGGAGACAATCCTCTTTCCCAATAGCCGTCAAGACGACCACACGCGACGTACGCCAAATCAATAGAAGCAGCTCCTCCACGCCTCACGCCTTGTGTAAGATGGGTAAGATGGCAAAACTCTGCGTAGTTATTGTCGGCAGTTTCACGGCGATCATAGGCAAAGCCGGTAACTAATAAGCTTCTGGATAACTCTGAGATGGTGGACACCTGAATAGGGCGGCGGTTGCATGTGGCGCCAAGTCCCCTAGCGGCTCTAAACAGATCTTGATGAAACGGATCGAAAATCACCCCCACTTGAGGAACGCCATCAATCAGCAAGCCGATTGAAACCGAAAAGAAAGGATATTGATGGGCAAAATTTGTCGTGCCGTCTAACGGATCAATCGTCCAGAGATAAGGACTATCAGCAGCTTCTACCTTACCGGACTCCTCCGCTAGGATGCTGTGATTCGGCACATGTCGCCGCAACACTGCTAAGATTTCGGCTTCTGAGGCCTTATCAGCCTCAGTGACTAAATCGCCGGGTCGCCCCTTCTCCTCAATTACCCGTAACTTCCCCCAATAGGATTGGAGCACCTCACCCGCAGCCAGCGCCGCCTCTGTGGCCACCTCTAGGAAACGTTGAAGTTGTTCGGAAGAATAATCCATCATATCGGTAAGGAAACCTGATTTGTCGGCTATTGCTTATGTTTACGGAACTCTTGCGGGGTCTCACGCATCGGATTTTCGGGACGCCACACCCCTAGGCCGCCAAGTCGGGCCCGCTCTTGGGCTCTGATCAATTGCTTACCGTACTTCAGTTGAACCGCTTGCTCATGGCGAACTAAGGCATGCCCCACCGCCGTTAGTTGCTCATTTAAAAGTTTCTTATCCAGCCATACGTAAGCCCAGAGACGATCGTATCGATCAGGAAGCTCACGAGCAGGTTCGATGCGTATGGGATGATTAGCAATGAGGGCGTTCAAATATTGCTTAGCATCTTCTCCCCAGGGCTTTTGCCTCAGATCAGGGGCGTCAATGCCTTCAAGCCGGACTTTATAAACCCCAGGGGGAGGGCCCACCGGAGTGACGACCTCCAAAACCTGTCCATTAATCACCCGGTCTACAGACACTAGCGGCCCTTTGGGAGAATCCAGCGGTTGACACGCTGACAAAACGCTGCTAGCGAAAAGCAGAAGGGCTATCCAATACCCCTTAATCTTCATCCAGTGGTAAACCAACCCTCACTTTGCCCTTGCCAAAGTAACGACCAAACTGCAATTCATACACCTCGTCCTCATCCTGGGTTTCGACTTCCAGATCAGATCGAGGATAACTCACACAGAGAAGGGCGTACCCAGCTTGCCGAAGTTTTGGGGACAATCCCATAGCTTCGGGTTGATGAACCTCACCAGACAGTACTCGAACTGCACAGGTTGTGCAAGCCCCATTACGACAAGAAAAAGGTAAATCCACCCCCTGGTTTTCAGCGCTATGGAGAATATAGCGGTCTTCAGGAACTTTTACTGTGTAGGAAATTCTCCGTTGCCGATGGTGAATTCGAATAGTGTGAACATGAGTCATAAATTAATGATTAGCCGTTAACAACCGGCAGATAAGAGAATTATCAGGCTTTTGAACCATGATCTCATGAATAAACAACGAAATTTAGATTTTCTGTTCCTGTAAGGGCTAACTTTCTGGTAGGATATCAACTCGGTGAGTAAAGTAAAAAATCAAATAATTTGCTCTCTTGGAGAGGTGGCCGAGTGGTTGAAGGCGCAGCACTGGAAATGCTGTTTAGGGGTGACTCTAACGAGGGTTCGAATCCCTCCCTCTCCGTTTTAATTCTTATAGTACAGCAAGCAGCTTTATATGGGCCGCGATGCTCTCGAACCGGAAAAATTGCCTATCAGCATTAAACCCAACGATTTCTCCGAAGCTGAATAGGCGTGCAATGGAAGTCAGGACAATCCAATAAAGGTGGAATATTTGAGTTGGCAGATGAACGCTGCACTTGACTTGGGCAGCGATACGTCCGGAAATACAAACGGGTATTGCTGGTTATTGTTTAGAGATTTTTTTGGGCTTTTTTTCTTGTCCTGCCATTCTTTCTAAGCTCAGGGCGATAACGCCTATGGTGACCAGGATAATACCCACCCATTGAACTACGCCTAGGGATGATATTTCACCCGGGATGATGATAACCGCCAGGATAGCGGTGAGGATAGGACCGCAAGAGGCAATTATAGGGGCTTGAACAGCCCTAATAAACTGCCTGCCGTAGTTATTACAAAAATAGTCCAGTACGGCCAGCACCCCCAGTAGCAATCCACCCAACGCCAATCCCAATCCAGGCAGGCTCCCTGTAGGGGGCTGGAATTCACCGTTAAAGAGGTGAATGACCAAGAGTAACGTGGTGATGATGAAAATAGCGATGTATTGGACCAAACTGACCGGAACGGGGTGGAGCTTCCGGAAGCCCATCTGCATTGATATCACGTACACAGCGAAGGCGCAGCCGGCAAAGAGAGCTTTAATAATCCCAGATATAGATACACCGCCCCCGGCTAAATCCATGGTAATTTCAGGCAATGCCGTGAAAACAATCCCCATCAAGATCGCAATCATCACCACGATCCGTAGCGGAGAGGGGCGATCGCCAAATACAAACCAAGCTAGGGGCACCGTTATCAATGGATACATGAACAGCAGTGTGATCGCCACCCCCGGCCCCACCTGCGCGATCGCCATAAAAATTGCCGCCTGGGCCAAAAACAAAAACAGGCCGCTGCCAATTATCTGGAACAGGGAACGTCGATCTCTAGCGGTGAAAAATCGGCGAATATCTCGCCATACAGGGGGGTACAGCTGCATCGCCAGCCATGGCGTTAGGCTCAAGACAATGATCATCCGCACCCAAAGCAGCAGCAAGGCGTTAGAAAAATTAAGCGGCATAACGCTTTCGATGGCGATGAGTCCGAAAATTTGACCGCCGTTCCAAACAACACTAACCAATACGTAATGAATCGCCAGCGCTAGCGTCGAAAGAATAATCAGAATCAGCCCTCTGGGCAGGCCAAATAACTTAACAGATTTCCGCTTGACCGACGACATCTGAGGGGATTGTTGCGGCTGCCCCCTTAGGGCGCCTGCCCTCGTCTCAGAGGATCTTTTTGAGTCCTGAGACGGCGGGAAGGATATGGGTTGGACTTGAAAATTGGAATGCGAATGTCTCTGTTGAGCCGACCCGTCATAGCCATTATCAGGTAAGGACGGTTTAAGGGGAGGTCTGACTAACTCAGTCTGGAGTTGCTGGCTAAGGCGATTAACTAAGGCTTCTAAAATCGCTTCTCCTTGCCGCTCCATGCTATGCATACGGCTGATTTGCTGAGACAAGGAACTCTGATAGCCATTGAGATCTTGCTGAAGTGACTGCAGCGCTCCATTTAGGGTTGAGTCCAGCGAAGAGAGCAATTGGTAGGCATTTTCTAAAGAACTAGGCAGGCCTGCAGGGAAAGAAGGGGAAGGAGACTGAGCGGTTCCCAAATCACTGGCGGAGGGATACAGAGAGTGCGTCAGATGGGCCTGTAAATGCGTCGCTAACGCCTGGGCTAGCCGTTTAGCCCAAACTTGCTGCTGGGCCAGTTGCTGACTCGATAAAGCCGCTTTATGGTCCGACTGCAGACTTTTATAGTCGGTTTGGAGAGATTGATACTCCTCCTGTAGCGCCTCAATATCCTGTATGAGACGTGCTTTTTCTCTCTGCAGTCGTTCCAAATCTTGGGAAAGCTGACCAGAGAAATTCTGCTGTAGATTCCTCAAATCCTGAGTAATCGTCTGCAGCGTCGCCTCTACAGATTTAGGAACCTCTGCTCCTAAATCATTCGGTAGATTGTCGAACTGCTTCATTCGTTCATCCCCAATGCGTTATCCTGTCGCGCCCTCTCAGGTTGCTACAGTGTACACAGAAGTTGTCTTCATGGCCCAAAGTAGACTGACCGCCATCAAACTTTCCTTGGTGAAGCGAAGGATTTCCCCTAATTTTCACATCTCTGGATCCCACTTTCTGCCTGTAGATAATCCGCAGGGAGAATCTCGGCTGGTGTGCATCGAACTTTGCAGTTTCAGGAGTAGACAGTAGGGAGTAGACGGGGTAATCTCCCCTGCCTACCGTCTACTTCCTACCGCCTGCCCAGGAGGAGAAATGGAGGAATCCTATCGCCCCCCCCTTTTTCTCTACTTGCTTCCAAGCTTGTCAAGCAGTTGTTTTCTGGCGCTCTCTAGAGCCTCTGTCAGTTTGCTAGGATCGCGACCGCCGGCTTGAGCTAGATTAGGTCGACCGCCGCCGCCGCCGCCGCAAATCTTGGCGACGCCGCCGACAAACTTCCCGGCCTGGAGCCCTTTTTTATTGACGGCTGGGCTAAAGGCCGCCACTAAACTCACTTTGTCAGGGGTCGGCGCAGAGCCTAGCAATACGGCGCCCTCACCTAGTTTTTGCAGCAGTCGTTCAGCCGCCGTTTTCAGGGCGTCAGGCGTGACGCCTTCTAGGAAGGCGACTAGAACATTAAGGTCTCCCACTGATTTTGCTTGAGCCAGCAGTTGATCGGACTTAACCAAAGCCAATTCCGACTTGAGTGACTCCAGCTCTTTTTGAGTGGTTTTGAGGTCAGTTTGTAGCGTGGCGATTCGATCAGGAAGTTCTTCGGGTTTCGCCTTAAAGCGATCGCTTAACTGCCGCACCACCTGATCCCGCACATTGAGATAGGTCAACACAGCAGGTCCAGCGACGGCTTCAATTCGACGCACTCCGGAAGCTACACCGGTCTCAGAGACTATCTTGAATAGGCCAATCTCAGCGGTGTTGCTCACGTGGGTGCCGCCACATAACTCCATAGACACCCCAGGGAAATCAATCACCCGCACCTCAGCCCCATACTTCTCGCCAAACATGGCGATCGCGCCTTTGGCTTTGGCTTCATCGATGGGCATCACCGCCACTTCAGCGGCATGGCCTTCCACTATCCAGGCATTGATCTGGTCTTCAACCTGCTGCAGCTCCGCCGCCGTTAACGCCCGGGGACAATTAAAGTCAAATCGCAGTCGATCAAACGCCACCAGGGAGCCTGCCTGGGAAATAGAAGGGTCTACGATTTTTTGGAGCGCCGCCTGCAGCAGATGGGTCGCCGTATGATTCGCTTGAGCCCGCCGCCGACTAGACCGATCAATCTGAGCCGTGACCATATCGCCAGGCTTCAACCCGCCTTGTTCGATGCGGCCAAAGTGGACAAAGATGTCCCCTTCTTTCTGAACATCTTCAACTTGGACCAGGGCTGTCTCCGTGGAGAGAACGCCGCGATCGCCAATTTGTCCGCCTGATTCAGCGTAGAACGGGGTCTGGGCCAGCACCACCTGGACCTCAGCCCCGGCTGCAGCGGATTCCACCACTTCCCCATCCACCAACACCGCCTCCACTTTGCTTTGGGCGGTTGCGTCGGAGTAGCCCAAAAACTGGGTGGAATGGATATGCTCCGCCAACTTGTCCAGACTCCCCTGGACGGTTAAATCAATCGTTTCATGGGCGTCTCGACCGCGTTGGCGTTGACGTTCCATTTCCACTTCAAACCCAGCCGCATCGACCGTCAATCCCTGCTCCTCGGCAATTTCCTGAGTCAGTTCCAACGGAAATCCGTGGGTGTCATAGAGGGTGAAGGCATCCTTACCTGAAATCTGCTTGGGCTTCTTCGCCAAAATTTCCGCCAGCAGCTTCTCCCCCTTTTCAATTGTTTTGAGGAATTGAGATTCTTCCCGCTGCAACTCCGCTTTGATAGCGTCTCGCCGTTCCTTCAGGTTTGGATAAGCGGAGGCTGATAGGGCGATCGCAGCCTCCGCCACCCGATTAATAAACGCGCCCTCAATCCCCAGCAATCGGCCATGGCGAACGATTCGGCGAATCAACCGCCGCAGAACATAGCCCCGGCCGATATTTGACGCCGTCACCCCATCAGCGATTAAATGCGCCACCGCTCTGACATGATCGCCAATGACTTTGAGGGAAGTTTTGGCGGACTCATCGCTTTTGTGATAGTCAATGCCGACAATCTCAGCAGCGGCCTGGATAATGGGAAAAATTAAGTCGGTTTCATAATTATTGGGGACCTGCTGCAGGATTTGGGCCATGCGTTCCAGGCCCATGCCGGTGTCAATATTCTGGTTTTGCAAGGGGGCGAGCTGACCGTCGCTATCCCGGTTGTACTGCATGAAAACCAGGTTGTAGAACTCAATGAAGCGGCTGTCATCCTCTAAATCAATTTGGTCATCCCCCTGCTCAGGATGAAAGTCGTAATATATTTCTGAGCAAGGTCCACAAGGACCTGTCGGCCCTGAAGTCCAGAAGTTATCGTCGGCCCCCATCCGCTGGATTCGATGGGGCGGTATTCCAATTTGGTCGCGCCAGATGGCGAAGGCTTCATCATCGTCTTCAAACACACTCGGCACTAGCCGCTCTGGCGGCAGGCCAAACACCTCGGTCGATAGCTCCCAAGCCCAAGCGATCGCCTTCTCCTTAAAGTAATCGCCAAAACTAAAATTCCCTAACATCTCAAAGAAGGTGTGATGCCGGGCTGTCCGTCCCACATTCTCAATGTCATTGGTGCGAATACACTTTTGGGAAGTCGTCGCTTTAGGAAACTCAGCCGGACGCTGTCCCAAGAAGATCGGCTTGAAGGGCAGCATACCGGCAATCGTCAAGAGCACAGTGGGATCTTCCGGCACTAGAGAAGCGCTGGGCAGCACTTGATGCCCGTTAGCCGAATAGAAATCTAAGAATTTCTGTCGAATTTGAGCGCCGCTCATCTTTATCAGAGCAGGCTGAGGCTGAGAGGTGGACATAGGAATTCAGTAGAACAGACTGCAAGCTTAGAAACTTAAATCTACAGACAATTTATCTCTAAGATTCTATTCTGACCGATGTTCGTCTTTTACAGCGGGACAGCAGTAAGGGATTCGCTTAAAAATCTGTCCTAATATAAAAGGTTTAGATAACTGAATAGGAAATGGATAAATCGGAGGCTGAATTCTGTAGAGTAAGATCCTAACAGCCTGCTAATCTAGCGGTATGGTCAAATTGCCACATCTATGTTAGACAAACCTAGTCAATCTTAGGTTTGTCGCCAGGTAGCTCTTCCGGTCTGATCAGCCCATCCGGTTATTGTCCAATTGGCGTCTCCAAGATGCGGAATTAGGGCCTTGCTCTTGACTACCTGTTAGCTTGCTAAATTAACGCATGAATGCCTCGGTACTTTTAGTTGGGGATGGGAATTTTCCCTCTAGCTTGGTGGGCAGTGTGCGAGGTTTTTCCGCCTTGACCATCGACTCAGTTCCATCCACAGAGGAAGCTGAAGCGATCATTCAAACCCGTCCGCCGGACTTATTGTTGCTCCAATCCAGTCTTCCGGATAACTGGAAACTCTGCCGCACGCTCAAGAAACAGCGCCAACTTGCTTGGGTTTATTGCATTTTGCTGGAGGATCGCGTTAACTTTCTCAGCGTCCCTGCAAATGGCTCTTTAGTCGATCTGGTTAATCTGACCACTAAGGCCCTTGAAGCGGGGGCAGACGCCTATTTGTGGCTTCCTCAGAAATGGCCGGATGCAGATTTCTCACACCAGGAATTTCCGACTCAAGCGGCTCAGAGTCGATTGCTAGAAGCTCAGGTTAGGACGGGGTTACATCGGGTACGAAGTTATCGAGAACTGACGCGCGCCAATGATCTTTTGTCAGCGATCGCCCTCGCCGATCCGCTAACTCAAATCAACAACCGTCGAGCGTTTGACTGGGAACTGCCTCGGCAAATTAAAAATGCTCGGTCCAAGGAATTGGACTTGAGTTTGATGATTGTGGATATTGACTATTTCAAGACCGTCAACGACACTTACGGCCATCTTGTGGGCGATCAGGCGCTGAAAATGTTAGCGGAAAGACTACAATACAACATGCGATTCTACGATACGCTCTTTCGCTATGGCGGCGAGGAGTTTGTCATCCTCCTCAGCAACACGACGTCTGAAGAAGCCTTTATCATTGGCCGACGGTTCTGCCAATTAATCAGCGAGAAGCCCTTTCCCATCGAATCCGTGGATCTCAATCTAACGGTTAGCATTGGGGTTTCGGGTTTACTCCCCACTGACGACAATCAGGGAACTAATCTACTCCATCGCGCCGATCAAAACCTATTGAAGGCCAAGGCGGAGGGCCGCAATCGCGTTGTGCTGAATCCTGCCTCCTAATCCACGCGATATTGCTGAATAATTTGACGACACTCCTCCGCAGAAGCCTTGTTCTCCATAGCCGCCGTCAGCGCCTCATACGCTTCCCAATTCTTCTCAATCAACGTCCGGGCCTGTAGCGTGAACCAACGTTGCTTAACGGCATACTCCGAACGCGGAAAATTGAGCTGACGCCAAAGCATCTGAAGGGTCTGGCGATCATCGTCGCCCCCTTCCGCCGTTCCATAGGCAATTAATTCCGCCGCCGTCCCGGCCATCCAAACAATCCCATATCGATCCAATCGTTGGGCTGAAAGCGCCCCTTTAGTTAGTTCCGCCTCCAGCGCTTGGGCGTCCACCACCACCCCGCCTTCGCCCGATAGATCCCGCCGCCAAGCCTCCCAAGCGCTTAGGGTGTAATCAGTCACTGGAATATCCAGCAAATGCGCCGCCAAGAAATGCCCCGCCTCATGCCGCAACACCCGCTCCCGATACTCAGCCGAAACCCCCGAAACCCAATTGACTAGGATCGTTCCCCCTCTACCCTCCCAACCAAACCGATCAAGCGTCGCCAACCCCAGCAACCCCACCGTCGCGATCGCAGGCGCAACCGGCGACACCCCAATCACCGGCCCCAAGAGACTCGACATGGTGATGGCGAAGACAGAGATGGCTATGAGGTTGAGGGTCGTTTGACTCATGGTAGACGGGGGATAGGGATAGGGGGGGATGGGGAGGTAGGGGACAGGGGTGGATGGGTGGATGGGTGGATGGGTGGATGGGTGGATGGGTGGATGGGTGGATGGGTGGCGATTTTGCTGCATTTCCCTAACCAGTGACCAATGACCAGTGACCAATGACCAATAACTCCCTATCTATTTATAAAACGTTTCCAGACTATGTTGATCGCCAACGAACCGCCAATGCCAGGGTTCATAGGAGACCTCTTGGGATGGGTTCTTAGAGAATGAGAGTTCAAAGCCGTAGTGGGGGGCGTTCTTTTCTAGCCATTGGAAGGCTGGGGTCTCTTCAAAGGTCTGCTCTAGGTCAGTTTTAGGCTTGGAGCCGTCAATAAAGTCAACCGCATAGCCCGTATGGTGTTCACTATATCCTGGAGGGGCGCTGACTTCAGCCCGGGTAATAGTGGATTGACCCCGTTCAGCTTTAATATCAAAAAACAAGTAGTTTTGTCTCTCAATTGACCGAAAACCAGAGACAGCCTGTAAATCCACTCCATCTCTTCGAGCTTGATCCAACATCTCAGTTAGCTTTTCGGCGGCGGCTTTGCGCAACTTCAGGCTACCGTCGGCGGTTATCGATACGAGCGTCTCGGGGGGAGCTTCATCATAGGCCCGATGTCCCAACAGAGTAGTCGAGGCGACGTCTACCAGCGAGGTGTCTTCCGCCTGATTTGCTGCCGGGTTAAGGCTTTCTCCATCAAGCAAAGATTCAGGAGCAGGGGTTTGGACATCATTCCCCCCGGCGTCCAGGGACGGAGGCGGAGACAGCCGCCAAACCGCTAATCCACTTGAGCCAACGATCGCGAGGGCGCCGACCCCAACCACGCTCCAAAATCTTGAAGCGGTTTGCTGAGTAGAGCGTTTCCCAATGACGGTTTCTCGAAGAGCCTCCGGTATATCATCAATCGGCGCAGGTGAGCCATTATTCGCTTGATTCACCATTACATCTCCCAGAACTGAAGCACGTATCACAATCGGTAGATCTGCGATCAGATAGAATCTGAAACCTAAGGTTTCCCGCATTTTGCCGGAGATAAACCCACTCCGGAGAAAGTGTCTTGAAAAGACTAGACGGGAATTATGAAGTCATTCCCAGGAGCGTCGACCCGGCAGACCTATCAGACTAATCATCAGATGCACCGGCTGAAAAGACTCTCAGCGATCGCTCACCCCAATTGTCCGCTCATCTTTACCCTGACATTGAATAAGCCTGAGGTTGATTTGGGTCTGGCCCAAACTGGACTGCCTCACAGCTCACCCCAGTTTCCACCGCATTTAGTCTAAGCGCAATCCGAATTGGAAGCTAGTTATTTTTAGCAATCGGTTAGATGGATAGTAACTCCCACCCAAAGCAAACAAGCCTTAGGGGAATTACCTATTGGCCTGCGCCACATCGAGGGTTTCGTCAATAGGGTATACCAGCAAAGTAAATCATGACACTCACCTATCCTCCGTTTAGCTGCTTAGACAGCAATATCGTTAATCGATACATTGAACTGATCAGTTATCCCGGAAATTTGATCTCACTGCCGCCGGATACTCATTGGTTTAAACCCAGGGCAATGGATCGAGAACCTCTGGCCAGAGGACATCTTGTCAAACAATGCGCCGGTTTATTGATGGAGGCGATAACCAACGCTGAGCTTGAATATCATCAGCGTTTATCTAGCTTACTGCTAATATTGCCGGACAAAACAAGAGCGCAGGCCGCCGCCCATATCCTCGTGGATGGCGTCCTTCAACTCAAACAACTCAAGCCTTTTCTACAGATCGCCATCCTATATGGATTGGGAACGCATCCTTTCATGAGCCAACCAGACATTCAGCGACTCATGGGACGGGAGCGCTATAAACGCCTGTTAGAAAACAGGGTGACCATCACCCAGCAAAGTACAAAAGCCACCACCCATCAAATGGCGAAGGTCGCCATCAACGGGCAGTACACCATTACCGTGCCGCAATTGCTGTTCAGCCACAATTTAACGGTAATTGCCGGAGACATCAAAATTCACCCCTATGAGGGGCGTTACGGCAGCGGCGGCATTAACAAAATGCTGGCGGTGGGCGTCGCCAGTCTGAATGAGATCTGTCGCAGCCATAGCACACAGGTGCTTATGGACCGCAAAACCCAAGTCGGCAACCCAGCCAGTCCCTTTGTCAGAAAACTCGAAATTACGGCGGACAATATCCGCAAAACCATGCTGACCAAGTCGGGAACGGCAGTGATGGCGCTTCCCTATGGAATATCGGTGATCGCAGAAAGAGAGAAAATTTGGGGCTTCTCCTTTGGCCAAACCGAAGCGTCAAGGAGGGAGATCGCGCGCGAGTGGACTCAAACGTTTACCGTGGAAACCCCCACTGACTTCGATCTGGTGATTAGCGATGTAGATCCTCGGTACGCGGCTGATCTCCTGGCCGGAGCCCGCGCCTTGCAATACATCTGCGATTGGGACACGCCTGAGAATGTGATATTGAGCCATGCCCGACAGGGGTGTATCGCCCTGCTCTTTAACGTCTGTAATGAAACAAAAAATAATGACGGGATTGGGAATGACGGCGCGAAATCCCATCTGGATGTCTTAGCAGATATTACCCAACGCAAGGCGGTTGAAATCGCCTCATTAATCCCCCGGGCATCCACGGTCCCGCAAATAATCGCCCTGCTGTCCACCGCTAAAGACCAGGTATTACACTATTGGGAACACCATCTTAGATCCATTAGCGAAGCAAATGAATGGTTTGAGAACCTACGAGCGCTCGCCTTGGAAGCTTACCGCAAAGAGCAATTGGGCCTAGATAATCGCTCAGCGCGACAAAACCTGGAGGCGGCATTCCAGCAATATAAAGGGGATCAGAACCCGATTGCTCGAGCGATCGCGCAGATTCATCAAATTCTACAGACCGCACAGCCCCTCTCGACCGTCCTTAACGCCATTGAGCAAACGGCTGCGATTTACCAGGAACATGAAGGATTAGGGGAGGGCGGGCAGCGCACCATTCGACTGTTGAAGATCTGTCGACATTTCAATACCTGTATTCTAGCCACCCAGAATCAAGCCGTGGCGACTTATTTTGAAGCGCTCGATCCCGACTTAACCGCTTTTCTAACAGGGGATGTTCAGCTATTTTTTCAGACCCGCGGGTTCAAAGCCAGCATCTTGGGATTAATGGGATTCGACCTTACCCGACACTCCCCCCAAACCGCCATCGATTTAGCGATGAATTATGGCGAATGGAAAAAACCAAACGTGTCCCCTTTAAACACCTGTTTCCTGCAAATTCCACTGATCTTAAATCGAATCTAGACCCCTTAATATGGGCTGGAGCGTTTATCCCTAGAGACCTGTGTTTTCCCCCTTTGCTTTTTTGGTTCGACTCTATCTCCCCATCGGAGCCGCTGTCCTCTTGGGCGCTTTGATCAGCTTTCTTTTAGGTCTGCCTATTTTCAAGCGGCGCTTTCAGAAGCCATTAAACCGAAAAATTCCCGCCTACCTGGGCAAATTCTTGTTTATGGTGGGCGTTCCCCTCAGCATCATCAATTTTCTGCACCGGGCTGATTTATCCGGATCTGTATTATTGGCGCCCATGGTCGCTTGGGGCGCAATCCTGACAGCGTTTCTCTGCAGTCGACTCTGGATTCATCCCGATCGAGTCAACTGGGCTAGGACCAGCCAGGGCAGCTTTTCCCTGGCTTCCATGTTTGGCAATACGGGCTACATAGGGTTTCCGGTCATTCTGCTCCTGCCGCAACTCGGCCCTGATTACTTTGGCTGGGCCTTATTCTACGATGTCTTGGGCACCCTCTTAGGGGCCTATATCCTGGGGGTAATCCTGGCGGTTCGATTTGGCGATCGGCGGCCATCAAGCAACCCCGCTTCACCACCGCCCCAATCCGGTAAGCGAACGGCCTTCAAAGGGAAATCGACATTGCAGGAGGTGCTAAAAAACCCCACGATTCTGGCGTTTTTCTTGGGGTTGGCGCTGCGGCCGGTTCCCTGGCCCCAATGGTTAGATATCTCTTTAAATGGATTTGCCTGGTTAATGGTGATGCTGTCTCTGGTGTTGATGGGAATGCGGCTGCAGCAGCTCTCTTCCTGGCGAAATCTGAAGCCAGCATCGGTGGCGGTGGGGATTAAAATGCTTCTGATTCCCTTGCTGGTGGGAATCGCATTGACGGCCTTTGATTTTGCCGGTCCGCCTCGTCTAGTGATGGTGTTGCAAGCGGGCATGCCCTGCGCCTTTGCAACACTGGTTTTATCGGAAAACTATCACTTAGATCGAGAACTGGCGGTCACCAGCGTTGGGTTAAGTTCCGCTCTGTTGCTGGTAACGTTGCCCCTATGGCTTTGGGGATTCTGCACCTGGTAAAAAGTCCAGGATTAGCAATTACGGGCTGAAGTTGGGGAAAGCTGAAATCGGCAAGCTTACTCAATGCCTGGATTCGCCCGCTATGAAAAACCCACTGTATCGCCGTCTATTGGCCGGACTCTTGCCTCTATTAGTCGGGGCGTCTGCTTGTAGGTCTTTGTCTAGCATCGGCCAATCCTCGGATGAAGATTCTATCCTGCAAATTTGGTGGAGCGAGGGATACTATCCCGAAGAAACGGAGACCATCCGCCAGGCCGTTGCTGACTGGTCAGCGGAAAAAGACGTTGAGGTAGACCTGGTTTTCTATAGCGAAAAGGATCTGATTCAGCAAAGTGAGAGCGCGATCGCAGCCGGTCATCCCCCAGATATCCTTTACGGCTATAGCATAGAATTTTCCCTCATTCCTCGTCTTGCCTGGAGTGGCGAATTATCGGACACCAGCGACATTATTGAGCCCATCAAGACACTCTATAGTCCCGAAGCTTTAGAGAGTGTTTCCTATCAAAACAATAAAGCGGGTAACCGCAGCTATTACGCCGTTCCCATTTCTCAACAAACGACCCATATCCACTACTGGAATGATTTGCTCGCAAAGGCGGAGCTGAGCCCAGAACAAATTCCCACCGAATGGAATGACTTCTGGAGATTCTGGCCGCAGGTCCAAGAAACCTTAAGGAGCCAAGGACAAAAAGACACACTGTACGGTATGGGGATCCCCATGTCCACCGCAGCCACCGACACATTTTATCAATTTGAACAGTTTTTGGAAGCCCACAATGTCAGTCTGATAGACTCACAAGGTCAACTCCAACTGGACGATCCTCAGGTAAAAGCGGGCATTGTCAAATCTCTGGAAGCCTTCACCCATTTCTATAAGCAAAATTATGTCCCCCCCAACGCCCTAGATTGGGGCGATCCCGACAATAATGTCACCTTCCTTAGTGGATTAACCGTCATGACCCCCAATCCCACCCTATCCATTCCCGGATCCCAGCGTCAGGACGACATCACCTACCGAGAGAGGATGGCCACCGTAGAATGGCCGGATAAACCCAACGGCGACCCCATGCGATATATCGCATCGACTAAACAGGTGGCGATTTTTGCAGACTCTAAGCAACTTAACGAAGCGAAGGAACTCGTCGCCTATCTGGTAAAACCTGACATCCTAGCGGACTATGTTGAAGGCGCCCAAGGCCGCTTTTTTCCCGTCATGCCAGACCTTTTGCAAACCTCTTTTTGGACAGATCCCACGGACCCCCATATTTCGGTCGCCGCCCAACAATTCAAATCAACCCGCCCCTTGTATACGGTGCTCAGTCCCGCCTACAGCCAAGTGCAGGCTGAAAATATTTGGGGTCAAGCAATTCGCAGCATTGCAGCCGATAACATTGCTCCCGAGGCGGCGGCGGAATCGGCAATCTCTGAGATTAAACGCATCTTCGCTGAGTGGAAGTAGATGATTTTCAATCGTGGCGCTCTGCGATTAATAACTTCAACGGTCGGACTGTTCACCCTTTCTAGTTTGAACGGGGGATTCGCAGCGTCGACATTAGCGCTAGTGAGTCCAAACCCAGATGCAGCATTCCGTTCTCCACTGGAGGCCATGGAGGTCATAGCTTTAGACAATGACTTCGCTGTCCCAGAACGCCCCCTCTTAAAGTTAGAAAGTTATGGTCAATCGGTGACGCGACTGCAGCAGCAGTTAACTGAATTAGGGCACTATACGGGTGAGATTGATGGACACTACGGAGAAAAGACCCAAGACGCCGTCATCGCCTTCCAAACCAAACTAGGATTGACTCCAGACGGCATTGTCGGCGTCAGCACCTGGAAAACTCTATCCGCGAGTCAACCCTTTGCCGAAGTCTCCCCCTCGACGGCTCTTCTGCCGCTCCTATCCGCTTTGGCTTTTGAGAGGACTCCCGTCGCCATTATCTTACAGCCGAGAATCCCTATCGCCACTCCCTGGTTGCTATTTCTGATGCCAATGATTCCTTTGACCGGGGGCGGGATGCTTTTTCTGCAACGACGGTTAACGCCAACCCAGCGACCCCAATCTTACCCAACACCGCCCGATGGGGCGACAAAACCGAGCAAGCTGATTCTTTGGGTGGAATACTTTCCCCTAGTCGGCTTATTCATGGCGGGGTTAACGGCTTTTATCGCCTATATTTATTTTCGAGAGGGTTTAGTTGAACCCATCGTAGAGCGTCTTGAACAAGCAACGCTAATTAAGCAGAGAGAACTGGCCCATTGGTTTAATCATCAACGCCAGGGCGTCATTAAAGCAGCTGAAGCATTGCAAACCATCCCTGCAACAGAAAACTTGCTAAGTCAGCAGCCCCTTACTGATTCTGAGTATCAGGACGCCTATGACGCCATCTCAAACCATCTTTTAACACTCAATGCGTTTGGCGCGAGTAATCCAGACATTTCCATTTTGACCAACGGCGGAATCGTTCTTTTCTCAACCGATAAAGATCGTAAAGGCCAATACCAACCGCTTCAAAACACAACCACATACTTTACCCGTCAGCAAGCCGACACAGCCATCCCTAACTTCTACACTTCACCGATCACCAATGAGTTATTGATTACCTTCGCCACCCCCTTACTCAACCCAGCGGGTAAGCGGGTTGGCGTTCTAGCCGTGAACTTAGATCTGGCTGAGCTGGATCAAAAAATTCGCCAACCGATGAATCTTACCCCAGATCAGACAAACTATCTGGGCAAGACAGGCGAAACTTACTTGGTGGGCAAATCCTCCCGGGTGAAAAGCGAATTTGTTTCGGCCGAAAAAACTCGAAATGACGCCTTCGCCGACGGGGTTTCAAGTCGGGGCATCGACAACGCCATGGGAGGGATGAATGGATTTGGCCTTTATCTAAACTATGCTAAAACCCCTGTGGTCGGCGTCTATCGTTGGGCGGAGAAACAGAATCTAGCTTTGTTATCAGAAATCTCCCAGAAGGAAGTCTTTCGCCCTGTCCATCAATTGACAAGATTTGTTTTTGTCAGTGGTCTAGTCATCGTCAGCTTACTCTCCATGGGATTAAAGTCCCTGAAAGAACAGTGGCTGAGATCCGCCTACGCCGAAACCAGCAGCGCTCATCCCGTTGAAGCTAAACAACCTTCCACTGAGTCTGCCCATGAACAAGGCAACTGAGAATGAATTTTCTACGAAAGAGTCTGTTATATAAATTGGTGGGCGCTTTTTCAGTCTTATCATTAGTGACCATCAGCCTGGTCACATTCATCGCCTATATTCGCGCTAAGGAGTCATTGAAAGATTCTATTTTTGAAAGGCTGAATGTGGCTGTTTCGCTAAAAGAGTTTGAACTGAATCAGTGGATGGGAAACCAGAAACGTGAAGCAATTCTTTTGGCTAGTTCACCGGATATAAAAAACCGCACAGGCAGACTATTTGACAGTTCAAAAGACGAACAAAAGCATCAGGAAAACACTCATTTTTTGTTCGCCTATTTTTCTAAAATAATTTCGATAAAACCTGATATTCAGGACATTTCCATATTGACCAATGCTGGAATCGTTCAACTCTCTACCGACGAATCCCAAGTAGGAACATATCAAGGCCTAGGAAATACCATCACCTATTTTGAGCCGGGACAAACAAAGGTGGTTCCCAATATCTACACCTCTTCCTTAACGGGTAAATCCACCATCACCTTGGCCACTCCAATCACAAATGAGGCCGGACAACGGCAAGCCGTCCTAGCAATCACTTTAAATCTAAAAGCGGTCGATCGACTAATTCGGGAAAAAACAGGACTTGGAACAACCGGGGAAACTTACTTAGTCAAACAACTCAATGGCAAAAATGTATTCATTTCAGGAGAGGGGACTGAAGCAGCGTCGGCTGAAACCAAAAACGACTCTACAAATATTAAAAGCAAAGCCATCGACACCGTGATGAGAGGTATTGACGGCTCTGGGCTATATCTCAATTATGAAGGGATTCCAGTGATTGGCGTTTATCACTGGCTGGGCGAAAATAACCTGGGTCTACTGGCGGAAATTGCCCAAAAAGAAGCCTTTCAACCCGCCGTCAAACTGGCTGGCGATATTATTCTAATTGGCTTCAGCACGGCTGGCGTCCTATTGGTTCTGATCTATTGCCTGGCTTATCAAATAGCCAAACCAGTTCTGATTATCACCAACGCCGCCGCAGAGATTGAGACCGGCAAATTTGAACCGGGACGATTAGAATCTGTTAAACACAGGTTAGATGAACTCGGCCGACTTGCCCGGGTTTTCCAGAGTATGGCGAAGCAAGTCTATGTCCGTGAACAAAAGCTTAAACGGCAGGTGGCTGAACTCCAAATTGAAATCGATCAAACCAAGAAGGCTCGCCAGGTCGCAGAAATTACTGAAACTGATTATTTCCAGTCACTTCGGCAAAAAGCAAAACAGCTGAGACGACACAGGAATGGGACATGAGTAGAGTAAATTTTGCTCCATCAGATCATTCTGGCAGCCATGGACGACCTAGTTGCCCCCTTCTCAATTAGCAGACGCAGTGGCCAAGCAACTGGATGCCGCTTTCGAGTCCTCATTTTCAGCCCTGATGAATAATTTCCGAGTCTAAGGTGGAAGCCTGAAAATGCTTGGGAATAGTAAAGGGAGCAACGGATATGGATGGGAGAGTCTCTGATTATCTTTTCAAAATCCAATTTTTCATTAAACTTCTGGTGAAACTTACGGGATTCTGCGCATAAGGGAGATCTATATAACGATGTGGGTTTATGATAGCTCGAGCTCAAACTGCAAAAAGCACCAACACCCTACTTTAAGGAGAGTATCTATGCTGAAGCCCCGCCCGCGCTTTAGGCTGGTTCCAGTAGGAGCCGCAATCGCCTTGATCTTGTCTGGCTGCGGTGAATCCAAAGTGACCCAATGTAATCGGTTGGCCGAGGTGGTTAACCAAACGCAGGGCTTCATGCAAGAGTTTGAAACCGAAATTCAAAGCTTCAGCAATAGCGCCGCCGCTGTTCAAAATATTTCGGACATCAAAAATGCAGCAACCCAATACACCGAAGCGGTTAACAAAGTGGTCACGAGCTTGGATGGGCTGGCCAGTGATCTGAAAACGACTGAACTATCGGATGACTCTCTGCTAGGTTTTCGAGATAGCTATATTGGGGTTGTACAAGGTTTCAGCAAAGCCCTTACCCAAGCCAGTAAGGCAATGGAGCTCGTCAAGACGGTGGATTCTGAAGCGGCTCTTCCCGCCAGGATTGAGGAATCCCAAGAAAAGACCATGGAAGCGGTTAGCTCGATTGAGGAATTGTCAATCACCGAATCTAACATCATTGACAATGTCAATCAGTACTGCGGCGTCAACCCCCAAGGAAGCGGAGAGTAAATAGGGAGAAATCGCCTTATGCCTAGCTCGCTTTCTTCGACTTTCAATCTAAGGTTCAATCTAAGGGTAGGATAGCTAATGCAACGCCAGCTTATCTGTCATCACCCGGTATGCCGACTTCTACCATCCATCTCACCCCTAACCCGCCTCACCAAACGTTGACCCTAGATATTCCGGCTGAAGGGGTCGCTTTGGAGGGGCGGATTCAAGTGCCCGGCGATAAATCGATTTCCCACCGGGCGTTAATGTTGGGGGCGATCTCAACGGGGGAAACCGCCATCAAAGGGTTGCTGCTCGGTGAAGATCCGCGCCGAACCGCCGCCTGTTTTCAGGCTATGGGGGTCGAGATTACTGATTTGGAAGCGGAGTGGGTCAAGGTCAAAGGAGTGGGGCTGGGAAATCTGCAGGAACCGGTGGATGTCCTAAATGCGGGTAATTCTGGCACCACCTTACGACTGATGCTAGGATTGCTGGCCTCTCAACCCGATTGCTTTTTCACAGTGACAGGAGACAGGTCTTTACGATCGCGTCCCATGTCCCGAGTGGTCGCTCCCTTACAACAGATGGGGGCGCAGATTTGGGGCCGTCACAATAATTCTTTAGCTCCCCTAGCCATTCAAGGGCGGCGCCTGAACCCTATTCACTATCACTCCCCGGTGGCTTCGGCCCAGGTAAAGTCCTGCATTTTACTGGCGGGTCTGATGTGCAATGGCCAAACCACCGTAACAGAACCCGCCCTATCTCGAGATCACACCGAGCGCATGCTGAAAGCGTTTGGGGCTAATCTTACGGTTGATCCAGAAAGTCACAGCGTGGTAATTGCAGGGCCCGCGCAACTGCAGGGTCAAACCGTAATTGTGCCCGGCGACATTAGTTCCGCCGCTTTTTGGTTAGTCGCCGCTGCGATTACCCCCGGGTCTGAACTGGTGATTGAAAATGTCGGGGTTAATCCAACCCGCACTGGGGTTCTGGAAGCCCTCGCCAAGATGGAGGCGGATATCACCCTGGAGAATGAGCGATTGGTGACGGGAGAGCCCGTGGCCGATTTGCGAGTCCGCCATAGTCGACTCAAAGGCTGCGTCATTGACGGCGATCTCATTCCCCGCTTAATTGACGAGGTGCCGATTTTGGCGGTGGCGGCCCTATTCGCCGAGGGAACCACCCTGATTCGGGACGCTCAAGAGCTCAGGGTCAAGGAAAGTGATCGATTAGCCGTGATGGCGTCGCAGTTAAGCCGTCTAGGCGCCCAGTTGACGGAGTTGCCTGATGGTCTGGAGATTCAGGGAGGCGCTGCTTTACACGGAGCCGAGGTTGACAGCTATACCGATCATCGAGTTGCGATGAGTCTCGCGATCGCGGCCCTGCGCTCAACTGGCGTCACACAGATTCAAAGAGCTGAAGCAGCGGCAGTTTCTTATCCTGACTTTAAATCAACGCTAGAAACGATTTGCCGCCAATAAGGGGCTGTGTAGGAATAACTTCAGGGAGAAGTGAAGAGCCTGCAAGTCATACACAGCCCTAAATCTATGAAGTTATTTTTGAATGCCTTCTAACCTTAAGCAGAAAACCCAATATCGCTTCCCATAAAGTTTTTTCCTTCCTGACGAGTATTCTGTTTAAGGGACACGCAAGAAGCACCTTGTAATATCTCTATATTTTCTTTCACACAGAAATATTGGACAATGTTTTTTATTAGGCATCATTGTCAGGACTGTTATCTAACAGAAAACATCCGAAGGAAATATCCCCTTTAAGGTCTCTGATTTTACATCAGACCAGATGGGAATACTTGAAGAAAGGCTCTGAGTGCCTACGCTGAGACTTTTCTATCGATGTGGCGAAACTTTACAAACCTCATTTATAGCCTCAGAACTTATCGAGTACTCAGCCCCGATATTCAGGTGCGGCGCCGGGTTAATCGAATGTTGAGATCACGCGCTCCCCTAAGTTTGGATGAGTGGTTTGAACGGTATTGGGAAGCTCCTCAGTCCTCCGAAAAAATTTCCAAAGCGCTAGTCGCTTTTTTGTATACCCATCTAGCACGCTACACAAAGCTTGAAATAGCCCGTATCCTACCCCGCGATCGACTCCAAGAAGACCTTCATTTTCCCACCATCTGCTGGTTTGATTGGGAAATCAACTTTTGTGACGACTTTTACAAAACCTTTGGGGTTGACATTAGTTTTAGTTTTGATGTTTCAACGCTTTCAACCATTGAGGATCTGGTGCTGTTTCTCAATAACCAACTCCTTTCTGTTAAATATCCGCCAAATCAATTGATGTCATAGAAACCTTGGATTCACAATTTCCTCAACTATAGACAGATAAACCAGCGGTAAATTATAAGAGGAGTAATGATTTTGATATGCTGTCTAACGATTGACGGCGCCTTAGAGGTCACTCATGCCAAGAACTCAGCGGAACGATAACTTTATCGACAAGTCTTTTACGGTCATGGCGGACTTGATTCTCAAGCTCATGCCAGCCAAGTACAGTGAAAAACAAGCATTCGCCTATTACCGAGATGGGATGTCAGCCCAGGCGGATGGTGAGTACGCCGAGGCGATGGACAACTATAAAGAAGCGTTGACCCTTGAGGAAGACCCCTATGATCGCAGCTTTATTCTTTACAACATGGGGTTAATCTACACCAGCAACGGAGAACATGATGAGGCGTTGGCTTTGTATAAAGAATCTTTAGAGCTGAATCCCCGCATGTGTCAGGCCATGAATAACATCGCCGTCATTTATCATCACAAGGGTGAGCAAGCTCAAGAAGCTGAAAACACTCAAGAGGCGAATGACTGTTTTGATGAGGCCGCCCGTTATTGGATGGAGGCTATCCGTATCGCTCCCAATAATTATATCGAGGCCCAAAACTGGCTGAAGAATACAGGCCGAATGAAGGTAGATTCGTTTTTCTAAGTAGTGATTAACCTCTGTCTACCCTATTCCCCAATCCCTTAATCCTCTGACGCTTATTCCCATGATCGATCTTGACCAAGTCCGAAAAGTTGCACATCTGGCTCGGCTCGAACTCACACCTGATGAGGAGACGCAGTTTACAACTCAATTGGGGAGTATTCTGGAATATTTTGAGCAGCTGAGTGAATTAGATACGGAAAACGTAGAACCGACAACTCGCGCCATTGATATGAGCAATGTCACCCGACCTGATGAGCTAGAAATTTTCTCGGGTCGCGAAAATATTCTCGATTGCGCCCCTGAGCGAGAAGACGACTATTTCAAGGTGCCAAAAATCTTATAGGTCACGGCCGACTGGCGTAGAGGTATAAATATTTACACCCATCGTCTCTCATGTATCTCTCGCTCCTAGACGTTTCTCGTTTTTAATCCGGAGCCTGAAAACACCTGATTTCTAAACTCCAGCTTCTTTTCAAGACAGCTGGAGTTTCCTATTTTATATCCAGCCACTGCCTTGAACTGGGGCTTTATTTTAACGCCTCCCCTAACGGATTCTCACTTGCGCAGGAAAGCGGGTAAGAGAGTTAGCGTGTTCCTATAAAAAATCTGTATAACCCTGTATGATGATGTAACATTATTTACTTCGATTTGAGGGTAAACTGTAATTGCAGTCTTTCCTAGGCGTCAATTGCTCCACCAGAAGCGGTGCTTAATCACAATCTGCTGCTTACGCATTGCCAGCGTATCAGATGATCTACAGTCTCGCTTTACCGTATGAAGTAAGGCCCAAAACCTTAGGAAGACTAAGTTAATATGGGTGCTTAGGAGATATTACAAACGTGCAAGGGCCTATGTCTACAAACAAGCCCTTCCATGCAGACTAGCCCAAAATGACCGGATGGAAGTATGTATTCTGTGCAATTATTCCATTTTTGTGAAGCCTGTCAATAGGTCAACTTTATCTGCTTGGACTGTCTAGCATTTTGCAAGGCCAAGCTAATTTAGAGCAAAATTATATGTTAATCATCGACTCCGAAGAATTAGAAGCTCAAGGTTTGCTTTATCAAGGCGCTTCTGAATTCACTTTCCAAGGAAAAGTGATGGAGAGTAGTTTGGCTTTTTCCATGAGGCTTCTGGAGACAGCCAAAAATCTCTGTCAACAGGAACTGGATGCTGGAAACTTATGTATTTTAATTAAAAAGTTCAATTACATTACCCTTTGGAAGGAAAAACAATTAGAGCGCTCCAAAGCACTCGTGCATGCGGAGGAAACAATTACATCTGAGAAAGATCTAGCCTTACCTCTACAATCTCAACAATCAAAGCCAGCCGCCAAGACATCAAGGCCGGTTATCTATGAACCCAATTCAGTTAACCGTGAACCTGCCCCCCCGATAGCAGCGAATCTACCTCCAGCCCCGATTCCACAACTCTCAACTCCTCCTCGCCCGCTTGCCAGCAACCGTATCGAGGACAGTGAGTCAACCCGGCGATCTTCTAATCCATCATCATCTAACCAGGCTAAGGTCAATCCTTCTAAGTCCAAGCGGGGTAATGCTCATCGGGCTACCCCCCTTCACCATACTAGTCAGTCTAAGGCCAGCCGACAAAACCAGTTGACAAATCTGGTTTCTGCTCCTAATGCTCTAGCTCAAGAAAATGGCGCAACTGCAAAATCAAAGCAACCGTTAATTAATGGCGAAAACACCTTGCAAGCCGTTCCATCCGCCAAATCGGAAAGGCGGCGACCCATGCCAACGCCCCCTCCAGCTAAATCGCCTGCAAACGTTCAACACCCTGTTGATTTTGATCCAACGTTTTTAGAACAGTGTCAACAGGCGCTGGCTTATTGTATCGGTCCCATTGCGCCCCTCATCTTAGAAGAGGTTTTTGCAAAAAATCCACCGAGGTCCCCTGGACAACTCATCGATTGCCTCGCCAAAGAAATTCCAAATCCTCAAGCAGCCCTCGAATTTCGTCAGCGACTCAACGCACTTTAGTCGATGGAATATGGATATACCTGACGGAAATTGAGCTGGCAGGCGCTTATCGCTAAATATTGCGTCCTGGCCCCGGATATTTCATGATGAACACAGGCAAACGAAAAATTTGTCTCGCCAGTGTTGAAAGGCCGAATTTCGATTTGAGCGCCGGGGGTAAGTCTTGCCAATGGGCGGGTATAAAACCCAGATTTCCATAAAATTCAGCCAGTCTACGGCCTAAACATTCTAAGTACAGAGGTTGGGTGGCTTGCTGCGCCAAATATTGAGCTAAATACTTTCCCAAACCCCGCCCTCGCCATTTTGAGGCGACGACTAAACTCCCTAATTCTTGAGCATCTGGAAAATTGCGGAGTTGACCACACGCCGCCAGAGTATCCTCGCAGGTAATCAGCCAAAACTGGGACCAGCGAAGCTGAGTAGGATCCAGCAGCGCCGATAGAACTAGTCGCCGAATAGGCCAGATATCCTCAGGTCGTGCGGGTCTGAGAACACACCCCGTTGGTAGTGGAGGAAGGCAGGACATAGCTAATGCTCAGTGGCGTTTGTTGATAATTGTGGCGTCAGAATAATCATGTCATTTGTGCATCAACATCAGGTTCGATTTCATGAAACAGATGCAGCGGGAGTTGTCTATTTTGCCAATGTATTAACCCTATGCCATGAAGCCTATGAGTCGTCACTAGCAGCCTCAGGGGTGAATTTGAAGGCATTCTTTGGAGGAGACGGCGAGATCGCCGTTCCCATTGTCCATGCAGATATTGATTTTCGCCGCCCAATTTTCTGCGGCGACCGGCTCAAGATCCATCTAACCCCTCAATCCCAAGACATCCATACCTTTGAAATTACTTATCAGATAACTGACACAGCAGACAAGGCTGACTTGCTGGCAAAAGCTCTGACTCGTCATGTTTGCATTGCGCTTAGCGATCGCAAGCGCCGTCCATTGAGTCCCGAAATAACCCATTGGATCGAGCAATGGCATTAGAGGGACCGCCATATATGGTCAAAGTCAGACAAATCCAGACCATCTGCGGCGAGCCAGTCTTGGGTTCCAAAGCCAAACGCACGAGGGGTTGCTTGGCGTTTCCCCTCTACCCCAGAATGGAAAGCAGCTGGATTAGCGACCCATTTTCCTTGTCCTGCCGATGTCGTTTGGAGCAGCCTCCCAGTCTTAAACGGGGCGGCGTCCCTAAGAATGTCGGCGGCTAACGTGAGAATGGCGTCTCTGCCGATGGCGGTTTCAAATACTGAGGAGAAAACCACATCAAGGGGATGGGCTTGGCAGAACTGTTTCAACTCAGAAGGAAACCCTGCAATCGCCGGTTTAACCGTAAAGATCCCTCGCCAGCCTCGCCCATAGGCATACTTCAGTTGTTGCACCGTCGCCACAGATTCATCCAAAGCAATGGGGGTTTGATACTGCTGGCTTAGTTGTAACAGAATGGGCAATTGGTTGGGCGGTAACGGCTGCTCCAGAAATTCGATTCCCAGCTGATCGCATTGGGCCAACCATTGATGCGCTTCGGTCAGAGTCAGGCCGCCATTGGCGTCTAGCCTAACTTTGGCGCCCATTGGCAGTAAACTAACTAGCCGGGTGATCCTATCTAGTTCGGCTTGGATCGGAGCCACCCCAATTTTCACCTTAAAGGTGCGTCGCCCAGCTTCCCAAAAGGGAGGCCAGGCTTGCAGCGCAGCCTCGCCAGTCGGAAGCAGCGCACACCATTGGCGAGGAGGGGGGGGGTGACTCTTCGCTTGAATACAGGCGTCCTCTCTTTCTCGATCTACCCGCGGGTAAACATGATTCCGTACACATTGCATCAATGCAGATTCGAATCCAAATCGGCAGGTGGGCCGATCAGCGGGAATCGATGATATCATCTCGACCGAAAGGGTTTTGGGCAGTTTTTTACAAACCGCCATCGCCTGCTCCAGGGTTTCTGACCCAAACCAGGGAAGCGGGGCTATTTCGCCATACCCTACCTGGGCTGCATCATCCATCAGCCGCACAATAATCCCCTCTCGATGGGTCCAGTGACCATGATGGGTTTTCAGGGGATGTCTAAAGCGACGACGGTAGGGGCGAAACTCAAACTGATAAGCCATTATCCAACGGACAGTAGAAACCCTAAACTCAATAGCAATCCACTCCAAAAATGGACGCCAATGGCGATAAATTTTGCGTTACTGACCTGCTTTGGCTGATTGTGAAATCGTCCGACATGCTTACAGAGCCGGAAGGCTGGCGGAAGGCTGGCGAAAATCAATAATGTCCATAGGGGGAAAAGTCCCAATGCGACAGCGAGTCCGGTAAAAACGTAGACGCCGCCACAAATCCAAGGGAGGAGTTGAGCCCCCCGCTGAGTGCCCAAACGGACGATAGGAGATCGCTTCCCAGCGGCGATATCATCGTCCACCTGGTGAAAATGGGAGCAAAACAGGACCAAACTTGTGGTGACGCCAATAATGACAGATGTCGCCAAACTAACCTGTGACCAAGTTTGGGTTTGGCTATAGTAAGCAGCGCCAACCCCCAAGGGCCCGAAGCTGAAAAAGCAAAGAATTTCTCCCCAGCCCTGATACCCCAGCCGAAAGGGAGGCCCCTGGTAACAGTAGCCTAGGGCGCAACAGAGGAGAATTAGAAGCAGCACCGTTGCATCCCGTTGCCAAGCCGCGATCGCCAAAATCCCGAGAATCCCCAATCCCAAACAGAGATTACCCAGCCAGAAGATTAACGGCTTATTGCCGGTTAGATTAACCAAAGATTGGGGCTTGTTCTTATCAATCCCAGTCTCCGAATCAAACACATCATTGCTGAAATTCTCCCAAACCAGAATCAAGATGGCTGACACCAGAAACGTTGCAAAGGTTTTAACCTGGACATTATTCGTTTCCGCAAAGGCGACTGCAGTTCCCACACAAATGGGCATAATCGCCACACTGTACATAGGAGGCTTGAAAGCCGCCAGCCAGAGCTTTTTATTATTGGGGTAATCAGCCGACTGGGTAGTCATAGATATTCGCCCTTTCTTCCTATCCAGGCTTAACATAGCGTTTCAGATTCTCCCTTGATTCAATCCCTTAGGTAGAGTTTGCTTAAAGTTCCTTAATAGACGCCCTCTTCCATTAACCAAGAGAATCCGAAACAGTCAACGCCTGAAAAATTAAGTACTTATGCCTAGTTATTTAGTAATTAAACTAACCCATACTAAATTTGGTCTTGTCAGTGCTGGGCAAAATCGCTCCCATGGTTAATGTCTAAGCGTTGACCCATTAAAGTCAGGGTGTATTTCCATTTCTTGCGCGATATATTTTCGCGGAGGCGCGACAAATAGGCCATATGTTTTATCCTTTGCTAGATTGACAGGGTTATATTGCTGATATCCCTGGACATTCTCCATTGGACTGACATGATTTTGAAAAAAAAGCCGCCCTTGCTATTAACGGTAGGAACAGCTCTGGTGCTTATCGGAGGCGGGGCGATCGCCTATTGGGGAGCAATGCGGCAAGGGGAATTATCCAAGGACTTACCCGCGGGAGCCAAGGTGATCCCTCAACAAGTCTTGATGACGGCGACCTTGACTACGGATGAAAGCCAGTGGCGTAAACTCAGGCAGTTCGGCGCGCCGGAAAGTCAAGCGGATTTTGATGGTGTACTGGCGCGCTGGCGCGATCGCCTGATGACCGACAACGGCTACAACTTCAAGCGGGATATTCAACCTTGGGTGGGGGAAGAGGTGACGATTGCTTTCTTTCCCGGCGAAGATAGACAGGCAAATGACCCATCCCAAGTAAACACACAATTGGTCCAGGGGGGAAATTTCCAGCCGTATCATCGCCAAACTGCAACGCCGCTAAAAACACTATTGGTCCAGGGGGGTGATACCTCTGAGGATCTCCAAAGCTCTTTCATGTTAGTGCTGCCCATCGCCAATCCAGAAAAGGCCAAGGAGATTCTGGCAAAACCTAAGGATCCCGCAGTCAGCTGGGTTGGACGAAATTACAAAGGGATACAAATTCAAGAGATCCAGACTCGGAATAATCAGCGTCTAGCAGCAGCCATTTTAGGCGCCGAGCTGGTGGTGACCCCCAATACAAAATTGGCTGAACAAGCAATTGACACCTATCGGGGAGCCAAACCGGTCATGCAAACTCCGGGGTATGCAAAAGCCTTTAGACAAATTGCCGTTTCCCCAGTATTCGCCAAACTCTACATCAATATGCCCAGGGCGGTGGAAGCCTTATTCACCCATTCCGCCCCGCCCCTACCCCAGTCAGGGTTGACACAATTCCAGGGAAATCAGGGACTGGCGGCGACAGTCACCTTAGAATCCGGGGGAATACATTTCCAAGGAGCCAGTTGGTTGGCTCCCGGAAGTAATCGCACCTATGAGATCAGCAACGACGCCGGACAACTTCCCAGACGATTGCCGACCAACACCTTAATGATGGTCTCTGGGGGGAATCTCCAGCGATTTTGGCAGGACTATAGCCAGGGCGCCGATCAGAGTTCTCTGCTTCCCCTCAGTCCGGATAATTTAAGGGTCCTCGTTCAGTCCTACACCGGCTTGGACCTGGATGACGACTTAATGACTTGGATGGAAGGGGAGTTCGCCCTAGCAGTGGTTTCGCCCAATCCCCGAGAAAAAACTCAGCATCATTCAACCGCGGCTGATCCCATCAATGCATTACCCGGATTGCTATTTTTGGTTCAGGTGAATGACCGCGCCGCCGCTGAAGGAAAACTAGCCCAATTAAATGAGGTCATCGCCAGCCGCTATCGCTATCAAGTCAACACTGTCCAAGTTGCCGATCAAGCGGTGGTGCAGTGGATATCTCCCTTCAAATCCACCAAAATCACCCACGGTTGGCTAGACAATAACGTTATTTTTCTGGCGCTAGGCGATCCGATCGTTAAAGCAATTGTCCCCAGACCGAATCGCTCCTTAGCTGAAACCCAATTATTCCAAACCGCCACCAGTTTCGGCCCTACTTCTAACAATGGCCATTTCTTTTTGAATTTCAATCAACTGAATGAAATTGCAGGGAATGACTTACTACCTGAATTGCCGCCTAATGGGAAAAAAATTACGGCTGCGATTGAGGCGATTGGGGTTACGGCGTCCATTCAGACTGAGCGCAGCGCTCGGTATGATATTTTTGTCGCCTTGCCCAAAGGCAAACGCCCTGCAGCCCTCCCCAGTCCTGATGAAATACGGGAAAGAGATAAAACTTCTGAGAAGGAAACAACGGAAGAGTAGCCCCAACTTCAGAATTATCGGTAGGATGGGTAACAGTAGTGTATGGATTTCAGAGATAAACTAGATGGATCTGATCACCCTACAAGGCTGGCTGGATAACTGCTCTTTTGCAGTTTTGTTTGTGACCATGCTGATCTACTGGGTTGGAGTGGCGTTTCCTCGCTTTCAGGGGTTACCTGCTTTGGGGACTGCAGGCATGGCGATCGCTAACCTTTGCATGGCGGCGCTATTGGTCGCCCGCTGGGTTGAAGCGGGTTATTTTCCCCTTAGCAATCTATATGAGTCGCTATTTTTCCTGGCATGGGGAATCACCGCTACCCACTTGATCGCGGAAAACATGACCCGTAGTCGGTTGGTCGGCGCGATTACCGCCCCAGTCGCCATGGGAATCACTGCGTTTGCAGCGTTATCCTTGCCGGCGCAAATGCAAGTATCTGAACCCTTAGTCCCCGCCCTGAAATCAAATTGGCTGATGATGCATGTCAGCGTCATGCTACTAAGCTATTCAACGCTGCTGGTGGGAGCCTTATTAGCGATCGCTTTTTTGGTCGTGACCCGTGGACAAGCCGTTGAATTGCGAGGCAGTTCCGTCGGCACCGGCGGCTTCCGGGATAGTCGCTACCGTCTTCAAAGGACAGATAAGACGGATAAGGCTGAGGTCGGCCCCTCTGACCCAGACGCTCTGACTCAACCCGTCGTCGCCCTAAACGCCAACGGCGGCAATGCAACTGCTGTTTTGAACAAAGCCGAATCAATCACAGTTCCCGCCTCAAAAACTCAACAGGCTGCGCAGCTTTCACCTCAACGATTAACCTTAGCCGACACCCTCGACAACATTAGCTATCGAATTATTGGCTTAGGCTTTCCCCTTCTCACCATTGGCATCATTGCCGGCGCTGTATGGGCCAATGAAGCTTGGGGCTCATACTGGAGTTGGGATCCTAAAGAAACCTGGGCTCTTATCACCTGGCTTGTTTTCGCCGCCTATCTACATGCTCGTATCACCAAAGGTTGGCAAGGGCGGCGGCCGGCTATCTTAGCCGCGTCTGGATTTATTGTCGTCTGGGTCTGCTATCTTGGCGTCAATATTTTGGGTAAAGGGCTCCATAGCTACGGCTGGTTTTTCTAAACCCATCCGCCCTTCTACCTATCATCTTTTAGCATTGAACCGGAGAGAAGGCCTTCAGGCTGTCTCTCCGGTTCGTTATATTCGGGCATTTTAGTTAACTGCCGATTATTTATTCGATATCGATGATGGTCAAGCTACGATTTTTTTCTTCAAACACCCCTTGCTCAACGCTTAATACCTCGATCACTTCCTCACGCCGCCTTTCTGGGGGGCTTATCATCGGCAAGTCTTCTATAGACACTGATAACCCCTCTGATGGATTACCTGGAGCCATTAGCTGAGAAGCCGAATCGCTATCCGTCTCCTCCAAGACATTTGAGACGTTTGTGTCAGAGTTCGCTTGAGCCATTAATTGATGAGCGACCCCGGCAGTCTGAAATGATCCCAGAGTGAGTAAACTCATGCAGGTGATGCCGGTCAATTTGAGCAGACGTTCTTGCATTGAAGTTACCTCCGTTAGTTAGAAGGGGGTATGTCGCGCCTAATTCCTACTGCCTAATTCCTATTAAAGCGAAACGGATCCGAAGCAGACCTCCTCTTAATACAATTTTTTTGTGATCTCTGGAACCCGAGGCAGCGCTCCACAGTCTCAAGTGAGAGTCGCAAACAATTCCTCAAAAGACCTTTCGGCAGCCTCTTCCTTAGCGATCACTTCTAATATCCGATTTTGAGCGCTGGGTTGATTCAGGGCCTCAACACAGACTTGAGCCACCTTAATACGCGGGATACTGCCCTCGAATAGGGTGTCTTCAGCTGACATCAAGATAGGTTTGGAATTGTCTTCCATAAGCAAACCCCCAGGTCGAACGACAGTATAAGTTAGGCCGCTTTTTTGGAGATACCCCTCCGCCAACTTTTTCCATACCAAGATGAACCAGAAAAGATTCAGTGGATGGAACACCTTGGAAACACATAGTGAGGAGACCAATACAAAGTGTTTAACGCCATTGGCTTTGGCTGCATCGACCAAGTTCTTGACGCCGATATAGTCAACTTTATAGGGGCCGGTAGGATCGAGGCTAGGACTGGAACCTGTCGCACAGATCAAAAAAGTGCAGTCAGCAATTGCTGGGGTTAGGGTGCTAGGGATCAGCACATCGCCTACCGCTAACTCCGATCCAGGCGGCAGATTTGTTTTAGCGGTTTCTAGATTCCGAACCAACGATCGAACAGGGATGCCTCGGTCCACCAACGTCTGCACAATTCGCCGCCCAGTCTGACCGGTAGCGCCTGCCACTAATGCCTTCATGTCAAATCCTTAATCGCTTTAAATGTGATATCTTCATATAACTTAAACTATTGGTGATTGCTATGCTAAAAAGACAAACCGCGCCTTTGAATTTAAGACATCATAATGAATAACCCTCAATGAACGTTTATTCACGGACGTCTAGGAGTTGTTGGACGATTTTTCCGTAGATCGACGATGGTGCATTTATTTTCAGGAAGGTTAATTTGAAACAGTTGAGACTAAGTCATTTACGTTGAAGGCCTGGCTTAATGTGTAAAGAAGCACTTGCGGCTTAACGCAGTAGTCATCTAGGATTAAGGATTAAAATTGAAACCTTATTCTAGGCTTACTCGGAATTCTGTAGTGTATCGTCCGTTGACTTTTCTCTGGATTTAAACCTCGATAGCATCTATGCAATCACAATCCACTGAAACGCATTCCTCTGAACTCCCTGATAAAATTCTTGATACGATGTCAGGTTTGATAAACGGCAGTGATTCTCGCGAGAATAATTTGCCTGTCTGCGAGGCGGAACCCATTCAGTTCGAAGGGTATTATGTCGGACAAATGGAGATGAATACCGATGCTGGAAAGGTTGCTCGGTATTTAGACGCTCACCCCGATTGGTTCCGACGATGCGCCCATCCGATGCAAGCTGAATCTATTTGTGAAAATGGTTATGCTCTTGGGATTGGCCGTTTTGGAGCCCTGGAATACGAAGTAGACCCAAAGATCGGCTTACACTTGTTGCCTCAAGATAAAGGCGTTTATCGAATCCAAACGATTCCCATTCCTGGGTATGAACCTCAGGGCTATGATGTGGACTTTCAAGCTGCTATGCATTTGCTGGAGCAGTCTCTGGAACAAGCGCCTACCAACTCGATTACTCAGGTGGAGTGGGATCTCAAGCTATCCGTCTGGCTTCAGTTCCCTCGGTTTATTCGGGCCTTACCCCTTTCCTTAGTGAAAACCACGGGCGATCGCGTGCTCAATCAAATTGTCCGTCAAGTATCCCGCCGCTTGACCCGAAAAGTGCAAGAGGATTTTCATAAAAGTTTGAATATTCCGTTGCCTACAAGCTATCGCGAGAAAGGCCTGAATCTCTGGCAACGTATTTCAAGGGGAGGCGGTTCTCCGCCAGAAGACAGCAGTAATTAACGAGGCGGTTGGCCAAGCCATTGACTGCTTGATCCCCAGCTTAGAAAAATCTCCCAGTTTATCCTTTATCAAAGGCCCTCTTCCAAATCGGAAGAGGGCCTTTGATAAAGAAAAGAAACTATTTTTCCGATGAGGGACTGATCCCTAGAGAAGAGTCCGGACGGGCTCAATTAAGATTCGCTGTCAGCTCCGCCTAGCACATTCGCGATTAATGCATCTAGCGAAAGCTGTCCAGCGCCATTGAGCAGGAAGAAGAAGTAGGACAACGCATATAGGGAAGCAGTTTCATAAGGGCGAATACTGAAACCAGTATCTTTGATATGGAAATAAATGGCGACAAACATTGTGCCCAATAACGCCATAGCAGCAGGTCGAGTGAACAAACCTAAGGCGAATAGAATTGAACCGAGAATCTCGATGTAGGCGGCGCAGTAAGTGAAAAAGATGGGAAAAGGCAGGCCAATAAAGGTAACGACACCTTCAGCAAAGCCTTCCACATCCGCTAGCTTACTAAAACCGTTGTGAATCATCAGCAAGCCAACCGCCACACGGAGAATGGTCCAGCCCAGTTGGGACCAGACACTAGGCGCTAAGTTGGAGCCGAAGATAGTTGATACAAGCGTGTTTTCGCCCTGGGTTGTAGTCATTTGAGTTATCCCGCGATAGGTTATATCAAAAGTTATCAATGATTCTCTGCAGGATCTCCACCCCTGTAAAGGTCTCCCAGCCGAATAATCCTACCAAGGCAACGGCCAATACTAGATGAGTTTGGCGGGTTATCCGGCGAATTCGATCACTCCCTTGCTGCATAAAGGGAACAAGGGCGGCTGCGATCGCAATCAACGCCGTCATACAGAGCCCGACAATCAAATGGTCGTCCACGAATAACTTATCGTTATTGATGTAGGTTACCGCCATCCCGCTGATGTTACCGATCACCATGAGCGCCAATAGCACAGCGCCAATTTGATAGTGACGAAGGCCGAACTTGCCCTTGACTAATTGCTTGCGAGCATCCTTGCTGGCTGTTCGGGTGCGAAGCGCCTGAATACCCAGGTAAAGAGCGTAAAGGGTGAGTCCAAGCAACCCAAACATCAGGATCGGATGGATGAAGTTAAGCCAAGGTTTAATCCCCTCAAGGGTTTCTGCACTCATAAGTTTGTCGGGCGTGGAGAAAGCTTTACAAAATTTATTATATTCCGACTTTTTCCTCAACAACCGCTTAAGGTGAACACAAGGGAGGCGTTCATCTAACAAACTGTCCCGTGCATGCTGGGAGAAAATTGACATGAACTCTGGTTGGAGATCCTTACTGCTCGCCTGTAGTGGCGCGTTACCTATTGGTTTGGGA
>JASJDH010000279.1 GCA_030065175.1 Leptolyngbyaceae cyanobacterium MO_188.B28 | reverse complement strand
GCTCACCTTAGATCAGTGGCGTGAACTGCTTAGTCCACACCACTGATCTAGGTTATGTATAGCCTAAGGGTCGTCTCAGAAAAGCGAAGCGTAATGCATCAGAATCATTATCGATTCTTCAGTGGTTCTGAACTTCAGTGGCTCTGAAAGATTGATTCATAGAAAACCGGTCTAAGGACTTACGAAATATCCCTAGAGTTCTCTTTCCTGAAATATTTTGGAGAATATACGATAGGATATTTTCAATTCAATTTAGGGTGCAAAAATCTTTGGAAGTAAAAGAATGGTATTCTTCTATCTCTTATGGTTTATGTCGCTTTTCACCATAGGATAAACCGTTCCGCCAGAATCAGGAAGTGGGCCCACTGGCGAACATTGATGATGTTTTTATTAGCGTTAGAGTCGTTGGGGCTACGGTTGGTTTCTAGGAAAATTACGTTGATAAGTGAGTCGGCAGAATTAATGACAGAGAAAAGCCGTCAGAAACCTTCTGAATACTTAAATCCAGTCCGTAAAGGTCATTGCCCAGGTACTTGTATCTGTTGAATACACCCTATCTTCCCTGAGATATAGGCAACGCAGACGAGGTGTCGAAATAAACATGGCTTGTATATTCCTCGTCCAACATTGTCTACTTTAAAGCTTTTGTATCTAAATGAACGTCATAAATTGTGATCACTTAGATTGATTACATTTAAATTACTTTTTGCCACTTTAATTCAGATTGGAAAATATAGAGGAAGAAAGTCTGAAAGAAACCTGGCGCCAATCGTTACGTCATGAATATCTATATCGGCTATCTCACAGGTCACTCTAACCCTCTGGCCCCTTCCTTTTCCCACTTCTCCATTAACCAATACGTTTCCATCTCTCCCTTTCCTTTCACCTCAATTGAGCCCCGATGTTCAATCAAGTACTTGCCTTGTAAATGGGTGTAAGTGGCGGGGGCGATTTGAATACCGCCCGCAATTCCTTGGGATTCCATCCGACTGGCGATGTTGACGGTGTCGCCCCAAAGGTCATAGATAAACTTCTTCGTACCAATGACGCCCGCCACAACTGGACCTGAGTTAATTCCAATACGGATATCTAAGGATTGCTTGAGGGTCTGGCTGAGGCGATTGATCTCCTGACGCATGGCCAAGGCCATCTCTGCGATCGCTTCAGCATGATCCGGCCTCGGCGTCGGCAGACCGCCAGCCACCATATAGGCGTCTCCAATCGTCTTAATCTTCTCTAATCCATATTGCTCAGTTAACTGGTCGAAGGCTGAGAAAATTTGGTTGAGCAAAATTACTAGTTGAGTAGGGGACATCTGAGCCGAAAGCGCAGTGAAATTGACCAAGTCGGCAAACAAAATCGTAACCTCCGCAAATCCATCAGAAATGGTGCTGTCTCCCTCCTTGAGTCGATGGGCGATGGTCTCCGGTAGGACGTTGAGAAGCAATCCTTCTGACTTTTCCTGGGCTTCGGCCAGTTGTTGATTAGCCCACTTTAGATCAGCCGTGCGTTCATGGACCCGCAGCTCAAGTTCCTCAGACGTCTGCCGCAGTCGGCCGATCACCAGAGCAATGCCAACGATGCATAGACCAGAAAGCCCAGCCAGCAGGGCAAACGTTCCATGGAGCCACATGTAAGTTTCCCCCACAAATAGATCAAGGGGAATTGTAATCGCCAAAACCCCCCGCACATCATCAACCTGCCAATCCTTTCTAGGGCTCTCAGGATGAGTATTGTGGCACTCTACGCAGCTTTGCTGCATGATATCGGCCCGGGCGAATCGAAACGTACGTTTTCCCTGAGATGATTCGATGCGAGAGATCTCAGAGTCGGGATTTTGCCTCAATCTCAGCAACGCGTCCCGTTCAAACGCGTCATTCGGTCCACCGTTCGACCGGTTAGGAAAAGGATAATCACTATACAGGCGCACTTTTACACCGCTATTGTCATGGCTGATCTGCTCCCCTAAATCAATGAGAAATGTAGCGGGAATAGGAATCGTGTGGGCTAGATCGGCCTGGGTAAGGTTCTTATAGATATGACTTACCGCCATATCATCATGCTGAACCACCTTGCTCACCACCTCATTACTATAGAGACTGCGGGCGTTTTGGAGAACCTCAACATAGGTTTTTGCACTTTCTAGCGCCTGCTTTTCAATCAAAGAGGAGGAGAGATTCGCCATATTCAACAGGGCGGCGGCGATGCCAGCGCACAGAAGTAACACCAGCAGCGGTATGGTGTGTTTGAAGAGAAGCCGTATTAGGACCCGATTTACAAACTTAATCCCTGGAATTGGGAAGCGATGTTTACATAATAAGCCGGTCCTTGTCATCGATACTCGACCTCTCCTTCTGGGTTAGATTACTCCCTTGAGCACAACTCCTATGTCATACTCTTCTCTATAACGAATTCGATTTCCGTATAGAATTTCCACCGCTTTACTTGGATGGGGCCTTGGGCGTTAGCAACAGTCAGGGATTGGGCGTTCTTTACTCTCATCCTTCTACCTTTCCCGTTTCCGTTGACTTCTTATCCTTCAACCAATAGCTCCCCTTTTTACCCTTACCTTTCACCGCAATCGAACTTAAATTCCATCGGCAGCTCAATGGTGACGATCGTCTGTTTACCTGGAATGCTTTCGATTGTGAACTTTCCTCTATACAGTTCGGTTAGCCGCTTAGCAATTACCAGTCCCAGTCCTGAACCTGACTGTCCATAAAGTCTGCGCTCAAATTGTAGGTAGGCCCCCAACCCAGCAATTTGCTCGGCGGTCATCCCCCGGCCATAATCCATTACGTATAGCTTGAAGGTATCCTTAGTCGCTTCAGTGACCACCTGAATCGGTGTCCCGTCAGCTGAAAATTTAATGGCGTTGTCTATGATCTCTTCCACAATTTTCCGCAATTTCGGCTCGGCAATTTGAACCAGGTCATTGCCCAGATCGAACTGTAGGTCCAACGGTCTACCAAATCGGTGCGCTTTCTCACAGACAATGCTTTCAATCAGGGGTTTGGCGGGGCAACTAGAAGGCTGACGTCGCAGCGCTTCAACCCGTTGTGGATCCTTTGCGATCAACTCCAAGTCAGCATACAGTAAAAAATTTTGAATCAGCCGATATAGCCGCTCACCGGAGTAATGAATCTCTTCTAACATTTTGAGACCCTCGTCTTCTGCGACTAAATCAGGATCTTCAATCAATAATTTTGAGAGTCCAATCACCCCATTCAACGGTGTGCGGAGTTCATCGGGCAGCGCAAATGTAATATTTCGGCGCAACTCGTCTAACTTGTTTTGAGATTGCTGTTCAATAACGGCTTTCTTACTGAGTTGCGCCGTTACTGAATTCAGGAGTTCTGGGATAGAAAAGGGTTTTGTCAAATAATCGTCCGCCCCGAGTTCCATTCCCTGGCGCAGATCAATCCAGTCTGTTTTTCCGGTCAGAAAAATCAAGGGGATGGTGGCGGTGGATTCATCTTGGCGGAGGGCGGAAAGAACCCCGTAGCCATCCAGTCTAGGCACCATAATGTCACAAATAATCAGGTCTGGGGTCTGCTCCTTCGCCAGCTCCAGACCCGTCACGCCATCATCTGCAGTGATTATGGAGAAGTTCTCAAAGCCTAAAATTTCCCTGATATTATCCTGAACTTGTTGATTATCCTCTATCAACAGAACCTTCTTCATGGGTTTTTATCGGAGAGCCTTTTACGAAAAACCTCTAGCATCTCAACTCACCCCAATTCCTAAATTCAATTGGCATTGAATAGATCATCAAACTCAACCAAGAGAATTAGTGCAAGACAGTCGTCTTCACACTCTTTTAAAAGAGCTATCTCTGACAACTCCCCATATATATTGACTAACCATATTGACTAAACATAGACGCTTATCGCGTTTGGTCAATTAGCGCCTACTCTCTATTCCTTATCCCTGAGTTCCGAACTGCACACGATATCCATACCGGTTTTCTATACTCTGGATTCAGTTGACGCCAATCTAAATATTCCCCGTTTGTTGATAGTCATGGTACAAACATGCACATCTATATCAAAACAATACACTAGGACATTGTTTGGACAATAAATATTTTAAATTGGGACAGTTTGCACTGGGTAGCATCTAATCAACTGTCATGAGTATTGAGTCAAAAACTGGAAATCAAGGAATTGAGTTCAAATTCTTTTTACCTTGACTGATGAGCTAAGAATCAACTCGATTGTCAAGAAACCCTTTAAATAAAGAGAATTTAAACGCACAATTTCCTGAACTTTAAGGCATATTTTCTTGCTTGTATAAGTTATAAGAAATAATAATTTCATCAAGCAATAATAAAGTCTTTTAGGACTTTATGTGGGTAGTTTTAGCCAACAAGATAATCCCTCCAGTGTGTAATGAGCTACAACTTAAAGCGGGAAATTTTCCTTGGAGCGGAATGCAGTAGGCAGGAGTCAGAATTCAGCTCCTGAATAGCTTCTGACTTCTGATTTTCCCTAAAAAACAAAATCTAATCCGGCTTCAAAATGACTGATTGTCTCTCAAAGGGCGACGATTTTGTTTTTTCCATGTCTAACGGGCATTCCCAATGTCTGACTTCGCTGAGGTGAAAAATTGTTAGGATCAATGGCGGTTTCATGATCGCGATCGATTCACGACAAGGAGACTTAAACAATGGCCCTATCTGCTGGTACAACCGCTCCCGCATTCACCACCAAAGATGATGCAGGCAATACAGTTTCCCTGTCTGACTACAAAGGTAAGACAGTGGTGCTTTACTTCTATCCCAAAGACGATACCCCTGGCTGCACGAAAGAAGCCCAGAGCTTCCGGGACTCTTTTGATGAATATCAAGGTAAAGACATTGTAGTGCTGGGCGTCAGCATGGATGATGAAGCGTCCCACAAACTATTTAAAGAAAAATACGGACTCCCCTTTTCGCTGCTGGCGGATACCGATGGAGCCCTGACTAAAGCCTACGATGTAGAAGGCGGTGGATATTCGAAGCGGGTCACCTTTATCATCAACGGGGAAGGGGTGATAGATAAGGTGCTTGAATCGGTTAAAACCGACACCCACGCCCAAGACATCCTAGCCGGAATGGGCGCATAATTAGGGAATTGCGTGAAAATAGAGTCCCAGTAAAAGGCAGTGGATGGGTGGATGGGTGGATGGGTAGATGGGATTTTATTTTTCCGCAGATTCCTTAATCTATTTTGTAGAGACGCAATATTCTGCGTCTCTACAAAGGCCGGTACGCCATATATTGGCCCGTTGAATCAATAAAGGTCCAGCGATCGCCCATCTGAACCCGAGCAAATCCCTCAGAGAAAGGGGCCGCATTTTTGAACTGGGGCTCTACAGCGAACTTCCCAGTTTTGTCGATGTAACCGTAAACGCCGCCCACCTGGACCGCCGCCAATCCTTCAGAAAAGTCCGACGCGAAATCAAATTGGGGTTCTATCACGATATTTCCGGTGGAATCAATATAGCCCCACTGCCGTTGAACCAGCACCACCGCCAGACCTTCTGAAAAATCTGAGGCAAAGTTGAAGGCCAGATCAATCACCCGTTCCCCTTCCGGATTGATGTAGCCCCAAGCATCCTCAATGCGCACTCTGGCTAACGACTCGGAAAAGTTAAAGGCGCCATCAAACTGAGGTTCGATCGCAATTTGGCCGCTGGAGTCAAGGTAACCCAACTGGCGATCTAATTTGACCACCGCCAAAGACTCCGAAAAACTCCAGGCGTCCCGAAATTGAATTGGGATGACAGCCTCGCCGGTAGGGTTGATATAGCCATACTGATCGTCCAGTTTGACGGTGGCGAGTCCTTCGGAAAAGCTCTCCGCTAAATCAAATTGGGGAGCGATCATCCTGTCCCCCTGCCGGTTGATATAGCCGTATTTGCCGTCAGTTTGCACCGCCGCGAGGCCGCTAGAGAAAGACTTAGCCTGTTTGAACTGCACTTCAATGGCCCATTCCCCTGTGCGATCAATGTAGCCGTGGTAGTCTCCAGCGCGGGCCACGGCCCGATCTTCTGAAAAGGAGGAAACCACCCCAATGTTCGGGTCAGCAATGGTAATGGCTAAGTCGCCTGTATGATCGATAAAACCCAGGCAATCGCCCATTTTCACCATAGCTACGCCTTCAGCGAAATCGAAGGCGGTGTCAAATAGTAGAGGCTCTGTCATTCGACTTGATTGTTCCATGATTGGATTTTGGATTTTAGAGGGGGACGGTGGGGAGTAGGCGGTAGGCGGGGTTAGATTTTGGATTTCAGATTGAATACATCTAGCGACTAATTTATATTGACGTGATTATTGATATATCGGTTCTCATAAGTGTCGACTATACTCCATAGCCTGTCATGACTGGAGGATATACTCCCCAAAGGAAAAGCGCCATCTCTAAACAGTAGTGTTGGTCGAAGATTGTATCTTTTTATGCTAGCCATCCCTTTGGGAAGTTGACTGGAAGATTTTATCAACGGGCAGAAAAATGACACAACGGGTTTTAATTCTGGGGGGGCAAGGCCGGATTGGCAGTCATGTTGCGGAAGATATTTTGGCCCACACTCAAGCAGCAATCACGGTGACGGGGCGGCGTCAACACCAGGATCGAACGCCGCTAACTTGGACAAAACCAGAAAGGGTGCAGTATCTTCCATTGGATCTGGCGGATCAAGCAGACGTTGAACGGGCGATCGCAGATCACGAGCTGACGATCCACTGCGCCGGTCCCTTCGGCTACCGGGATGACCACGCGCTACAGGCGTGCATCAGACAGCAGAAGAATTACATTGATGTTGCGGATAACCCTCAGTATGTCCAACGGGCGTTCACCCACCGAGAAGCGGCTCAAGCGGCGGGGGTGACGGCCATCGTCAGCACGGGGATTTTCCCAGGAATTTCCAATAGTATGGCGCGGCAGGGGATCGAACAGCTCGACCGGGCTGATCAGGTCCACCTTAGCTATATTGTGGCGGGGTCAGGCGGCGCAGGGGTAACTGTCATGCGCACCACCTTTTTGGAATTGCAGCATCCCTTCAAAGCTTGGATAGACGGTGAGTGGCGGACTATTCAACCCTATAGCGATCGCGAACAGGTGGAATTCCCCGCCCCCTATGGCCAGTGCGGCGTCTACTGGTTTAACACGGTTGAAGCCATGACCTTACCCGCCGTCTTCCCGGTCAAAACGGTTGTGACTAAGTTTGGCTCTCTGCCCGATTTTTACAATCACCTCACCTGGCTGATGGCCCACTGGATCCCCAAACCTTGGCTGCGGAGCCCCAAAATGGTGGAATTTCTGGCTCAAGTCAGCTATCGCATGACGGAGGTGACAGATCGGTTCAGCGGCATTGACATCGCTATGCGGGTGGACATCACCGGGGAAAAGGACGGGCGGCCCGCTCGCTATTGCTCGACGGCGGCCCATGGGGATACGGCGATCGCGGCGGGCTATGGAACCGGCGCGATCGCTCAGTTAATTCTGGCGGGAGAGCTTCAAACTCCAGGAGTATGGCCAGTGGAACAGGCGCTATCCACTGAGTTATTTGAAAAGACCCTAAAGCAACGGGGCCTGGAAATTCAGCAGGGCTTTCAACTTAAAGCGGGAAATTTTTCCTAGGGGAGAATACAGGAGTCAGGAGACAGAATCCAGTTACCTACCGATTTCTGATTTCTGACTTCTGACTTCCATCCTCATTGGATTGTCTCAGCTTAAATTGCACGCCAGAACAGATTCAAAGGGCCGCCGCCAGTTCCTTTAAGCGCCTGTGGCCGTCCCGAAAGACAGACCAGCCATCCCCCACCAGCACGGCCTCAATATCGCTCATTTCAGCTAACCGCTGGACAGAGGCCACTGCTTCGGCACGGTTCTGGAGTTTGTCGTCCGGCAAGATCATCAAACTGCCCGCCCGATGGGCCCGCACCAGGTCGCCAGTGATGAGGGTCGTCCCCTCAAGCAACAACATTAACTCGCCGGGTGTCTTTGAGCCTTTCATTTCAAACACTTTAAGCTGGGGAACGAGTTCGTCTCCTTCGGCCAGCCAGCGGTGACACTCCATTGGAAATGTATCCTTTTCAGCCGCAGGGCCTGCGACTTGCGCCTCAAAAACCTTAGAAATTGAGAGAGCGGCCCGCACATGATCTGAGTTTGTGATGACAACCCAAGCCGCCCCCCCTAAAGCGCTCAAATGCGCCATGTCATGACTTGACAAGTGCACTGGATCGATGAGGATGTTCCCCTCGGGACGAATCCAAGCGATTCCATTGAAGTCAATGTTCCGTTCAGTATCATACGTTGACCAGGTGTAAAGATCCGATCGATGGAGCGATTTCATTGTATTGATTGCAATTTATGGTGTTTTCAACAACTGCACCTCTGAAACCTGGACTTGGAGGGGCCGCCAAGCATAAACTCCAGTTCCTAAGCAAGCACTCAATATAGTCCTCAAGAATATTGGAGGAAGCTTAAGATCCGGTTATCAAGGGCCAAAGACTATGGATGTATTCCCTGCCTGTAGGCGGCTCCAACTACATCTGTATTCTTCTGTATTCTATGGAGAATATTAACGTAATTGCTGATCCCATCCGGAAGTAGATGCAGAGTTAGAGGAGTTCTAACCAATTTAACCGGGGGCATCCCCCTTTTAGATTGGTTTGCAGGGGGCAGTTCACTTCGGAGCCTGAGATTAGCGCAATATCAGGGTGGCGACACAATGGTCTCTTTTTTCGGTTTGTATCGCCAATATTTCTGAATTCGCTTGGACATTAATTAATGACTGTAATGCCATCCGTATCCTGCACATATCAGGTTGGGGGGATACTTCCGCCTGAGTCCCCAATTTATATTCAAAGACAGGCTGACCAAGCGTTATATGAAGGGTTAAAACAAGGTGAGATTTGCTACGTATTAAGCTCGCGTCAAATGGGCAAATCTAGCTTGCGCGTAAGGGTCATGCAACGGCTGCAAACAGAGGGGTTCACCTGTGTTGCGGTCGACATGAGCGTGATTGGGGCAAAGGATATCGAGCCGGAGAAATGGTACTTCGGGTTGATGGATATCCTGGTCAGTCGGTTGAATCTGGCCGACTCTTTTAAGCTTGAGCCTTGGTGGAGAGAGCATGATTCTCTTTCTGCAGCTCAACGCTTTGGCAAGTTTATCGAGGATATTCTGCTGAAATCTTTGCCTGAGAAAATCATCATCCTGATTGATGAAATTGACACTCTGGTGAGTCTAGATTTTGGCGTAGAAGATTTTTTCGCCATTATTCGACAGTGCTATAACCGGCGAGCAGAAGACCCCGACTATCACCGCTTAACGTTTGCACTGCTAGGGGTCGCCGCTCCCATCGATTTGATTCAAGACAAACAACGAACGCCGTTTAATATCGGCCGAGCCATTCAGCTAGAAAACTTTCAGCTTTCGAACGTCCATCCCTTGGCGGCAGGTTTAGCCGCTAAAGCCAGTAAGCCCCAGGCTGTATTGAAAGCCATCCTGTCCTGGACAGGAGGACACCCTTTTCTAACCCAAAAGGTTTGCCAGCTTGTGCAAAGCGGCGATAGCAAAATTTTAGAGGGTGAGGAAGCGACCCATATAGAAACATTAGTACAGACAAGCATTATTGATGATTGGTCTGTCCATGATGAACCGATGCATTTCCGGCTACTCCAGGACAGAATCCTAAAAAATCAGAAATGGGTTGTACAGCTACTTGGACTCTATCAGATCATTCTCCATCAAGGACAACTTGAGTTTAATCAAAGTAAGGGTATCCGAAATTTACTTTTAACGGGGTTAGTGATCAACCAACAAGGGAAACTCAAGAGTAGTAATCGGATATATGAGCAAATTTTCAGCTGGGACTGGACCAATCAAGAGCTTTGTAATCATCGTCCTTATGCAATGCCCTTGACTGATTGGCTCAAGTCACATCGCCGAGACGACGCCTTTTTGCTAACCGGAAAATCACTGGAGCATGCTCTAAATTGGGCGGAAAGTAAACAATTAACCAATCAAGATTATCAGTTTCTCACCGCCAGCCAAAGCTTAGATAAGGCAAACATCAAAAAACAATGGATTCAGGAAAAGACGCAATGGAGGCTGGAAAGAAAACGATTTAAAAGGCGACAAAGGACCATCATTTCTGTTACGGTGCTGATGATTCTGGCCACTGTCTTTGGAGGGGCGATCTGGCGAAAAGTAACGGCTTGCGCCTATGGCAGGGTTTGGAATGGAAGAGAATGTGTGCTGAAATCATCGAGTGTAAGAGTTAGCAGTGGTGAGCAAGCGCTCTTCTCTGACCATAATCCAGACTTGGAAATGGGCGCGATCGCGTTTTCCCGCGCTGAATACGCCAAGGCGGAAGAGGCGTTCAAAAAAGCCAGAGACGCCGCCCCCAATGCTCCAGAAGCCAGGATTTATCTGAATAACGCCATCGCTAGAAAGGCAGGAGAGACCCGTGTTATCGCCGTAGCTGCGCCGGTGAGCCGATACGAAAATATTTCAAAAGAGATTCTGCGAGGCGTTGCGGACGCCCAGACCCAATTTAATCAGGCCAGAAGAGAGCGGGATGAAGGGTTAATTGAGGTCGTGATCGTCGACGACAACAATAATCCAGAAACGGCCGCTAGAATTGCTCGACAGTTATCTAGAAACTTGCATCTTAAAGTTTTAGGGGTGATTGGCCACGCCTCTAGTGACGTCAGTCAACAGGCCTTACCCGAATATGAAAGGGCGGGCTTAGCGATGATTTCTTCCACAAGCGGCAGCCATCTTCTGAAAGGGGACACTTTTTTTAGAACCTCCCCCTCCGACAAAGCTACCGGAAAAAAGTTGGCGAATTACTTTATAGACACCCTGAATATTCGCAATATCTTAGTTGTTTTTGATAGCAATAGCAGTCATAGCTGGAGTTTAGGAAAAGCCTTCGAAGAAAATTTTATCGATAACGTTGTCGATAATGATGACGATATCGTCGAACACACCCTTAAACTGATCGATTTAGCGGAAACCAACCTAGATATCGAATCCAGATTACGTCAAAACTTAGCGAATCCAGTTCAGGCTGTCCTCCTTTTTCCAAGTGTTGAAAACATATCCACCGCCATCACAATTGCCCGTTACATAAAAACATTGAATTCAAAATTATCGCCGGATGAACAAATCAAACTCTTCGGAGGAGATACCCTCTTTTCCTATGAAACGCTGCGTCAAGGCGGCTCAGCGATTGAGGGACTCATCCTAGCCGTGCCCTGGTTTCCAATAGCGTCTTTCGAGTATGCTGAGGCGGCGGAAAAACGATGGTACGGCCCTGTGAGTTGGCGCACAGCAAGCAGTTTTGACGCGGCTCAAGCCTTGATTCATGCTATATCCAGACTTGAAAGCGAAATGAAAGATATCTCCAAGACCGCTATTTCGAAGACCCGGAAAGAAGTGATCACCCAACTGAGAGGGATTAAACTTCAGCCCGCCTCAGACCTTGGAGAACCGTTAACCTCAGGAGAACAGTTGGCGTTTGATCAAACAGGCGAAAGACAACTGTTTAACCAAGAAGAGAACCCCATGAATCCCCCATTTCTGGCGCATGTCACCCGCAATCGGGGGAATAGTTCTAGAACCTCAACGTTTGTGTTTGAGTTGCTGCCAGGGCAGTAGTGGTCTGGCGCTGAGTTGTTTGGGGGAGCAGGGGGAGCAGGGGGAAGGAAGAAAATGTAGAGACGTGACATGTCACGTCTCCAGGATAGGAGGGATGGGATGACGGAGGAGATAGGGGAGATAGGGAAGATGGGGGAG
>JASJDH010000278.1 GCA_030065175.1 Leptolyngbyaceae cyanobacterium MO_188.B28 | reverse complement strand
CCAGGGCGCAGTGAACCCAGGAAGAAAAAACGCCGCCCAAAGGCATTTCCATTTATGAAAAAACCTCGTTCAGTGCTTAAGCAGGAGCTAGAGGCAGCATGATTTCCAGCTTTCGTCAGCGCCATTCGTCTCAAAGTGCAATCGCCTTTACGGTAAGCGCAGTTTCGTAGGTTCACCTAGTACTGGATATCCCATCACGTTACATTAACTAAACCTTAAACTTATCTGGACATTTAATGGGGATTGTCAGTTTTCCAGTAAGGTCAGCGCTCATAAGAGATGGTTGGTTTTCTGTTGCAAGTTGAGCAGTTCTAGAGCGCAGTTTTTTGATTAATGGGATGAGGTGACGCCTTGATTTTAGTTGAGTTCAAGTATTGAGGACGTGATTAGAAATGTCATTTGAGAAACGCTGGTTCAGATCAAACGGGTTTTACCCAACCTTCCCCTGGGGGCGGCGGCAGGTTGCGATCGCGGCGCTTACGGTGATGACGCTGGCGATGGGAGCCTGTAGCAACAATGCGCCTAAAGCAGGAGGAGACAAGAAGTCTGCGTCGACTGGCGGCAGTCAAGCGGGGGGCGCTTTGGTCTGGGCGCGTTACGGCGATGCCGACTCGCTGGATCCTCATCGCACGACAACAACACTTTCCTGGCAAATTTTCGATCAGGTCTATGACACCCTACTCGCTTTTAATGACGAAGGGGAGGTTGTCGGTAATCTGGCCAAGGAATGGACCGTTAGTGACGACGGGTTGGAAGTGACGTTTGTGTTGAATCCAGACATTCTCTGCCATGACGGAACAGCGTTTGATGCGAATGATGTGAAATATACCGCTGAGCGCGCCATTAGCGATGAGAATCCTAGTGTGACAAAGGGCGCTTGGGGACCCATCCAATCAGTAGATGTTGTAGATGATCAGACGGTTAAATTTAGCTTTAATCAACCCTTTGGCGCGTTTATTTCCTTTATGGCGGATCCTTTTTCTAGCCAGATTTGTAACAGCGCCGAATCTTTAGGAGATGATTTTGGCGTCACGGCAGCGGTGGGCTCCGGTCCCTGGAAGTTGGTGAGTTGGACAAAGGGCGATGAAATTGTACTGGAGAAGAATGCCGATTACCAAAACTTTGGTCGACCTATTGAAAACCCCGGCTCCCCCTACCTCGATCAGCTAATCATCAAGCAAATTCCTGAGCCTCAGACTCGCTTAGCTGGACTCCAGACAGGAGAACTGCAGGTGATTGCAGAACCGCCCTTAGAGGAATTGGACACCATTCGCGCCGATGACTCCCTCGATCTTTACGTGGCGGAAAAGACCGGGCAAAACGTCTTTTTTGAATTCACCATTTCTCGTCCGCCCTTTGACGATATCCGCGCCCGACAGGCCGTCGCCTACGCCATCGACCCAGACGCCGCTATCGATCTTGTCTTTGGGGATGTCGTCAAGCGAGAGAAATGCACCGTCGCTCGGGGGGTGTTGGGCAATGACCAGGACTTCTGCGCCGAGCATGGCTATGAGTACAATCCCGAGAAAGCCCAGGCTCTGTTGGCGGAATTGGGCTATGGTCCCGAGAAGCCCTTGGAAGTGACCATGATGACTTGGGTCGGCGGTAATCGGGAGAAAATGGTGCAGGTTTTCCAAAGCCAGTTGACCCAAGTCGGTATCAAAACCAATATTGAAACGATGGATATTGGCACCATGAACGCCCGCGTCAAGCAGGAAAACGAGAAGGCTGACACCAAAAGTAAGAGCACCTTCGACATGATGGGTTGGGCCTGGTATGACCCTGATATTCTGCATCAGCTTTGGCATTCTCCAGGCGCCTACAGCGGCTACCAAACCAAAGAACTGGATTCTCTGCTGGACCAGACCCGCACCCTGGTGGATCCGGAAAAACGGCTCGCGGCTGTGCAAGCGGTTCAAAAGCACCTGCTGGAGAATGCCGTGCATGTCCCCCTCTACACACCCGGCTGGCTGTGGATCTACACCACTCGGTCGGAGGTGGAAGGCTTCAAAATCGGCCCTTTTAATCGCCCGCTGTTTAACGACGTGAAACTGTCCTCATAAGGTGTTAAGCGGCTAAAGATAAGGTGATGTCCAGACAAGACAATGCCGGACGATATATCGCTTGAGTCATCAGCTATTCAGCCCTCACCCTAAATCCCTCTCCCTAGGGAGAGGGACTTTGAATCTGGTTCCCCTTCTCCCTGGGGAGAAGGGGTTGGGGGATGAGGGCTAGATAATTGTTAACTTCTTCACTGGAAATCACCCATCACCCATCCACTCATCCACCCATCCACCCTCCACTGCCTTTTACCGAGACTTTATTTTCACACAAACCCCCTAGGGACATGTAAGTCCTACACCAAATGACCCGCTACATTATCAAGCGCATTCTCAGCGGCGTCTTCACCATCTGGGTCACCACCATGGCGGTGACGCTGCTGATTCATCTTGTGCCGGGGGATCCGGTGCAAATTATGTTCGCCCAATCCCAATCCACAACCCCAGAGCAATTGGAGCAGATTCGCCATCAACTGGGCCTGGATCGCCCCATTTATGAACAATACATTCTATATATGGGGCGAGTCTTGCAGGGTGACTTTGGCAACACAATTCGTGGCAATCAGCCGGTTTTAGATTTGTTGCTGGGACGGCTGCCCAATACCCTTTTATTGGCCTTCAGCAGTCTAGTGATCACGATTTTGATTGGTGTGCCAACCGGGTTTTTCGCCGCCTATAAGCGCGCCTCCTGGGTAGACACCACCCTGATGACCGGGGCGATTATCGGCATCTCCATTCCCAGCTTCTGGCTGGGGCTGATGCTGATGTATGTGTTTTCAATCCGTTTGGGGTGGTTACCCGTAGCGGGGACCGATTTCAAGAATCTAATTCTGCCAGCGTTAACTCTAGGGCTGGCGAATGCAGCGGCGGTCTCTCGTCTGACCCGCTCCTCAATGCTGGATTCACTGAGCCAGGATTATACCCGAACAGCCCGTGCAAAAGGATTGGGGGAGGGGGTTGTGCTCTCTCGACATGCCTTTCCCAACGGCGTAATCAATGTGGTGAACATGCTGGGTCTACAGTTCACCCACATGATGGGCGGCGCGATCGTAGTCGAAAATGTCTTTGCCTGGAACGGCATTGGAAGATTAGCGATTCAATCCATTTTTCAACGCGATTACCCAACCATCCAGGGATTTATCTTGATCTTTGCGTCCGTCGTGGTGTCGGTGTCAATTTTCCTGGACATTCTCTATGTCTGGCTTGACCCCAGGATCTCCTATGACTGATGCTTCCTCTATTGTCTGACTCCTGACTCCTGACTCCTGACTCCTGTTTTCTTTGCCCTGCCAGACAGCCCCGGCATAAATTGCACTCCCATTTTGACTCGTCAATAGCTTATGAAAGTCTCTCCACCTGCAATTTCTTCGATTCCATCCAAAGGGAATACGCTGAAGCTGTTTTTTCAGGTGTTGTTTCGGAGTCCTGGGGCTAGGGTAGGGGGCTGTATTTTGGCGGTGCTGGTGATGACTGCTTTATTTGCACCGCTAATCGCCCCTTATGATCCGTTAGAGTTTAGGGTGGGAGACGTGCTGTCCCCCCCGACGGTAGGCTATTGGTTTGGCACCGATGATTTTGGTCGGGATCTGTTTAGCCGCATTGTTTATGGAACCCGCCTTACGCTCTATGTGGGATTAATCGCCGTCGGCATTTCCATGACTGCTGGCGTCCTGATCGGTTTGGTGGCGGCCTATAGCGGCGGTTGGGCGGAGAGTATCCTGATGCGATCGGTGGATGTGCTGTTTTCCTTCACCGAAACTCTGATCGCCCTAGCTGCGGTGGCGGTGCTGGGGCCAAGTCTGACTAACGCGATGATCGCCGTGGGCATTAGCTCCATCCCTTACTACTCCAGGATTGCCTACGGCGCAGTGCTGGTTGAAAAAAATAAGGAATACTTCAAAGCGTCAAAAGCTTTAGGAGCAAAACATGGGGGGCTAATTTTTCGGCATATTCTGCCCAATATTTTGTCTCCCATTATTGTGGTGGCGACGGTGGGTATATCGACGGCGGTTTTGTCGGCTTCGGCGCTATCGTTTTTGGGGCTGGGAGCGCAGCCCCCTTCTCCAGAGTGGGGGGCAATTTTAGCTGGCGGACGGGATTATTTCAAGCGAGCGCCCTGGATTACGACGTTTCCGGGCCTAGCGATCGCGCTGACGGTCCTCAGTTTTAATCTTTTAGGCGATGGATTGCGCGAAGCGTTAGATCCGCGACAGCAACGATGATTCGTTTGCGCAGAAAATAGGCGGGAACTTTAAAAATTACTGAATTTCTTTGCCATTTTTCTGAAGGATTTACAGAATCGCCTATGACATTCTCAATTGTGGCTTGGGATCCAGAAACTGGGATGACCGGCGTCGCAGTGGCGACCAAACACCTGGCGGTAGGGGCGTTGGTCCCCCACGCTAAAGCCGGTATCGGCGCGATCGCGACTCAGGCTCAGACCAACCCTCTGCTGGGCATTTGCGGATTGCATATCCTGGAACAGCGCACCGCGGATGAAAGCATTTATGACGAAACGCCAGCGGATGCAGTGATTGACATTTTGCTGCAGGATGACCCCCAGCGCGACGAACGCCAGGTTCATCTGGTAGACCACAACGGCCATACCGCTGCCTGGACGGGCAAAGACTGTATTGACTGGGCGGGCCACTTTACCTATCAGGACTTTTCCGTCGCAGGCAATATGCTGGTGGGGGAAGACACCCTGCTGGCGATGGCCGAAGCCTATCAGTACACCCAAGGGAAATCATTTTGCGATCGCTTGATTTGCGCCCTTGAAGCAGGCGACGCCGCCGGCGGCGATAAACGCGGCCGCCAGTCCGCCGCTCTCCATGTCATGCACACCACAGTCTATCCCCATCTTGACTTGCGGGTGGACCATCACGCCCATCCCATTGCGGAGCTTCGCTATCTATTTGAAGAGTCCCGAAAGGAGTATTACCAATCGTTTCGAAGATCAATGCCCGCTCATCAGAAAATGCCCCGCTTGGCTACGCCCTACTGGTTGGGCAAAGCAGTGTAGCTTCATCACTAGGGGTGTTCAGATTCCGCCTCTAGTTAGACGTAGGGGCGGAACGTTTGGCGAAATATCAGTTCATACGCCCTGTTCCCCAGGCTCTGCCCGCTTAAACTGCTTGGAGGTTCTGACTCCTTAGCCGTAGTCATTATTCCAGACTGCATGGCCATGATGACTAAAACTGATATCTGAGGCTGAAGTAAACCCCATCCTCTTGGAGGTTGTCCCCTTCATCCGATATATCGACCAAAGGAATACCATAGTCCAACCGAATGTTCAAAGCGTCCACAGGCTCCCATAGGATGCCTACTCCTGCGCCCGCCAGAAACTGCTGATCCGGCAAGAAGGGATTATTGGGATTATCAGAATCATTCCAAATGGCGCCCATATCCACAAACGGCGCTAATTGCAACAACTTAGCGGCGGGTTGGTCTTGCACTAAGGTAATGCGGTCTTCTATAGAGAACCGAAAGCCATTATCGCCAGCTCGAGCATTTTGGCGATAGCCACGGAGAGATTGCCCGCCGCCAATCACAAATTGTTCGGATGATAACAGGCCATCATTGGCGAGTTGCACATCCGTCTGCATAATCAGTAAATTGTTCTTGCCCAGCCGTTGGACGCGCTGGATCTGCCCCAGCCAACTTAGGAATTCGCTATCGGGGATAGGCGAGGCATTGTCGGTGGCGTCAAACAGTCCTACGCCGATATTAAATTGAGAGCGTAACGCCCAGGCTCCTTGGGTATCTCGTCGAATATAGTCCTGACCCACTCTAATCACGCTGGTGCGGCTGACGCCTGTGTCAGGGTCTGGTCCAATGCCAAAGCCAAAGGGTCTATCCCCCAAGAAGGTCTGCCCGTCTCGATAGCTAAACCCGAAAGACAGCGCCAGTTCCTCTCTAGTTGAGCGAATCAACGGCTGACGATAGCTGACTTCGTAGCGTTGAGAGTCTCCCTCAACCAAACCGGAGGACGCTTCAAAATCGTCAAACACGGCCCGCAGTTGTACGCTTCCGTTCATCGGATTGACGGGGATGCGGTAGCTGACGTCCCAAACATTGGAATTCCCGGTGGTGGAGCGATTGTAGGAGCCTGATAGGCTATCGCCATTGCCGGTTAGATTGAGATAGCCCACTGAAACGCCTGTTCGTTCTGAGCCCACACTGGGGGGCGAGTAGTTGTCGAAATTGAAGCCGAATTGAAAGGGGTTCGCTTCTTCAACCTCCACCACCAGAACCGTTTCGCCGACGCCTTCGCCGGGTTGCAATCGGCCTCGAATTTCCTCAATCAAAGGATCTGCTTGCAACAACCGGAGTTGCTCCTCCAATTGGCCTACTTTCAAGGGATCCGTTCCCAGTTGAAGGCGCGAGCGGATGTAGCCAGCATTGAACCGCTGATTGCCGTCGATTTGAATCTCTTGCACGCTGCCTTCGATGACCTGAATTTGTACAACTCCGTCAACAATCTCTTGCTCGCCCAAAACCGCTCTGGATGTTACGTAGCCATCGCGCAAGTACAGTCGAGTGATGGCGTTAGCAGCGTTTGTGAGTTGCTGAAGAGTAACCTCTCGACCTTCTAAGGGTTGCACAATGGGGTTGAGGTCTTCGGGACCAAAAACAGTACCGCCAACGACTTCAATTCGGCGCACAAAAATTGTGTTCTGGGGTTGTTCTCCGTCAGCAGGCTGCTCGACGCTGGAGGGGATGGGTTGAGCATCAAGTGGTTGAGGGAGAACAGGGGGGGGTACGGGGGAGGGGAGAAGGCGAATCGGTATCTGGTTGGATGATGCGATCGCGGTTAGGGTTCGGTTGTTGCAATTGGGCGATGGGTACGCCTGAACTCTCTGGCAGTTTGAAGTCAAGCGAGATGAGGCGATCGTGGTTTAGGTCAGGTTCTTGCCGTTGGGCAATTGCTACGTCTGGGCTTTTCACCGCTTGAGGCTCAAGTTGAATTAAGCGATTGTGAAGGGAGTCGGGCTGTTCGATCAAGGCTGTGGGGAACTCTACAGCTCTCGACGTGAACTCCGGTTGTGGGGAGTCAGAGTCGGGAGAGACGCTTGTGCTAGATGTGATAGATATTACTTGATCTTGAGTGGGATTTTTAATTTCAACAATAGCCTTAAACGTATCAATCTTGACTTCAGATTTTAAAGCGTCATTAGAAGCATATAGCTCAGCGAGCAGCATTGGAGAGAGCATGTTGTCACCGGGATGAGTTGAATTTTCAGAATTTGGTTTTCCACTGAGGAAGTATCTATTTAATTTATACTTTAATATTCTTGTTGCGGAAGCCCCATATTTATTTCTCAATACCCTCAGGAGTAATATTCGGCTGCTTTACCCCATATCAGAAAAATCTTTAAAATCGCTCTAAAGGCGTCATACTAAGTAATAAGATGTAAAACACAAGACAAACCTTAAAACTCTTGTAGCATAAAGATTCTCATTACACTATTACCCTTAAGGGTACTGTTGCCTAATACATTGTTTTGTCATAATATTTACACTGATAACTCCAATTTCACTCCATAAAAGTTCGGCAATCGCATCTATCTGCTTGGCTAAAAAAAGAAAGTTTTAAGGATTTAACCAGGCCTATGCCTGTAGTTCTACAGGTGTTAGATCTTTCCAGTCAGGATTGATTGCTTTCTGTAAAGTATCAAGATAAACATAAGAATCCTCCCGGTGTACGATTTCTTTGCGTATGATCCGAGTGATTTTTTGTCTAGATTATTTCCAATACAGGTCAGGGCTGCCATTGGTCGAATGCGCTACACGCAATCCTTCTGTTTAGATTTGACATAAGCCATGATGAAACGAAGAATCAACCGTGTCAGTATGTTGGTCACTGGTGTCACGATCGCAGGGGCGAGCATTACCTCCCAGGCTAAAGCTGTTGCCGCCGCTGCTGAGGTCGATTCGCTTCCGATTTCTTCCAGTCTCAATTCTCTTGATGTGAGTCTCGAGGTGGGTTTGGAGGCTGGCGTTTATCAGGGTTCGCTCGCGCCTCCTGACCTGAGCGTTGCCCCTTCATTTTCTCCCTCGAATCGGGAAGCGATTGCAGCGAGTGAGGAAATCTTGATGGCCCAAGGCATTACGTCCGCCAATGACGGAACGGGGACTGTGGTTAATCAAGCTGGCGATCAATTCAACATCGAAGGCGGCTCCCGATCGGGGGATAATTTGTTCCACAGTTTTGAGCAGTTGGGACTGGATGCTGGCCAGATCGCTAACTTTATGTCGAACCCCGATATCCAAAATATTTTGGGTCGGGTGGTGGGCGGTGATGCGTCGGTGATCAATGGGCTGATTCAGGTGACGGGGGGGAATTCTAATCTGTTTTTGATGAATCCGGCGGGTATTGTATTTGGGCCAGATGCGCAGCTCAATGTGCCGGCGGCGTTTACGGCGACGACGGCCAATGGCATTCAGATGGATGACTATTGGTTTAAGGCTATGGGGTCGAATGATTACGCCAATTTGGTGGGGACGCCCAATGGGTTTGCCTTTTCTACTGATCAGCCGGGGACGATTCTCAATGCGGGTAATTTAAGGGTGTCGTCAGGGGAAAGTGTGAGGCTGTTGGGCGGCTTGGTGATTAATACGGGGACGATATCGGCGCCGGGTGGGGATATTACGATTTTGTCGGTGCCGGGGGAAAATCTGGTCAGCATTAGTCAGGAGGGGAGTCTGCTGAGTCTGGCGTTGCCTGCGAATGCTCAGGCGGCGGTTAATGGCAGTGCTCAGCTTGTGACGCCGCTTTCGTTGCCGGAGTTGTTGACGGGTGGAGGGCTGCCTGCGGCGACAGGGGTGGTGGCTGAGAATGGCGTGGTGAAGCTAACAAGTTCTGATACGGTTATTCCGACTGAGGCGGGGACGACGATTGTTTCTGGCGTGGTTGACGCAGCCAACTTGGCTGCTGGTGGAATTGGAGGCAATATCGATGTTTTGGGTGACCGAGTGGGGTTGCTAAATGCCAGGTTAGATGTGTCTGGGACTAGTGGGAGTGGATCAGGCAGAATCGGGGGTGATTATCAAGGGCGAGGGGCTATCCCCAATGCAGAACGCACTTACATCGACGAGGGGACAAGTATTACTGCTAATGCCTTGGTCAGTGGTGATGGGGGACAAGTGATTGTCTGGGCGGATGGAGGGACGCAGTTTTTGGGCGAGATTACCGCTCGGGGAGGAACTGAATCAGGTGATGGAGGTTTCGTTGAGGTTTCTGGAGAAGAGAATCTTTCGTTTGAGGGCAGTGTTGATATCAGTGCAGAACAAGGTGATTCTGGAACTCTACTTCTCGATCCAGAAAACATTATCATTAGCAATGATGCAAGCAGTTCAGGTATTGAAGTTTCCTTGCCAAATATTCTTGAGGGTGAATTTCCTGGAAACATCACTGTTAATGCAGATGTGTTAGACGACCAACTTGGAAATATTGTTTTAGAGGCAAAGAATAATATTACTATTGCCGATGGCATATCTCTAAATTTCATTAGCTCTAATGGTTCAATTACCTTTACTGCTGATAGTGATGCGAGTGGTGAAGGCTCATTTGAGATGGATTCAAGTCAAACCATCACAACAAATGGAAGAGATCTAGAGATCTCTGGAAACGAAATTAAAATTGGTAATATCGATACAGTTTCTGACGACGGAACAGTTTTGATCGAGTCGGGAGGCTCTGTTGTTGCAGCAGATATTAGTGGTCAGTCGGTGGAAATTTCTGCTGTGAACAGTATCACCACTGAGGATATTCGAAATCCCAATGTTGGGAGCACCTCGGATACCTCAACATCCTTTGTAAGACTAACGACTAAGACTGACAATATTCAAGTTGGCTACATTCTGGCTGGTGTCGGAGGTATTTATATTGATTCAGGTGGCTTATTTCAGGCTTTAGGCTACAGATCTGCAACTATTTCTAAGTTCGAATTTGATGATGTTCCTATAGTTGAAGCTTTACCAGAAACGGTTAATGAATTCTTAATCGCTTCCGGCTATGGAGATTTCTCTGGTTCCATTGACGTTAAAGAATTTCTTGTTAGTCTAGAGTCAGTAGATGGCCCAATTTTTATTCGCTATGGTCAAGATCGGCAAGTAATTTTTGACAATCTAGAGTCTTCTATCGATCCAGCAACTGGTCTTGAAACCCAAGTGTCCGGAATCTTTATTGAAGGAGATCCATCTCAGTATTTTGTTATTGGACCAGACTATGATGATGCCAATCCGCTTTCAGTGTTTGAATCTGGGGCAAATAGTCTAATAGTTACAGCAAATTCAGATCCCTTCAGTTTTCCCTCAGGAGCCTTTCCCAGTGAGGCGAATGGGACGGTTGCTGGAATAGCGAATAGCCGAACGGACTCTAGTTTAGATGGCTCTTTGCAAGACCGAACATTCGGGACGCCGCCACCATCAGAACCTCCACAAATTGAGACAGCTCGCTTATTTTGTGACAACATTCAATCGACAAAAGTTTCTAATGACGCTACATTGACGGTTGATCAATCACTATTGCCACCAGACTTGCAACCTGTTGAAAATACTCAATTAGTCGATCCCTGTGTGACGCAACCTCCATTTGACAACCCTAGAAAGGAAGGGGAATCAGAGCTTGAAGCGTTAGAAAGCAACCAGCAGGAAAACTCTAGGGCAGATATTGACAGTAATCTTGCTGAAGAGAACGCAGCATCCATACCCGATTTTTCCGATGATAGATCCCCAATCACTCAGGTCTTCCAGCCTGAAACAGTGTATTCAGTGAGTTGGGAACTAAAGCCTGAAGCATTGGAGAATGAGTGGCGAGATGTCCTTAGTTTTGATGACAATGAAAATTATGTTGTAGGTGACATCGAATCTGTCACCTACATGCAAGATAATGGATCTCCTATTACCCGGGTCTTCTATTCCGAAACAGTAAATTCAATTGGGGAGGAATAAGAACTAGGATTCGAAGTATTAAAGAACAAGTAGTAAGGAAACTCTAGTTTTTATGTTATTAATAATAGTCCCAAAAATAACATTTTACCTATACCTCATATCTCCGATAATAGGGTCCTAATTATTCGGATTTTCTTGCCTGAAACAGCAAATTCAGTGGATGAAGAACCAGAGTCTGATCGTCCCGAAAGTGCACCTTTGTATGCACAGGATATCTAATGAAACAGAATCGCTGGGTAAGTTTTGTTTTCACTCCATTAATGATCCTTGACCTAACTACAGGACATTTGCCACCTATTGTGACTTCTAGCCCAGCACAAAATTCACCAAATATCGTCCTAACTCAAGCTAACGATACCTTTAAGAAAGGCTTAATAGCTTATCGACATGGTCAACTGCTAGAAGCCATTCAACACTGGGAAAATGCTTTAACTCTGTACGAGAGTCCTCTAAAGCAGGCGCAAACATTAGGTAATCTAGCAATCGCCTACCGAACAACGGGGCAATACATCAGCGCCCTCGAAGCGAATCAAGCCGCCTTAGACATCTTTGTTGATCTAGAAATGGAAGCAGCCATTGGACAAGTTCGAAGTAACTTGGGCAACGTTTATGTAAAACTGGGGGCTTATGATAAAGCCATTGCAGCCTATCAATATAGTTTAAGCATTGCTCAAGCAACAGAAGACCGCATTGCAGAAGGGGTTATCATCGGCAACCTTGGGCTCATTGAAGCTGAGCAAGGGAATCAAGCAGCCGCTCTAGAAGCTTATGAAGAAAGCTTAGC
>JASJDH010000013.1 GCA_030065175.1 Leptolyngbyaceae cyanobacterium MO_188.B28 | reverse complement strand
CTATTTCAATCAGACCTTGGCTAAGCCTTTTAACTGGAAATATAAGCCTTGCTGTTGGACCTATGACAAGGCTGCCCTAGCAGCCTGAGAAGGCTCTCGTAACCAGAACTTTATTTCTGCCAGCCTGCTCTAGGTGCTTACGGAGACTTGATTTGAAAGTAATGCGTGAATTCACTCATATATGCTTTGGTTATATGACCTACAGCTACTCTTTATCTGTTCTGGCAAAACTGGAACAAATCTTATAAAACTTCAATATTTTATTCATTTAAGTCGGTTGAGAAAAGCCTTCTACGCTTACTTTTCAGCCAAGATACTCAGTACTACAACCGACCTCGGCAACAAGAAATTCCGTGGTTTCACTGCTAAGTTAATCAGCGAATCTAGGTAGAATCACCTTATCCTTCACTTGGAATCGTACTTTCAGGATGGATCTGCTGTTGCGGACTGCCCAACCGAAAATCGCTCCTTGCCAATTGTGATAGTTGGCAAAGCAAATGGATTCGGAAAAATTGCATCTCCGAGAAAATGGCTGATCACCTGGAGGAAGGCGACATTTTCAATATCGTTGGGGGGCAACTGTTTGGAGCTCGCGAGACTAGCGCCATTTCTTACACCACAGCTATGACAGAAACCCCAGTTCATATTCTTGTTGTAGATGATCAACCCGATCAGCTGCATGTTCTTTCTAATCTGCTAATGGATTGGGGTTGCCGAGTGAATCAAGCACTCACTGGAAAAGAGGCGTTAAAAATAGCGAAGAATGAATTTCCGGAGCTCATTCTGCTAGCCGTCAATATGCCAGAGTTGGATGGGTACGAAGTCTGCTCCATCCTTAAAGAAATGGCTGCAACCCAGGAGCTTCCTGTGATATTCGTGAAGGGGGCGGATGAACCCTTTGATTGTGACAAGGCGTTTAGGGTGGGAGGAGCCGATTATGTGACCAAGCCTTTTGAATCCAGTCAAGTTATGGCTCGCATCACCCATCAACTGACGATTCGGCGACAACATGCCAAACTCCAGCAAGCGAATCAAGCGCGCCAAGAAATTGAAGCCAAACTTGAGAATCAAGCACAAGAAATGCAAGCGCTGTTAGACGTGCTTCCAGATTTTTGGGTTCGCTCCGAATCGGATGGTGCTGTTGCTAGAGATTGCAGCCCATTTGAGGGAGCGCCTCCAGATTTGAGCTTATCGTTGTCAATGCTCTTAGATAAGCGAATTCAAAAGGCAGAGCAATCAATCCATCAGCGCGCTCAAAGGGAAAGATTGTTGGGGAAAATCACCCAACGTATCCGCCAGTCTCTACAACTTGATGAAATCTTGAACACAGCGGTTGAAGAAGTGCGATGCTTACTCCAAACCGATCGGGTAGTCATTTACCGCTTTTTTCCAGATTGGAGCGGGCAGATTGTCAATGAGTCGGTTAGCGCTGATAAGTTCTCTATTCTGGGAGAGGTTATGCTGGATCCTTGCCTGGAATACCACTGGAGTGACGCCTACTTGCAAGGACGAATCAGCGCTGTTGAAAATATCTATGCAGCTAAGGATTTGAAACCCTGCTATGTAGAAATGCTTGCTAGCGTGCATGTACAAGCCGTTCTGGCTCTGCCTATTTTGCAGCAGGAAACGCCAGACAACGTCACACTTTGGGGAATGTTGATCGCTCACCATTGCATAGCCCCCCGGCTTTGGCGACAGTGGGAAATAGACCTGCTTAAACAATTGGTCGCTCAATTAGCAATCGCGATTCAGCATGGAGAGGTTTACCAGAAATTACAAGCCGCCAATCGAGAACTGGAGCGATTAGCGAATTTAGACGGACTTACTCAGATTCCCAACCGCCGCTGTTTTAACGGATATTTTGAACAGGAGTGGCGGCGGCTTAAGCGCGAAAAAGCGCCAATCTCTCTGATAATGTGTGACGTCGACTACTTTAAATCCTATAACGATTACTATGGTCATCTAGCCGGGGACGACTGCCTCAAACAAATTGCCCAGATACTTGAACAAGTCATTAGGCGCCCCGCTGACATAGCAGCGCGTTATGGCGGGGAGGAATTCGCGATCGTCTTGCCGAATACTGACCTTGAGGGGGCTATTCATATTGTTCAACAAATTCAAACTGAGATTGCAGAGTTGGCGTTACCCCACGCCAATGCCCCTAACCATATAGTTACCTTTAGTTTGGGCATTGCCAGCCTCATTCCCACTTTCCACTCATCGCCTGAATGTTTGATCGCCATGGCCGATCAAGCCCTGTATATCGCAAAGACGAAAGGACGCGATACCTATTGCGTCTACACTGACCCGGTCTCTATCTTTTCTAGAAAGCCTCGAGTAGGCGGTAGACAGTAGTTCAGCACGCTAACTCCTAAAAACGACCTGCGCGGCTAATTGCTTAAGTTGCTCGGCGGGCAACTCGGCGACAAGGGCGTAGAGGAAGGAGTCATCAGCCCAGAAGATTATGCTGGGGCCATTCGATGGATCCATATAGAGTTGAGTGGAATCCAGTTGTGGGAAAGAGGAATTTTTTTCAACGCGTTCAAGCTGATATAGGGAAAGGGTATTCGTCGGCGTCACCTGATACGTTAGCCGTAAGCCTTGGATCTGGCCAAATTGGCAAGGACTGCCGCCTAGAAGGGTTGAATCTTCCTGAGTTAACCGCGCCAGGGAAAGGGGCTTAGAAAAATGGGATTGAAGTTGCTTGACAATCTCTTCAGGACGGTTAGAGGCGAAATCCACAGGCCCTTGAGGTTGAATGAGCGACCGGATATGGTCCTGAGACAGTTGTTCAATTCCCTGCCAATTGTTCGTAAGAAAAGTACTGGAAGAAGTTAGGGTGATGGCGTCGACAAACGGAGAGGTATCGTTAGCTAACCCCTGCTGGAGTCTGGCGATTGTTTCGCCCTGCTGCGTCACTTGAGCCTGCAAGGTCTGGGATTGCTGTCGAAGTCGATGATTTTCCAGCCCCAAGGTGATTGCTAACAGCGCGACTGCGCCGCTAGCAATCCAGGGGGTAAACAACCGGAATGATGGAAATCGAGAAGATTGGTTTGACCCTTGGGGGGAAGACGATACCTCAAGGTTAGCGGCGGCCGTCTTCAAGATGCTGGAGCGCAACTTGAATGGCGGTGACGTTTCAGGTAAACCGTAGGCCATTAATCCTAAGGTTTCCTGCAGGCGAGTCACTTCTGCAGTCAGCTCGGGATGATTCGTCAATCGTTGCTGAAAGATTTCCGCTTCTTCCGGCGTCAAATCACCCAGAACATAACCAGCGGCAAGTTCAGAGAAGTGTTTAGGGGTTAAAGGTTCAGTCATTGGGGTGCTCTTGGATGAAGTCCTGCAGATTTTGCCGGAGTTGAATCAGTCCCTTACGGGCCCAAGTCTTGACCGTGCCGAGGGGAGTCCCAAGATTCTTGGCGATTTCTGAATGGCTGCGCCCTTCGTAGTAGCTCAACTCCAGCACCTGACGATATTTTTCTGGCAAATCCGCCAAGGCCTGTTGCACCTTTTCTCGCCGTTCTTTCATCGAAGCCTGGTCAAATGGAGTCGCGGCGAAGACCTCTGGCGATATCGTCTTTTGCCAACGCGTCAGGATTTTATGACGATTGCTGTGGGTTCGGAGGCGGTCAATGGCCCGCGATCGCGTCAGTGTCGCTAAAAAGCTGCTGAGGGAGCCTCGGTTAGGATTATAGACATTTCCCAACATAATGAAGACCTCTTGAGTTAAATCCTCGGCATCCGCGGGATTGCCTAAAATTCGCAGAGCTAGACTATAAACCAAACCCGCGTAGCGATCGTAGAGCCTCCCTAATGCGCTCACTTTCCCTGCTTTCAGCGCCTGTATCAGCTCAGCGTCATTCGCTTCCAGTGGAGTGGAAGAATTAGTAGGCGGCCGATCTAGCCCCATTGTCATCAACCTAATCATGAATTACCCATTGTCCAGATCCGCGGGTTCCACTGAGAATTCTCCCCGTTTTTCCCATCTCTTTGGCAAGCGCCAACTTTTTGTCGCCCGACACCTTACACCCCCACTGTCCTATCTCCTCTATATAAATACGACTAAGGATCCTAATTGGATGCGACCACATTGATCCCTGCCTCCCCATCTCCCCCATCCTCTCCATCAGTGCTCCCTCAGCTCCCCGCCTTTTTCAAAACTTAACGTTTTGATGAAGATTTAGAACTTCCACCTGGTCTGTAATTTGCCTCAGGAACTGCTAAATGGTGAGGCGATTCAAATGAATTGAGCGGTTGAGTTATGGATAGGTTTATGCAACGCAATACCCTGATGCGTAGAATAGGGCAAACGGTTCGGGCGGGACTCACAGGATTCCTTACTCTGGCGATGGTCTGGGTGGGCTTATCTTGTTTATTTGAGCCAGCTGCGGCGGCGGATCCCATTGAGTCCGAAACTGACTTGATTGAGTTTTCCAGCCACAGCCTACTCGATCAGAGTCCATCTTCTGAGGTTGAAGACGAGACCAATGATGACGCCCCTGCGGAGGAGAGCGTCAGTGTATTAGTCAACTTTGACGCCCAAGCTCCTTTGACAGCAAAACTGGATCTTCAGGTGGTAGACGCCATCAAGGTTCAGACGGAGAAGGCGTTGCAGCTGGTTGAAGTCAACGCTAAAGAAGTCTTTGTACAAGCCAAAGGGATGGCTGAAAAGGCGACTTCTCAAGCTGAAGTCGCCTTTGATGAATTCGTCGATTGGCTCAAGGCTTTTTCTAGCTAGTGGTCAACCCCCTATGACTAGTAACCATGAGGTGCGCCAAGCGCTTAGACGGTGTACCTCTTTTGTGTATTGAATTTGGACGTTACGGCGTGATTTAGCCGCCGTCGCCTCTAGACCAAATCTGACTTGAATAAACTTGGCGACGTCTTTATGCAGGTGTATGAAAAATAGGTGTATGAAAGCCAACAAACTCTTCAGACATATTATTAGAATTGGGATAACCGCTCTATCGGCCTTTGCATTCCTTTGGCAGGGCGGATTATTAGCGATGCCCCAGGCGATCGCCGCTCCGATTGACCCCGATGCTGGATGGGAAGAATCTGGTTTAGTCGTCGAAGCAATTGAGCATCCCTCTAAAACTTCTAAAGAACCCACTCAAGCACAAGCGGTTGAGCAAACCGATGCGATCGCAGACAGCATCACGAGCGCAGTCAAGCAAACTAAAACGCCGCTGGCAATTATTCAATCTTCCAACGGGGTAGAGACTGCAGAGGCGACAGAGACACAAACGCCTCCCCAACTCCCCACTGAATCATCTCAGAAGCACGCCGACTCGTCGGATAGTTTGACTGAATCAGGCGAAGCTCAATTAGATAACGAGGCCGGTAAATCTACCAAAGGGAAGCGTGCGCTTACCGACAAAATCAAACCGTCGGAGCCCATTGAAGACAAACCGTCTCCCCCAATCGAAAACTCCACCAAACAAGTCATTGCTGAGGCGAATACAGAAGTTAAGGAACGTGTTTTGGAGCCCTCGCCAAGCGCCGAGGCTAATTCTGTGGCCGCCTCAAAAGAAATATCTGCAGAAACGGCATCCAGCAGCCCTGACAAGGAAGAATTGAGCGATGCTGCGCTAGGGGAACAGAAACTTGCTGCCGAGAGCAAATCTCCGGTTAAGGAGAAATTGCCTAAATCAAGCAAAGAACCGGCTAAACCGGCGATCGCTGACAGCCAAGCAGTCGGTGGCGAGGAACTTCCTTCAGAATCGTCGCCAATCTCCAAAGACAATCCAGAGGAAACTTCAGATATTTCAACAGAACTTGAGGTTAGCCAGCAAGTCGACGGAGAGGCGAGCGGCCCTGACCAAGATAATAGCGAAGTCGCTGAAGAAATAGATTCTCTGGCTGAAGACGCTTCTGAGATCTCTGCCGAAGAAAATGCCAGGGCGGAACTACTGGCTAAAATAAAAGGCGAATTGCAGGCGCTTGGGTCTAACGCCTTAAAAGTTGGATCTAGCACCTTAAAAGTCACCGTGGATTTGTTTAAATTAGGCTTTGATCTGCTAAGCTCCTGGATTAGTCAGTTGCTTCAGGATAAAGGCTAAAGCATTAAAAGCTAGGCGTTAGTCCAACCGACAACAAACCCAAATGATGAATAGGTAGAGACGTTGCATATTGCATATACAGTCTCTACCTTTTTTAACGCAATGTATTCGAACCGCTTCCAACACCATGCGGTTAAGGATCCCCCTTAATCTCTCTCCTCTTCAAGAAGGCAAAGCCTACAAAAGGGGAAGAGGATAGAGGATATGCCAGGCTTCAGCCACCCTTTTGAAGATACTACTGGCGAATTTAACACTTGGACACATAGCAATAAGCACAGGGATTAGGCGCCATGCCCAGGCAGGTGGGAATCCAGCAAATGGGCTCCGGAATCGACGATGGATTCCTGTTTTCACAGGAATGACGCGATAATTGATACTTTAGGAGCCCTAATCACTCCCACATCATTGATTGTGGAGCTTTCCGCCTACCGAACAATGGGTATCAACTCTAGCCAGGACGTTCTGATGGGGCAAGAATACAGGAGTCAGGAGTCAGAATCCAGTTCCTGGCTGACTTATGTATTCTGCATTCTGTATTCCTTTTTTTCAACAAGGACGAACACGCAAAACAAATGGGTGCGCCTAGACGGCGCACCCATTCATTGTTTGAACTTCCCTGCATTACACAGGCAAAGAAATTACAAGATGTAGAGCAGGAAGAAAAGAACAATCCAGACTACATCTACAAAGTGCCAGTAGAGTTCTACTGCTTCTACTCCGAAGTGACTTTCGTTAGAATAATGGCCAGGTTTGCGGGAGCGCCACAGCACCGCCAGCATCAACAACAGTCCTACAAACACGTGTAGACCGTGGAAACCTGTCAGCGCATAGAAAGAGCTAGCGAAGACGTTGGTGGTTAGGCCAAACTCCAGATGACTATATTCGTAGAGCTGACCCGCCAGGAAGATAGCTCCCATGGCGGCTGTAATCGCAAACCACTTTTGCAAACCGCCAACATCATTCTTTTTAATCGCGGTATCCGCTTGGTGGATAACGAAGCTGCTAGAAATCAGAATCAGTGTGTTAATGCCAGGCAGGAGCAACTCCAAACCGCCTGGCGTTCCTTCTGGCGGCCACACTGGAGCCATCAGTCGATAGGTTAAAAAAGCCGAGAACAACCCCAGGAAAATCATGGTCTCAGCCCCCAGGAACACAGCCACGCCAAACATGCGATGGTCTGGATGATCCGCGTGGTGGTCCACAGCTCCGGTTTCCTGGGCGATATTTAGAGTGCTTTCAGCGGTGTCAGAGATTGATCCTTGCATAGTGTCTAGAAAATAGGGATGGGAAGGGGATTACCCGTTCATAAGAGTCTCTGGCCCACGGGCGCACTCAATCGTGCGCCCATACGCAAAAAACTAAAGATGATCAAGAAGCTGTTGGTTCAGAAACCTGTTTCCCATAAAGTTCTGGGGGATCGATCTCGGGAATATAACCCAGACCGTAATCATAAGGCCCTGTCTTCAGCACTGGCAATTCATCAAAGTTCTCGATCGCCGGGGGAGAGGTGGTTTGCCACTCTAGAGTCAGCGCTCGCCAGGGATTGGCTGGCGCCTTAGGACCATATCGCCAGCTCCAAACCGCATTGATGATAAAGGGAATGGTGGATACCGCCATGATGTAAGCGCCAATCGTGGCCATCACGTTCAGATCAGTGAACTGGGGATCATAGAGGGCGACCCGACGGTTCATGCCCATGAGCCCTAACTCATGCATCGGCATGAAGGTGAGGTTCATCCCGATAAATGTGAGCACAAAGTGGACACGGCCCCAGAATTCGTTCATCATGTGGCCGGTCATCTTGGGGAACCAGTGGTACACCGACATATACACCCCAAATACGGCGCCGCCGAAGAGAATGTAGTGGAAGTGCGCAACCACAAAGTAGGTGTCATGGACGTGGATGTCAAAGGGAACCGCCGCCAGCATCACGCCAGTCACACCGCCAATGGTGAAGGTGGCGATGAACCCCATGGAAAACAGCATGGCGCTGGTGTAAGCGATTTTACCGCGCCATAGAGTGGCCAACCAACCAAAAATCTTGATGCCGGTGGGCACTGCAATGATCATGGTGGTGATCATGAAGAACATCCGCAACCAAGGAGGGGTGCCGCTGGTGAACATGTGGTGCGCCCACACAATCAAACCCAAGAAGCTAATGGCGAAGCTGGAGAAAGCGATCGCTTGATAGCCAAAAATCGGCTTACGGGCATGGACGGGGATGACATCTGAGATCGCCCCAAACAGCGGCAGAACGAAAATGTATACTGCTGGGTGAGAATAGAACCAGAACAAGTGCTGGAAAAGGACGGGATTGCCGCCGCCAGCCGGGTTAAAGAAGGAAGTGCCGGCGAATAGGTCAAAGGCGAGTAAAATCAGAGCGCCCGCCAAAACTGGGGTGCCGATCAGGATCAGCATAGAGGTCGCTAACATGGACCAGCAGAACAACGGCATCTTGAACAAGGTCATGCCGGGAACGCGCATTTTGAGCATGGTGACTGCAAAGTTGAGTCCCCCCAAAATTGAAGAGGTTCCTCCCACCAAAATGGCCAAAATCCAAATTCCCTGGCCGACTAAGCCCGTATTCACACTCAACGGCGGATACGAGGTCCATCCAGCTGAGGGAGCTTCAAAGAAATAGCTGCTGACCAGCAGAATTCCGGAAGGCGGAATCATCCAGAAGGCGATCGCGTTTAGCCGAGGAAAGGCCATATCTCTCGCCCCAATCATCAGGGGAATGAGATAATTCGCTAAGCCGGCGCCAACCGGAACAATCCATAAAAACAACATGACTGTGCCATGCAAAGTCATGATGCCGTTGTAGGCCTCTGGGGTAACGAAATCAGGCTGTGGAGTCGCTAACTCCGTCCGTATCATGGTGGCCAGCACCCCGCCAATCAGATAGAAAATGAAACCAGTCACCATGTACTGGATGCCAATCACCTTGTGGTCGGTGCTGAAGGTAAAATAATCGGTCCACTTCCGCTCCCCCCCATGAGCCTGAGGGGGAGACGACGCTGGACTTTCCAGAATCTCTACTTGTGCCATAGATCCTCGTAACTGTTTGATTAGTTTCTCTGGGCGGATAACCGCTGCAATTTCTGTGGTCGGGACGCAACACCCGCTCAGGGTCTAGTCAATCCGAGCAGCCATTTGATAGTGGGGATGCTCATGGCTATGAGCGGGGGCTTGGAGTTGAGCTAAGGCGTCTGCTTCAACATCAAGGTTTAAAGGCTGCGCCAAAGGCGCAAGATAATCAGCATCGGAACGCTCAGCCGCAGGCGCTGCTGCAACCGTTTCGACAGCGTTGTCTTGACTGGCGATTTGAGATTGCATCCAAGCATCAAACTCGTCCGGGGATTGCACCTGGATTTGAGACCTCATAGCCCCATGGTAGGGACCGCACAATTCAGCGCAGACGATGGGATAAGTGCCTTCCCGAGTAGCGATAAAGGACAACTCCGTGGTTTCGCCAGGGACAACATCCTGCTTGAGACGTAATTCAGGCACCCAAAAGGCGTGAATCACATCTTGAGCTTCCATCGACAAATTCACCCCCCGATTTGCTGGAACCTTCAGTTCGCCTGAAATCACCCCACTTTCGGGATAGGTAAAGACAAAGGCGTACTGAAGCGCCTTGACATTCACCGCAACGGGAGGTTGGTCGCCCATTCCTTGAGTCAGACCAATTCCCGCCGAAGCCAGATGGCCAGAATTGGATGAATTATCAGAGGCATAGGCGACTTCTACTGCTCCTGCATCAGCCGCTTGATTTGACAGATTTAGCCCCCCCATCTGTTGATAGAGACTAAAGCTGTAAACCGAAATGCCCAGGACAATCACAGTGGGAATGGAGGTCCAGAGAATTTCCAGCGGCACGTTTCCCTCAATATGGGGACCGTCTGTTTCATCCCCATCTCGACGGCGAAAACGAATGGCGGCGATGATCAAAACGCCTTCCACCAGGATGACCAGGCCCACAGAGATGACCATCATGGCGTCGAATAATTCGTCCACCAATTCGGCCTCATGGGAGGCTGCAACCGGCATCAGTCCATGGTTCTGGCCATACCAGAGGCTAACTAGCGTTAGGGTGACCCCCGCTAGCATCGTCAGAATACTACTTGGAATTTTCACAACTAATCAGAACCTCGCTTAGAGATAGAAACTTATAGGTTCGGGACAGACAGTGAGTAATGAATCAATCAGAGTGTTTTTTGGGCTCCTCGTGAGTCAGGAGGAATTCGACGGGTCGTGACTTGCTATAGTGCGCCAAAGAAGTGAGTTAAAACTCAGTTGCAACGTCAGTTGAGCTGATTCAGTCAAAACTGGACTATTCTCTTAATTGGCTGACCAACTTATTGTGTTCTGATTCGGTTGTAGCTGTTAGAGTTCCGTCATCCCTTACTTAAGTCCCTTACTTATACCTAAGTTAAAGCAGCAAACCCTGATAGAAGTGAATTTAGCCGAAAATCTTTAGGCATTTTTTAGTTTTCTTTTGGATTTCACCATGCATTTGCAGAAAAGGCTGTTTGAGGTAATACAGTTCATAAGAATTCATTAAGACTTGAATGATTATTCAAGCTCTTTTGTAGGCCAGGATTCAAAAACTCGGCGTTGTTCAACTTCAAGATATTAGGGAGCCAACATTCTCACCCCATTCCTTCATCCGCATTAAGCTTAAGATTCCTCAACATTGACAGGAGGAATTTCTAAACCATTTTGTCAAAGTTCTGAACTTAATTATTATCAATAGATTGGATTCAATAAAACCCATAATTCTATAGACCCATTCTTCTTAAATCGTTCTCCCCTGTTTAGGAGAAGAGGAACTTGGTTTTCTCCCAAATCCCAAAATTTGGAGCGGAGTTGGGGGTGTGGGCGTAGCAAAGAGTAATGGATGAAAACAAAATAACCTTAGTTCCAAGCACTCAGTAAAAATCAGTAAAGACTCAGTGAAAATTAGGGAAGCCTATGTAAACATACCCAATTAAAATTCAAAAGTCAGGTGAATGTTTAAAGGGTAGTGGTGAATACTTTCCAAGTGATTAAGGCAAGAATTCCGAAGAAAATCCTAAAGCTTTTCTAATCTGCGAGTTTCCGTCTCTAAAGTGGTAGGCGAAGATGTAAAAATATAGCCGTCCGAAGATGTAAAAATATAGCCGTCCTATTACAAAGATGGAACTGAAGCGGCGTTCCAAGTGTCTAATTGGAGAAACCTACATTTCCTCTCAGGAATCTTAATCCAGAAAGTGCATAACTGAACGCCTTCTTCGCGTTATTGGTTTGAGCGATTGGCCCGCCAATACTTTCCCAGCTCATTCCTCAAGTCGCTCCTCACTCTATCCGCCTTGTTTAGATCTGCCTAATCCTGATTTGTGTTCTCTATCACTATCGTGTTTCTGACTTTAATCGCATTTCCTCTACTCAGACTGTCTGTAAGCCCCTGCTTTTTAAGAGGTGAGTACAATGGCTGACTCTACGATTAACCCTAACCTTCCTCAGTCAGCGCCGACCCGCACTTCTCCTCTTCACCCTCAGGTTCGGATTCGTCGCCTTGTCTGGAAAATGGCGATCGCGACCCTCGCCCTGATGGCGGTTGGCAGTGCAACTCGGGTCATGAACGCCGGACTCGCCTGTCCAGATTGGCCGCTGTGCTATGGCCAATTGGCCCCAATGCAACAAATGAACTTGCAGGTATTTCTAGAGTGGTTCCACCGACTCGACGCCAGTTTGATCGGGGTGATGGCGATCGCGTTGGCGGGTCTTTGCTTTTGGCATCGTCGGGACCTACCCGCCTGGCTGCCCTGGGCAGCGCTAGGAGCCCTGATGCTGATCGTGGTTCAGGGAATGTTGGGAGGGCTGACGGTCACGCAACTCCTGCGCTTTGACATCGTCACAGCGCATCTAGGAACCGCTCTATTATTTTTCACCCTCTTGCTAGTTATCGGCGTTTTATTAACACCCTATCGCGGCACCGGAACCACCGGCGCATTACCCTGGGTAGGATTAGCTGCAACTATTCTGGTTTATCTTCAGAGCCTTCTGGGCGGACTTGTCGCCTCCCGCTGGGCGGCTCACCAGTGCTTTGGCCTAGCAGAACTTTGTCAGGTTATGAACACCCATCTTGTGGGGGTAGTTCCGCCAACTCTAGCAACGTTTCTACTGGTGGGTATGGCTTGGCGCACGCCCGCCTTGCATGCTGCTTTACGCCGACTTGCAAATATAGCGGGCATTCTTGTGTTGCTGCAAATTTTGTTAGGGATCGCCACCTTCCGTCTTCACCTTCAAGTCGAAACCCTGACTGTTTCCCACCAAACTGTGGGCGCCGCTTTATTGGGGACGCTTGTGTGCTTTACCGTATTGGCTCTGCGCGATCGCCGCGAGGTTGAACTAGCGCCCCCGTCAATCGTTGAAGAGTTTTAGTCAATACTGACGCCCAATCATTAACCGGGTCACTCCCCCTGAAGCGGAGAATTATCCCTGAAATAGCATTCAGCCGTCGGAATACAGAATGCAGAAGCCAGAATATTGCAGCCAGAATCAGGCAGTCTTGGTCTTCCCGCCTCCTGACTTCCATCCTTAGTCTTCTGTCGCCAAGTATTCTTACCCCCTATCCATCGGCTTCAGTGGAAATTCCCCCAATCCTCATATCCCAGACTCGTAACCAATCTTCCTAAATAGATAGGCAATTCGCATGCACCAAACAACCACCTGGAGCGATGCTTCTCGTCACCATCAAAACCTGCGGCAAGTCCTGCAAAGCTATTTGCAATTGACCAAACCCCGCATTATCCCGCTGCTGCTAATTGAAACGGCGGCGGGAATGTGGGTCGCCGCAGCCGGAACGCTTGACCCTTTGCTCTTATGCGTCACCCTGATCAGCGGAACCCTGGCGGCGGCGTCCGCCCAGGTTATTAATTGTGTGTACGACCGGGATATTGATTACGACATGGAGCGGACTCGCCACCGTCCCATTCCATCGGGCCGAATCCAGGTGAGAGATGCTTTGTTATTCGCCTTAGTCCTGGCGGTGGCGTCCTTTACCCTTCAAGCCGCTTTCGCCAATCTGTTGAGCGCTTGTTTGGCGATGGCCGGGATTGCCGTTTACATCGGCGTGTACACCCACTGGCTAAAGCGGTCTTCCCCTCAAAACATTGTGATTGGCGGCGCTGCAGGCGCCATTCCCCCCCTAGTGGGCTGGGCTGCTGTGACGGGAAGTCTAAGTTGGCCTGCTTGGGTGATTTTCGCCGTCGTGTTTGTTTGGACCCCGCCCCACTTCTGGGCGCTGGCGTTACTGATTCAAGATGACTACGCCAAGGTGGGCGTGCCCATGCTGCCGGTGATTGCGGGGAATGAAGCCACTGCCAAACAGATTTGGTTTTATACGCTGGGATTAGTGCCGATTACGCTGCTATTGGCCTATCCCCTAGGAGCCACGGGCGTCATCTATGTGGTTGTGGCCAGTCTGCTCGGCGGCGTCTTTATCAAAAAAGCTTGGACCCTACTTCAAGCTCCCGAGGATAAAGAGTTAGCCCGATCGCTGTTCAAATACTCCATTCTTTATATGATGATGTTATCCGCTGGCATGGTGGTGGATAGCTTACCGATTTCTCATCAAGTCGTCAGTCTGCTCTCTGAAAATCTGACAACCCTTGCCAGCGCCATTCACATCGTCGGATGAGTCCAAGCAGAGTTCGGTAAAATTTTAGTTGATATCATTTTGAACATTTAATTGGCTTACCTCATGCCTCCTGCGGTCCTGATTGAAAACTTGAAAAAGTCTTACGGTTCTGTGCAAGCGGTTAAAGACGTTTCGCTGACAGTCGAGGCGGGTGAAATTTTTGGCTTGCTTGGACCCAATGGCGCTGGTAAGACAACCACCATTCGCTGCCTTTGCACCCTAACCTCCCCGGATTCCGGCAAGCTTGAGGTGGGGGGAGCCTCTGTCTTGGAAAATCCTCGCGCCGCCCGACAGCGTCTTGGCTACATTGCTCAAGAAGTCGCGTTGGATAAAATGCTAACGGGTCGAGAACTGCTGCAGCTCCAGGCTGATCTCTATCACCTGCCGAAGGCGGTCGCTAAAGACCGAATCAACCAGATGTTAGGGCTACTGGACCTTAAGGAATGGGCGGACAAAAAGACAGGGACTTACTCCGGCGGTCTCCTTAAGCGGCTCGATTTAGCGTCTGGCTTGCTACACCAGCCCGATGTGCTGGTGTTGGATGAGCCAACCGTAGGTCTTGATATCGAAAGCCGCTTCGCGATGTGGAGTTTTTTACGCCAACTCAAGGCGGCCGGGACAACGGTGCTGATCACCAGCCACTATCTAGAAGAAGTGGACGCCCTTGCCGATCGGGTGGCGATTCTGGATCGGGGCGTCGTCATTGATGTGGGAACCCCCTCCGAATTAAAGGACAAAGTAGGGGGCGATCGCATCACCCTCCGAATCCGCGAATTTACGCCGCCTGAAGAGGCGGAAAGCGCCAAAGATATCTTAAAGACGCTACCCTTTGTCCAGGAAGTGATTGTCAACACAGCTCAAGGCAATTCCCTAAACCTGGTGGTCACCCCCCAAACAGACGCCCTGCTGACCGTTCAACAATCCCTCAAAGCGGCAGGCCTGCCCACCTTCGGGATTTCCCAATCCCGCCCTAGTCTAGATGATGTTTACCTGGCCGCGACCGGCCGCACCCTGCTAGATGCAGAACTTGCCTCAGTCGGCGTCCGCGACCTCAAAGCGGAACAGAAACAAGCAATGAAAAACTCATAAAATCACCCTTAACATAAACAACGACAGAACCATGAGCGGCGCTATTATCCCTCCAAAGCCTGAGACGTCTTCCCCCCAAACCTCTCAGAGCCAGATTAATAACCTCCTACTGCAGCAGTGGAAGGCGGAGATGGGGACTGGGGCGATGACCGCCCAACCGCCGGGATTGTTTTCTGGAGAATTTGTCCAGGAAACGCTGGCGTTGACCCGTCGCCTGTTTATACAGCTGCAACGTCGCCCTTCTACCTTAATTGCCGGGGTGATTCAACCGTTAATGTGGCTCATTCTATTTGGAGCGCTGTTCCAAAATGTGCCCCAAGGACTGTTTGGCGAAAGTCAAAATTACGGCCAATTTTTAGGGGCGGGGATTATCGTCTTCACCGCCTTTGGCGGCGCCCTCAACGCTGGCTTGCCGGTCATGTTTGACCGGGAATTCGGCTTCCTGAACCGATTATTGGTGGCTCCCTTGGCGTCGCGCTTCTCCATTGTGATCGCCTCCGCCATTTTTATTGCGGCGATGAGTTTGGTGCAAGCGGCGGCCATTGTCGCCACGAGCGCTTTTCTAGGAGCTGGCCTGCCTGATCCATTAGGACTCGGTTTGGTAGCTGTCATTGTGTTAACCCTAGTATTGGGCGTCACTGCCTTAAGCTTGGGCTTATCCTTCGCCTTACCCGGCCACATTGAGCTGCTCGCCGTCATCTTTGTCACCAACCTGCCCTTACTTTTCGCGAGCACCGCTTTGGTGCCCTTGTCCTTCATGCCCAGTTGGTTACAAACAGTCGCCAGTCTCAATCCTCTGACCTACGCGATTGAACCCATCCGCTATCTTTACCTTCACAGCGATTGGAGCTTGAGCAGCATTGTCATGCAAGCCCCTTGGGGCGGCGTTTCATTAGGCGCTTCCCTGCTAATTTTGATTGGCTTCAGCGCAGTCTCCCTATCACTCATTCAACCGCTGCTTAGACGGCGTATTTCGTAACTGTCCTATACCGACTACCTCACCTTAAATCTATCTGCTATAGTCAGGGAAATTAGGCGGGTTTATTTCGTCTTCGTTACACTGTTTATGGGACTTTAGATTTTCGGGGATTTTTGAACCCCGTTGTAGAGAAGGACGCTTGCGGACATGGCACACCTTGCTCAGAATTTAATTAGCATTGCTGCTAGTATCGGCATCCTAGCGCTGGCGCCGATGGCGTTAGCTCAGCAAACAATCGATCCGCTGGAAGGGTTAGGGCCAAGTGAAGATAGCTCTGGCGACTTTTTTAACGACTCCAGCAATGTATTTGATTTAGTTCATCAGGTTATTTTGACTAATCCAGTCAGCGCTGCTGAGTACCAAGAGCGTCAACATCAAAATGTTAATAACGCCGCCGCCGAATTTCGCCGCCAGCGCCAAGAAGCCTTGCGGGAATCCGGCGCAATTTATTCAACCCCAGTGGTTGCTGATGAACCTGAAGCGGCGTCTAATGCATCAGAAGCCGAATAGGTTAGCTTCAAAGTCTTAGATGAAAACTGAAAACTTTGCATGGAGAGATGGGCGCTTTATTTTCTCCTAGGTCCGCCGATACTTTTTATTGTCAGTAAATAGAGACACTCCAACCATAAAATCCCCAGAAGGAGGTTCGCCTCAATACTTCTGGGGATTTTGTTTTTTTAGTTATACCCGTCGCCACTTCATTGAGGACAGAGGGTTTAAGCCCATCTAATTGGCCCTAACGAGTCCTAATGGCTATGACGGTTGTTATAGATTGCAAAATTTTTAGATTTTGCTTTTCTTTCATCGTCCCTGTCCTCCTTATCTTCTCTATCCTCTCTTCCCCAATATTCCCGAGACGCAAAATTTTGCGTCTCTACATCTCTACACCATCTTTTCCATCCTCCCCTGCCTCCCCATCTCCCCTATCTCCTCTTCTTCCCCCTCCACTCCTCGCTTAACCGCCAAGGCTCCAAACCGCGCACCCCACTAAAAATTTCTGAACTTTTAACGGATGTCGGTTTTCTCATGAGGGCAATTGGAAGGTTGAGTCTAATCCACACCCAGAGATGGGGTTAGAGGGTATAAATTAAATATTAGGTAAATTAGGTGTATCAACTTTCAGGACTCTGGCCTCTCACCCGTGGTCAGATTTGTGGTCTATCTTTATCTGTAATCTGTTACCCAAAGAAAGGGTATCGCCGATCCTCCCCCTTGCCTTGCTAAGCAGTAATTATTATGAGCTTCTCATATAGTTTTCGGGCGAATTGGGCTGCTGAGGGCAGGTTTAGCGATAGGGTTAACAACAGGGACTTTTGATTGTGGGAAAATTACATAGCGGAGGTTTTTTGTGTCGGATGAACAAATTCACCTAGGGAATCTGGGAGAATATTATACGGATATGCTTAAGTTAGAAGCGTTTATCAAGCATTCATCCTTAACTGCGCAGGCGGAGACATTACTTCGGACTCAGCTGTTTCAACGAACTAAATACCGGAATGAAGTGCTAGAACACTTAGCATGGAAGCGGCAGGTCAGTATAGAGGAACTGAAGAAGCAGATACTCACCGATACAGCCACTCAGTTGTCTCAATCTGAATTCATTGAAATGGAGCAGATGGGCGATTCGATTGAAAGAGGAGAAACCCCCTAATTACGTAGGATGAGTTAGTTTTTCTGGAATCTCCCGCTTATGGCTGTTGTCCTTTATGGGAGTCTTGATCAATTTGACTTTCCTTTAAATAGAGCGGGTTTGCCAGAAGCTTGCGGAAAAGCTCATCGGGGTCTAGACCCCGAGATTCTGCGGCGTTTTCTAATAATTCCTGAATAATGGCTTTATGTCTTCTCACCTGGAGGCCAACGAGTTCCTTCGCCAAGGTTACTTTATTCTTTGTTAACAGCGCAGCCCAGATAATAAGCCAATTCTCAGTGTTTTCTTCGAGCGGCCCAATTTGAAATCGTTTAGGCATATCAATCTTGCTCGTAACAAACTTATCAATATTGAAACTATTGAAACAAACCATTCCGTTCTATTCTGCCAGGTTACTCCCGGCAGTGTTATCCGAACTGATTGTTCATATCGCGAACAGTTAGGATAGTAACGCGATACACGGTATTTAACGAATGACTGTCTAAATGGGTGACTTAGATAGTACAAATGCTCAAGGGTGCTCTCCTGATACTCATCAGTTAAGGAAATACTTGTGCATTCAACACCTTTGGGAGGACGATACAAATTTATTAGCCAGCTAGGTGCGGGTGGATTTAGCCGCACGTTCCTGGTGCAGGATCTGCACTTGCCAGACCATCCACAGTGTGTGATCAAGCAACTCATGCCAAAGACGACCAATCTTGCAAGTCTGGAGATGGCAAGGCGACTCTTTGATACTGAAGCGAGGGCCCTCTATCGCCTGGGTGATCATAGCCAAATCCCCACGTTGCTGGCCCATTTTGAGGAAAATCGGGAGTTTTACCTGGCTCAAGAATATATCGAAGGGGTGCAGCTCAGTCGACAATTGGCAGGCTATAAACGTTGGCCAGAAGCTTGGGTCGTGATCCTATTACGGGAAATTTTGGAGGTATTGGCGTTTGTCCATCAAAAGCAAGTCATTCATCGGGACATTAAACCTTCAAATTTGATCCGTCGTCGGCAAGATGGACGCATGGTGCTGATTGACTTTGGCGCTGTGAAGCAGGTTAGCGCCCGATCGATGGATCACAAGCCCGGCGGTACTAATTTGACGATCGCAATTGGCACCCAGGGATACATGCCCAACGAACAATTAGCGGGCAAACCCCGGTTCAGTAGTGATGTCTATTCCGTCGGCATGATTGGCGTTCGGGCCTTAACGGGGATTCATCCGAAAAGACTGGATGAAGATATTCGCACCAGTGAAATAGCTTGGCGCAACCATGCTCCCCACGTCTCACCCGAATTGGCGGCGGTGATTGATTGTATGGTGCGCTATGATTTCCGCGATCGCTATCAATCCGCAATTGAGGCGCTGGAGGATCTACAGCTTCTACCGGTTGATCCAAACGAGTCACTCCCCTTCCCTGAGGACTTATTTCATGCCGATAAAACCGGCAATCACTCAGCTGGAAGCTCCTTACCTTCTATCAAGCCGCCTTCCCAGCAAAATCTGAGTCAGGAACCGGTAACTAATTTCCAATTCAATATTTCCTCTGAGAAGGATGAAACCCCTTTTTCAGCATCGGTGTCAAAGACCGCCTCTACCCAATTTTTGCATCCATCGGGCCTTTTCCAATTACTCCAGAATTTTGGGCTAACGAAAGTCTTATCCAGCGCCTTCTGGAAACAATTCCTCGCCCCCTTGCCAATGTTAGGCGCCTTGGCCGCCTTAGGCGTCATTTCCCTTCTGGTTAAGACAGTGTCCTCGTCTCCATCCCCTCAACCCATCGTTGAGCGTAACCAGGCAGCAACCCCGCCTCTGTTCAACCCCGATAGTTTTGCCAACGTCTCGCCGCTTCTCTCACAAGTTTCTTTTCAGCTACCGAAAAAAATTCCTGACCGACTTTCCCTAAGAGACCGAATCAGCAACTTGTTGTCCCATGCAGATAGATTGCAGGCGGATGGCCAGTATCAAGAAGCCTTAGACACCTATAACGAACTCATTAAGCTCAAACCCAAACAACCTGAAGCCTATTTAGGCCGCTGTGAAAGCCTGAATGCGCTGAGCCAACCTGAGAAGGCGATCATTGCCTGTAATTTCGCCCTTTCCTTCAATCCAGGGTATCCAGAAGCCTTAGAGAGCATCGGCAACGCATTCGAGCAGCTAGATCGTTGGGAGGACGCGTTGAAGATCTATCAACGGGCGACTCGGATTAAACCGACCCTGTCCGAAGCATGGCTGGGGCAAGCTAAAGCATTCGAATATTTTGGTCGTTCTGAAGAGGCGATTAAAGCATTGCATCGAGCCACCTTAAGCGAGCAAGATTCCGCAGACGCTTGGGCGATTAAAGCAGAAGCACAATGGAAGTTAGGCCAGATCGATGAAGCCATCACTTCTCTTAATAAGGCGCTTCAACTAGAGCCGACTCACCCCGCTGCGACAGAACTCCGTCAACAAATGCAGCAAGAATTAGACGCTGATTTAGACACCTATCATCCTACCCCCTCTGAATAATTCACCTTGCGCTGCTCCACAAAGTACACATTGAGGATCAAGACCAAGCAAGCCGCTAACATTAGAATTCCGCCCGTCCATTCTTCAAAGCTGGGGATTTCCCTAAGCGCCAAGAAAGACATCAGAGCCGTCAATACTGGCTCTACCTCACAGATTAGCGTGGTCTTAATCAACTCTAGCCGTTTCAAGGCATGGAGATACAACAGGCGGGCCAGACCGGGACCTAACAACGCTGCGATGGACACATTCAGCCACTGACTCGGTTCTAACCACTGTAGCTGGCCTAGCAGCAGCGAGGTCATTCCGGCAATGACGGTGATGATGCCGTTGCGATAAATCGTAAACCGGGCTGGGGATATCCCCTCACTGGCCTTTTTGGCTGATGTTTCTGCAACGGCGAAAAATAAAGAACTCAAGAGAATATAGACAGCGCCGCCGCCAGAAAGGAACGCCATTGAAAAAAAATCAGTCGGATTCCCATTCATCACCATAATGCCCAGTAACATCAGCCCAAAGGCAAGGTAATAAATGGAGGAGAACCTCTCTTTGTAGATTAGACACGCCAGAAATATCGTCCAAAGTGTCTCTGTTCTCCCCAGCATCGTCGCCGTTGCTGGATTTAGGAACCGAACGCCTTGCCATAGAGTCCACATGGCGAAGAAGATGCAAATCACGTGCAGCCAAAGCCCCGTATTGCACAATTCTCTTTTGAATACCCTTCCATTTAGGGGTGATTTGTTCACTAAAGCAAACGGCAAACCTAGAAAGAAAGCCAAAAAACTGATATAAAAAACCAGAGTAATGGGCTCGAGATCGTTCTGTGAAATCTTACCCACAACAACGTACCCTGCAAAACAGAGCGATGCTGCAAATGACAAGAGATAGCCTGAAGCCATGGATCATTCTCCAATGATTTTGGTTTAACCCAACAGCCACTCACTCAAAGGGAGACACCTCGGCGGACACAAAAACCAGAAAACATAAAATAGAAAACAGATTTTTTTCTGCTTCCAATTGCAGCTTAGGTTTGCTGTGACGCCGTCTTGTCCGCTTCACCTGTAGCAGGCGATACACCCACACTCCTTTGATGAATTGGCGAATCCAAGATATTCATCTAGTTCCTGACATCTGACTTCCTGGGTAGTCAGATGTCAGGAACTAGATGAATAGCCAATTTAACTATATAGCGATGCGGAAAACAGCTCGAATTCTTCTTGTTGAAGATTAGACTTTTGTAGGCTTGAGATCACGTATCTAAGTGGATATCAGAGAAGTCAAAAATGGCCCCTTTTCTCCTTTTCTGCATAGGGGCATATCTTTGCTATTCTGTTATGCCCAAAGAGCTTTATGCCTTATCAGTTGATAACGGTAATTTTCAAACAATCGCCAACTCTAGTTGTGATCAAAATCCTATTTGAATCGTGAGCAACCATATTTTTGGCGGTCATCAGGTATCATCTAAACCTCATAATTGACAACCAGTTATTAGGGAAGTGCAGATACAAATCAGACAAGCGTGTTCATAAATCATTTGAGATTGCCAAAAGTTTCTCTCGTCCCCAAGCCAACGCTTAGGAAAACTTCTAATAGAAGTCGTGTATTTTTAGCCGGGACAATCTGGTGAGTAAAGAATACAGAAGTTAGTCAGGTACTTGATTCTGCCTTCTACCCCCTGTATTCTGCCCCAAGGAAAATTTCCCACTTTAAGTTGGCGGCCTAGTAGAAAACTCAAACTTTCTTTTTCCGCAAGCCACAGTTTCCTAAACTGAAGTTACTAGGCTCTAAAACTAAAATAGAAGCCAGAATTCTAGAAGATCCGGCTTCTATAGAGGAAACCTATACTGAACATAGAATATGCTTATACACAAAGCAGCTCAGTTTAGGTCTTTGTCTCTTCCCTTACAAACTAGAGAAACTGACTGGAAAGTAAGGGCTTCTATCTATACTCTTTCAGGTAGTCCACTCTCATTTCTTCTTGTCGATAATTTTCAAGCCAGTAGCCTTTTTCGTCACAGTGAAATTGATCTTCCCAAAGGGGAATTTTGCCAAGTTTAGTTGTGATAATGTATTGAGGAACACCAAATCCTGTGATGTATCCCAATAGGCCCTTCATAATCTCACGACCTTTTTCAACACTGGTAACGAAGTGGGAAACACCGCTAACATTGTCACAGTGATACAGATAGTAGGGACGGACTCGAATTTTGAGTAAGCCCGTTAAGAGAGAACGCATGGTCTCTAAATCATCGTTGACACCCTTCAAAAGCACCGTTTGATTCTGCACAACAACACCATGTCTGAGAAGGCGATCGCAAGCCTCTGCAGCCTCTGATGTAATTTCCTTAGGGTGGTTGAAATGGGTGTTTAGCCAAATAGGATGGTACTTGTTGAGCATGTTGCAGAATTCCGGCGTGATCCGCTGAGGAAGCAACACTGGATAACGACTGCCAATTCGGATGATTTCTACGTGTTTGATTTGACGGAGGCGAGAGATAATAAATTCCAATTTATCGTCTCCGTAAGTTAAGGGATCTCCTCCTGTCAACAGCACATCACGAATTTCTGGATGCCTGGCAATATAGTCAAAGTCCTCTTCCCAAGAAACCGCTTCACTTTGCTCAAAGTAAGTGCCATTCAAATCTGTCGTGTGATATTTTCGGGTGCAGTGACGGCAATATACGGCGCAGGACTCTGTCACTAACATGATGACTCGATCGGGATATTTATGAACAACCCGGTTGGTTTTTCGATAAGCAGTATCACCCACTGGGTCATCCTCCGCTCCTGGAAAAGCCATAAACTCTTCTGGATGAGGAACGGCTTGTTGTCGAATAGGACAATTTACATCGTCTTTGTCCATTAGCGACGCATAGTATGGCGTAATACTCCAGCGATACTTTCCCTTCGACGCCCTAATTGCTTGTTCCTCGGATGCTGAAACATTAATCCATTCCCTGAGTTGTTCTAATGTTGTTATACGATGCTTAAGTTGGGATCTCCAATCCTCCCAAACAAGCGATTGTTTTCGGGTTTGAATAGCGATCATGAGGAATCTCCTTAATTTAGAAACTGTGATTTTGATGGAAAAGTGAACTTGAAGCTCGATGACGCTAGAGAGTGTTTATAAATCATGTAATGGCAGGGTTTACCTGCTATTTTTGATGCACAAGCTGTATCCCTTTTAAGTCTTTAGAAGGGACTGCAACTTCCAGAAGTCTGGATTATCTCTCTAAGGCGTTAGATTGAGTGCTTATTGCAAGGCATTAAGGAGCAATTTCTCACTTATTTTCATGACACATATTTTTTCCTACAGGTATCGTCCTAACGGTTCCTAACGGTTCGTTCTTAGCGGATGCACACTTCCTGAGGCAATCTGAATCACTTTCTACTAGACAGCGGTTGGACAAACTCTTGCTTGAAACTCTGAAAGACAATTAGCGGCTTCATTTTCGTCTTTTCCAATGGATAAGACGCCTATAGTTCCATAGGAAGATAGTAGGTTGGCGTTCGTGATAATAATCCCTTGCTTATCCTGATGAGGAACATACAAAAGATCGATTGCTTTGTCATAAAGCTGCTCAAAGGAGTCTATTCCACTAACTTTAAAGTGAGAGTTACTAATCAGTGCAATTTCCTGGATATAATTTTCTCCAAAAAGTTGAACAGCAATTTCATGGATGTGCGTACTTCCAGTTCGACGAGGATTTATTTCTACTAAATAAACGTTATTGTTTTCATCGACGATGCAATCGATATCCATGTAGCCAACGTATCCCAGGTTTTGAACTTTTCTGGCTAGTCGATCGCCTTTTTTCAGCAATGAAGCACACCAAGAAGTACTATATTGTTTCTTGGAAATGATGGCTCCTACAAAACAAACGTCTTCATGAAAAACTTGGTTAACCAGATAAGTAAAAATGGGATCCCCCATGCTGTTAGGTGGAATATAGTATTCCGCAGAAGGACTTAAGATATGATCTGATCTAGAACGAATCTTTTTCTCAACAATAATAGGCTCTTCGTTAAAGAAATTTTTTTGGGCGTCAAAGACAACTTTAATATCATCCTCTTTGAAAGGAAGTTTGCTTTCAAAGGCAAGAATTCCTCGCCCTTCTATACCTTGATCAGGCTTAACAATACAATCAGTATTTCTATAAGAGAACCATCTAATTGCCTCGAACATTTCATGTTCATTTGAGCAAACAAAACCCTCTGGCAAAGCTTTTTCTTCAGGACAAAAAGTAGTGGAGACAACTTCTCGAAAGCCTCGTTTTGTGTCTAGATACTTTTGAATCCAGAGATTTTCACTTGAAGAAGTTTCAGGCAAAATAACGGTAATGCCAAACTTTTTCTCCAGGTATTGAGCAAAATTCCATATTTCTAAAGTGCCTGCCCAACCAATGATTTGAAGTTTTTTTTGAGGCTCTGAAAAGGCAACAATTTTTTCAAGAGTTTCCGGAGATCGGATGATTTTTTCAATAGTGGAACCAACCGCTCCATCAGGGATCACAAAAATGTCACCTTCTAATCCTAAATGTTCTCTCAAATAGTCATAAACAACTACTGATTTCTGACAGACTATTAGCTTTGGAATCCCCCCGAAAAACATAAATCTGGCACATAAATTCTGGAAGGAATCTTTTGCTTCATTAGGACCTACATAGCGATCTAGAAAATCCTTGTAGTAGTCATAAATATTGTCAATGTAAAGTAGAGGAACAGACGTACTTAGAGATGGCCACATATCTACCTCAAATAGCAATCGACGTAGCCAGAAATTTAATGATGACGGTAGATGCTATAGCGAGCACTTTATCATATAAACGCAATGCAATACAGGAATCGCAATACAAACAATCAGAGTAACCACGTGCTCAAAAGCTTTCTGACTGATATTTTTTATACAATAACTGTGCGCAATTTTGGTTGCCGCAATATGTCTTGAAGTCGGCAGAGCACTTTATATTGAGCGACGAAATCAACATTATTGGGGTAACTTGACAAGGAGATGTCGGTCATTTGCTTATTGAGAAGCCGAGCTATTCAAGAATTATTGGCATGCTAAATCGAAGGCTTTTTTATACTCTCCGTAAATACACTATCCGTAAATACACTCTACGCAAAAAGGGATTAACTTAAGTCAGACTGCTAGAACAAGCCAAGAAGTTTAGCCATCCCCCCTGATCTGATAGGCACCCTAAGATTTGCTAATCCACCAGCAAATTGGACCTATTCTGATTAACAGGAATAAGCCGTAGATATACTGCCCGTAAATCCACTAATTATCCAATGAGTCATCAGAAGTACATGCGTGTAATTACCGATAAAAGTTTAGGGGTAGATTATAAGTTTTTGAATAAATAGATTGCTTCCGGAAATTCACGTATTTTTTTAAGTCAAAAAAATAGATTCAGGTATGAATTCGGTAGATTTCCATCAGGGGGAAATGATATAGTAAAGTGTTTAAATGTTTTTATAAGCAAAAAACCCTCGATATGTGCTTCACGTCTGACTTCACTAACATTTTCAAATCGCACAATCCTTGCCCCAAATGACTGCTATTAAGAGTCGATTTTTAACCAGCGCAGAATGGGTAAAGGGTTAAAGTCCCTACCTATCAGCAGAAAATCTGAACTGATAAGTGCGCTTGGCTTTACCCATTAGTCACTCAATTTAAGTTAAGCACCTATTTTCTGTATCGACCATTACCTTTTAAGTCTAAAATTGCAGAAAAACTTCTGCTAGCAGTGGCGCAGATGAGGCGAGTATGCTATTGTCTGCCGAAATAAGCGGAATATTTGCAATGTTGGTTCTTCGATTTAACCTGGGATAGTCTGATGGGTAAGGTCGTCAGAGATCAGAAAGTTGCGCTACCATGTTATGACCCTGAATTCCTTATTCATTTAGTTTAATTCAGATTCTATTTTCTCTATTAAATTGGTAGCTATTTTGTGGACTTAGTGATTTATAGGAACTCGAAAGATTATGTTGCAAGCTCCTAGATAATTAGAGGTTTAAACAAATAAGTCAGCATAAAGCCTTGAAGTTCGTTAAGTCCCTTAAGCCTTCTTTCTCTCTGAGATCTTGCTCTCAGAAGTCTGCTACTGAATGTGAGCATAGATAATGAGCTAATTAGACTCTCTTGAAAAATGCCCTCTAAATCTCTAACTTCGCATTACAAGCCAGCTAATTCCTTAGAATCCCCTCGATATACTGGCGTACGCACCTTTGCTCGTTTGCCCAACGTGCAAACTGTTGAAAATGTAGATATCGCTGTTATTGGCTTGCCATTTGATACAGGGGTTACCTATAAAGTCGGCGCTCGGTTTGGACCAGAAGCAGTAAGGAGTGCCTCAGTTTTGTTGCGATCCTATAACCCGGCATTAAAAGTAAATGTGTTTGATACTCTGTCGTGTATTGATTATGGCGATGCGCCTGTTGTTCCAGGGTTTACTGAGGATAGCTATGCTGCTATCACACGAACACTACAACCATTAGCTGAAGCTGGCGTTATTACTCTAGGCATCGGAGGAGATCATAGTATCGCATTACCCGAATTACGCGCCTTAGCAGCAGTCCATGGTCCATTAGCAATGGTTCATTTTGACGCGCATTGTGATTTATGGGATAGCTACTTTGGCCATAAATATACCCATGGCACCCCTTTCCGACGAGCTGTCGAAGAGGGATTATTACTCCCCGAACGCTCGATACAGCTTGGAATGCGAGGGACTCTGTTTGATCATGAGGATTCCCAGCTTTCACAAGATATGGGATTTTTGGCTTTAACAACCTCACATTTACTCACTTATACCCCTGAAGAAATTGGTAATTTAGTTCGTGAACGAGTGGGTGACGCCAAGGTATTCCTATCTTTTGATGTAGATTTTTTTGATCCAGCTTACGCCCCCGGAACGGGAACACCTGAGGTGGGAGGGCCGACTAGCTTTCAAGGTCTTGCTTACTTACGCGCCTGCACAGGATTGAATTGGGTTGGCGCCGATGTTGTGGAGATCTTACCAGCAATGGATCATTCACAAATTACAGCTCATTTAGCCGCACAAGTAGGATATGAATTTATGTCTCTAGTTGCCTTATCACACCAGTCGAAGTGACTTTACAGGTAAGGTTTTGCATTTGGAAGAGGGGGAGTAGTGAATAAAGCTACTCTGCTTCGACCAAGGGGAGCGTAACTGTAAATTCGGTTCCTTCCCCAACTTGGGATTGATAGGTAATGTCTCCGCCGTGTTTTCCAGCCACAATTTGATATACGATCGCGAGTCCTAAGCCTGTCCCCTTACCCACCGCTTTGGTGGTAAAGAACTGTTCAAAGATTTTTTGCTGGATTTTTTCTGGTATGCCATTCCCGTTATCAGCAATCTTAATCACTAAGCTGGAACGAGTTCTATCGGTCTCTGTCCGAATTGTGATTTGGGGGGTAAATCCTGAGAGTTGCCTGGGATACTCCTCGACCCACCCCTCAATTTTCTCTTCGATCGCATCAATGCCATTAGCCAAAAGGTTCATAAACACCTGGTTGAGTGGTCCTGGATAACATTCAAGCAGAGGCAACTCACCGTATTCTTTGACCACCTCAATGGCTGGACGCTCCGAAGTTGCTTTAAGACGGCTCTTTAATAGCATTAGGGTGCTATCAATGCCTTGATGCACATTCACAGACTTGCGTTCGGCTTCATCGGAGCGAGAAAATATCTGTAGGGATTTCACAATCTCCATAATCCGACTTGAGCCGATCTCCATGGAAGAGATAATTTTAGGCAGATCATGCCTAAGAAACTCCAGATCAATTTCCTTAGAGCACGCTTCAACTTCTGGAATATTAGAAGGGGTCTTAGTCTCGTAGATATTCAATAATTTGAGGAGTCCTTCGACATATTCCCGAGCATGACTGATATTGCCATAAATAAAGCTGACCGGATTATTGATTTCATGGGCGATTCCGGCAACCAACTGCCCTAAGGAATACATTTTCTCTTCTTGAATTAAGCGCAATTGCGTTCTACGCAGTTCAAGATGCACGTTGATTCGAGCTAACGCCTCGTCATGTTCAATCGGTTTAGTAATGTAATCAATCGCCCCCAGGTTCAACCCCTTGACCTTATCCGCCACTTCAGACAACGCCGTCATAAAAATAACGGGAATATCTTTAGTTTTAGGATTCTGCTTCAACCGTTCACAGGTTTCAAACCCATCCATCCCAGGCATCAGCACATCCAATAATATTAAGTCTGGTGGAGCTTCCGCAATCTTTTCTAAAGCACTTTCACCGCTCTTCGCCACAAATACTCGAAAGCAAGACTCCTTTAAAAGATCAAACAGAACTTTAATGTTTGAAGGATTATCATCAACAACCAGAATTAAATCTTGTTTAGAGGAATTCATAACGGATTGTTAAGCTTGGTGGGGCTGAACCATCTGTATAATCGTTTCATCATCAAAATTTTCCGCCAACTCGAGAATTTTGTCAGCAAAGGCGGCATATTTAAGATCCATGGATTTGACTCGATTCGCCTCCTCCTGGATACCCACAATATCTCCGCACTTAGCGGCTTTATAGAGTTCTTTGAGTTCATCAATCGGCGGCGCAACCAGTTGATCTGTTGACGGAGGGTTTTTTGGAGTTTCTGAAGGTGTCGCATCCATTTCCCCGTAGATCCATTCCAAACCCGAGTAATGCTTTAACTTTTCCAATATGTCCTCCAATTGGACAGGTTTGGGCAGAAAATCATGACAACCGGCATCTCGACTCCGTTGCCGATCAAAGCTAAAGACTGAAGCAGAAGAGGCAAAAATAATCACATCTTTGAATGTATCTAACTGAATTATTTGTCGGACCATCTCCAAGCCATCCATCACCGGCATGACTAAATCCGTAATGATGATATCCGGATGATATTCCTTAGCTTTTTCTAATCCTTCTTGCCCATGTACAGCTTCAAGCACCTCAAATCCAATCGGTTTGAGCATGTTGACAATTACTGAACGGTTTTCCCAGCGGTCATCAACAACCATAATTCTGCGCGTTTTCCCTTGGTAGCCGATGACGATTTGAGCCGACTTCCTCTGGTCGAGTTCAAATCCATAGGTTGCCTCGGGTAAGTCAAGGTCAAACCAGAATTTGCTGCCATGGCCGTAGGTGCTCTCAACCTGCAACTCTCCGCCCATTAGAGTGACAATTTGATGACTAATGGTCAATCCCAACCCGGTCCCTTGGACTTTGTGGGTGCTATCACCAACTTGTTCAAAAGGCAGAAAAATTCTAGCCAAATGCTCAGGCTGCATGCCAATTCCCGTATCTTCCACCTGGAAGCGGATTTTCCAAGTTTGGAGTTTTGAGTTTGGAGTTTGGCTGGGGGGCGACTCAGATCCGTTTATATGCTCTTGCTTCTCTGCGTGGGTGATTTCTTCTTCTTCTGACAGCGGAGAGCGCCCGTTCATGCCAACCTTAAAGTTGACGCTCCCCTTCTCCGTAAATTTAATGGCGTTGCCTAGGAGATTAATCAAGACTTGACGCAATCGCTTTTCATCTGCATGGACCGCCTTGGGGATTTTGTTGAGCACTTGAAAATTGAAATCAATTTCTTTTTGCTCAGCTTTAATGCGACAAATTTCCTTGACCCCCAACAAAAAGGTTTCAAAATAAAAATCTTTGGGGTAGAGTTCTAGTTTCCTGGCTTCGATTTTGGAAATGTCTAAAATATCGTTAATCAACGTCAGCAGATGAGACCCGCATTGGTGAATAATGCCAATGTTGTCCTGCTGTTTGGGCGGCAATGTGTTATCCCGCTTAAAAATTTGGGTATAGCCCAAAATGCCATTCAGCGGGGTGCGTAGTTCGTGGCTCATATTGGCGAGAAATTCGCTCTTCGCTTGGTTAGCCACTTCCGCTTGTTTTTTGGCTTTGGCTAGTTCGGCGGTTCGTTCTTCCACTCGAATTTCTAACTCTTCATTTGTCTTCTCAAGGGCAGTAAAGGAATCTCGTAGCTGCTGCGCCATCCCCTTGAAAGTCTGGGCTAGAATTCCCAGTTCATCATTCGTAACTTTTTGGTTGGAAAATAGGCTATCCGGGTCGTACTTCCCACCACCAATTTCCTCGGCGATTGTGGTCAAACTGACTAAAGGATCTGTAAACACCCGGGAGATAAGGTAAACCAAGATGAATAAGGAGGCATAGGTAATACCGAAGGCGATCAACATCTTATTTCTGATCCCCTGGCGAACCTCATTAACATAATCCGCCTCAAAATCAAGGCCCAGTACAGCAACAACTTGTCCAGCAGTATTTTTGAGCGGGACATAGGTAGACATCCAACTGCCAAATTGATCGGTATATAGAGGCCTTTCAACAATTACACCTTCACTGTGAGCTTTGAGGGAATAATTGCTAACTCCACCAGATTCCAAGAACTGCCCTCCTTTAGAAGGATCATAGGCTATCCAAAGATCGGTCAAATAAACTGCATAGGGAGTTTGGCTGTCATCTGGCTTATCAATATTGGGGTTATTGGATATACCGTCTTCGACCACAAAGGTGTAAGGCCAGGCGCGAGGTTCGATGGCCTTTATCTCCTCAAACCAGGCTAACTGTTTCTCGAAGCGTGGATCATCGGGTAAACCGTCTGAACTCGGCACACCTTCCTGATAAACGGCAGCCAACTCTTCCACATCTAGTCCCTTAGAGGTGCCGATGGCGGTGTCCCTCATGTCCTCTCGCAGGCGAGTCATCGCTTTATCAATCGAAAAGCTGTAAAACCAGTAGAAAGCCGTTGTAAAAACAACACTAAATACAACTGTGAAGCCTCCTAACATTTTCCAACGGAGGCTAATGAGTCTGTTTTTTGGGGATGTTAAGGACCGATTCATCTCACTCGCGCTAAATTAAGCAATTTTCCTTAGTGATGTTGATATTTTCTACTAGATCAACAATCGCTTTTTCTTTATCTTTCTTCATCTTTAAAATCTTGTCCCTATCGCTGTATGGGCCTAATAAAAACCCTAGTGCGCAGATGCGCTAATTTTTCTATGCCTTAATCCACCTAGCCTTAATCTGCCTAATTATGTAACTATTAAGGGTCTTTATATTTACATTTCTGGATCATCCGTTATCATGCCCACTTTACTCTAACAATGGACAATTTGACCGACAGTACAGCTACGGACAGGGATGTGGAAAGATTTGGACAAGATAACCTAAAGGCAAGAACTGCGGGACGATAATTGCCAGCAATGGATCTGTCATTTTTGACACTCCTCCTATAGAAAAAACACGGATAAACTTCCCGATTTCCTCTCAATTGATCCCTAATCTGGAATCAGTTCAACCAAGCACGGTAAAAATTGACCTACCATGCCTGATGAGAAAGTAAAGAGGAATCCGGACATGCGAGTCAGTCAATCAATGCAGCCTACCCTAATCACGATCCAAAATAAGGTTCGGCAAGCACAGTCATCCATAGACGTCGGACTTGATAATGATGAACTCACCGATGAACAATTAAAAGGCGTTATCGGCGGGTCCCCGACTTCCGATGGAATTTGGGGACCTTGTTTACAGATGCGCCGCTTTTATAGCTGGAATTTATAGATGGCGCTGGGGGTTGATTTGGCAAATTTAGTTCAAGGCTATCGATCACAACACATTGCCAAACAGAACGACTCTCTCAAATTCTGTTTTGTCGGGTCCATCATGGGACACTTTCTCCTTGCAGGGATCGCCGCCCTATGGTTTCAGCAACCGTCATCAAATCCAAAATCAGTGGCGCGTGAGCCAATCTCGTTTATCGTCATCGACGCGCCCGAAACAGCCCCTCCCCTCGATGCGCCAAAACGGGCCAATATCAATTCAGCTGCAGGCGGTCAGCCAATGCCTGATCTGCCCACAAACGCCGATCAATCCAGCTCTACGGCGCTCCTTCCCTTAACCCCAAAAGCACCGTATCCAACGCCGTATTCTCAAGATGCAAGCACTGGAGTTATCAGCACTGAAGATGCACGGTCTAAACCCCGTACTGAACCCCATACTGAACCAAGAGACACCTTAGAATCGACTCAATCGCAAGGGCAAGTGTCTCCATGGCCCAATCCGGTTCAATCCCCAGAGCAAGCTGTTTCACCTCAGCCAACCCAGCGCATCAATCAAGCCGAGACAACTCCGGAGAGTTTCAGACCTGCCCCGCCAATTTTAGTGGGGTCTTCCTCTCCAAGGGTTTCTAGTTCTCCTCCGCCAGTTGTGAGCAGGTCAATGCCTCAACCCCAAACTGCTCCCCCCATTCTCGACTCAACTCCTGAGACATTCAATTCAACGCCTCAATCAGGCTCCAGGTCTGCTAACACGGTGTCAACCTCCGCGGCCGATCTGCTCGGGGGGGGGCGTTCCGAACTATTAACCGCGCAGGGAACCCCCCAATTGTTCAATCCCAATCAAACTGGCTCCGCCCAGGGGGTGGGCGCTGTCAGGGATGACCTTTGGGGCGCTTATCTCGCTAGAGTCCACCAATCTATTGTGGGCCAATGGAGCCGAATCCAGATTGACCAAACCCGCCAGACGCGAGTGTTATTCACAATCAATTCTCAAGGCGCCTTAGTCGGCAGTGTGCGCTTGACTCAATCATCTGGATTTAGGATGGCCGATCAGTCTGCTTTGCAGGCGGTTCGAGCGGCTGCCCCCTTTGGCGCTTTTCCGCCCGGAACCGATAAACCCTCGTTAACCATCAGCTTTACGTTCAACTACACGTTGCGTTAAATTGCCAAATCCCAAGACCCCAAAGGGGATGGCGGTCAGCGCCTACGGCGTCACTGGCGATCTATCAATCAAGCGAACAATCAAGCGAACATATCAATCCATTAAAGACTGATAAAACGTTAGCAACTGTTTAGCCAGCGCCCGGTTAGTGTAGTGGGTCATGCCGCGATCGTAGCCCCGTTTGGCCAGATCAGTTCTCACATCAGGTTGGTCCATGAGCTTTTGCAGGCAGGCAGCCAGGGCGTCAGCTTGACCTTCCGGAAAAACTAACCCGGCGTCTCCAATCACATGGGGAATTTCGCCGGAATCAGACCCAATCACAGGAACCTGGCAAGCCATCGCTTCGATCAGAACATGGCCAAACTGCTCTTTCCAACCAACCGATGTCAGGGTCTTAAACCGATAGGTGGTTTCTGAAGGAAGCACCAAGGTGGTCATCAAGTTAATGTAGCGGGGAACGTCGTCGTGGGGAACGCTCTCAACCCATATGAAGCGATCGCGAACGCCAGCCGCCTCCGACTGTTCGATCACCTGTTGCTTCAAGGCTCCCCGCCCAAGGAGCAGGCACTTCCAGGGGCGACTCGCCAGCTTTTCCAAGGCCTTTACAAGGGTCAACAGTCCTTTTTCCTCAACAAATCGCCCCACAAAACCCACCACAAAGTCTTCCGGCTGAATGCCCAACTTGGCCGCTAGGTCGGGCTGCGGCTGGGGGCGAAATAGGCGTTCATCGACGCCCAATTGAGGCATAACTCGGATTTCTCCGCCATATCCGCGTTGCCGAAGAATATCCGCGCCATCTTGATTGCCCGTCACCACCCCATCGGTATGGCGCAGATTGTAGGCTTCTAGCAAAGAGACTGGAAACTTAAGTTGATACGGCAGGTTCCACCAAGTGAAGAAGAGAGTCTTCGCTCGCAGTCCCAAGAGCCGATTAAGGGTGATGAACTGGGCATAGGCCAAACTCTTAGCCCCCTGCTCCACCTGAATAATTTGGGGTCGAAACGTCTGCAGCAGTGGGATCAGATCCGCGCCAAAACACAGCAACCCTTGATTGTTTTGACTAAAATTAGAGATTGGGATCACCCGAAACGAACCTGCTTGCCAGGGTTGAGTTTCAATCTGCTTGCTCTGGACGCCGCCGGGACTCCACCGCTTTGGCGCGACAATCGTAACCTCTACATCTGGTCCCAACTCAGCCAAGGCCCGAAACTTCTCACAGTTGAGGGCAACGATATAGGTATGACTGGCGATCAGAATTCTCATAACTGGGTTTCTACTGGGCGATTACCCTTTTTAGTGAGTTCCTGGGAAGCTGAACTAACTGTTGGCGGTGGAGCCTCTGATTGATCGGCCAGACTAAATATCCGTCTGTCCTGACCGCCGGTGCGAATCAGAGTCGCCAAGGCGCTTAAGAAGCCTAGCAGATAGAAGCCAAAGCGGCTAACTATCTTCAGCGGCGAACCGCTTTTATTGCAGGGGGGACGCCCCAATACATGGCAATCAAACAACCGGGCGTACAACCGCATCGCTTGCCATGGCGTGAGGTTTTTCAGGCCCATTAAGAAGTGATTATGGTAGAAGGTGATTTGATACTGCAGCGATCGCGTGCTGATATCATGACATCCCCCGGTTTCTTCTCCAAGATGCACGAGATAGGCCTCAGGGTCGTACCAAATTTTGAACCCAGTTTTTCGTATCCTGAGACAGAAGTCAGATTCTTCCCGCACCGCACTACCGCGAAATCGCTCATCAAATCTGAGCTGATATTTTTCAAAGACCTCCCGCCGAAACGACATATTGCATCCCCGTGCTGTGAGCACTTGCTGAGGCTTGATCGTATGAACCAGGTCGATGTAATACCAAGCAACCCCCGGATCCATTGCTTCCGGAGGAAGATATTCAATGGTGAGTCCCGAGCGAGAATCCGCTAGTTTCATCCGGTCAAACACGCGTCCCGCCACTGCGCCAATGTCTGAACGGCTTTGGTAATTTCGGGCGTGGGCTTGCAAAAAACCCGGCGGCAGCTCCACATCATCATCAATGAAAAGGAGAATCTCTCCGTTGGCCCGCTCCACCGCATAATTTCGGGCCCCCGGCAGACTCGCCCAATTCAACCGATAGAGCTGAATTTGTTGACTCGCCGCCAGCCTCTCTAGTAGCGCTTGGGTTTCAGGATGATGATCCTTCGTTTGATCCGCGACCAATACTTCAAAGGCGGGATAATCTTGTTCCAGAACACTTTCTACCGTGCTCCGCAAAACCTCCTCGCGCCCATAGGTGGGAATAATCACAGAAATCAGCGGCCAGGTCACAGTTGAGTTCTCCTAGGGAAAAGCAGCATGGACGAGGGAACTTAGCTAAATTTAGCCGACTTTTTCAGTCGTTTTAGCTTGCGCTTATTCAATTTGGCGTTTGGATCGTCTAGACTTTGCTCCAATTTCTCTAACCGGTCAATTTCTGGCAATTTTAAGGCGATGCCGGCGGCGAGCCAGTAGTAAACGTTAACGGGATCAACATCCAGTGCGTAATAGTAAGGAAAGTAGCTGATAAATAAGACAAAAACCCACATCGAGGCGGCGTATCCCCGCAAGTCAGGTTCTTTAGTCGCTCGATAGGCTTTAAAGACGGCTACAGTCAATGCCGTATAGAGCACTAAAACAGACAGGAGACCCAATGGACCGATCTCGAACAAGACCTTAGGGTGATAGGTTTCAATCAACCTGACTTCTCCAAACACCCGGGTCGCATTGGTGCCTCGCCCTAATCCATTTCCAAATAACCCATCCTGATCTTTGATGGAATGTAAAAACTGCTGCTTGACGAATTCATGGGGCGGCGATGCATTCCAACGGTCTTGGAAGCTTTGCCAGCGTTGTTGAACCACCTCGGGATTCTTGATCATCAGAAATCCCAGAATAAGTCCCAGGCCGATGCCGATGGGAACAAATCGCTTCAGGTTAGCAATTTGGCCCGTCAATAGCAGTAATGTCACGACAGCGACCGGCACCAGTCCAAGCGCGATTCGTTGCGCGGAAAGCACCGCCATGATAAAGACTGCGGCCATGGAATATAACCCCATCATGCGCCAGAAAGGGGAGCGATCGCTAAAAGCGGTGCCAAAACTGAAGAAGGCGCTGGAAATCAAAAACCATCCCCATTGCCAAGGCGCGACAAACGTTCCAGGCAAACGAATTTGCCCATGGCTAGGGGTGTAAAGCAGGGAGCCGCCGACAAAACACTTCGATTGCAACGAAGCCTTAAACAAAGTTTCTCCTACCCCTACGGTGCCTCGACAAATACCTGTTTTCAACATTAGGTACTGGACAAAACATAGGCCACAGCACACCAAAATCAACACAACCTGAGTCCGCAGGAGAAAATACAAATCTTCCTTATTGCGAATCAAGTAGTAGATACAGGTGATCATCAGCAGGTAACCCAGCAGGATTTTAAGTCCCAGAATCCCCATCAAAAATGGTTTCTCACCCCCTGTCGCCTCCAGTTCCTGAGCGCCATTGACTAAAACCAAGGTGAATAGGCAAATGGTGAGTAAAATACCCACCGGCAGCTTAATGGATTTAGGAATCAGAATAGGTAGGCGATTCTTACGGCAGAATTGAATCACGCCAATCACAGCTGGAACATAAAACGCATCCTTAGCCAGCTGCAGAATAGAGCTGCCCCCTAAGGCGTAGGTCACTGTCCCACTGAAGGGGATGTAAATAATAAAAGCGTATATAGCCTGTCGTGGATATTTAAAGGAAAGGGTCAGGCATAGCAACGCAAAGGTGGCTCCTACCCCTAATTTGGGTTCCGCCAGCAACCCCAGCAAGACTCCCGCCAAAGCAGACGCGAACAAAGAAGTCACTGTATACCGAATCAGCGCCTTTCTCTCTTTAGCCGCTTTGCGTTTGAGCGCTATCCGCTCCTTATGGGTTAAGGCGGGCGCCTGGACATTTTCCTCAACTGGTTGAGATGTCTGTTTGCGTCTAAGGGATCTGCGGAATGGTATTGAATTTGCCATAACTGGCCTGTGAACTTTCTTTCTAAATTTACTTGAACCTTGAAAATAAGCTGGGAATAAAAAATACGTCAGGTGAGACGGAGATGCTGAGAAAGGGACTATCTTTCCGCCGACAATTTTTTTCTACATTTTTCGACCAGATTTTGATGAGGCAGGTTTCTCCAAATGCTCATCTTCAACCCCAATGGTCAAAAATTTTGTTTTCTTTTAGATTGACGTTTCGAATCTTTATTAACTGATGGATTAATCTTCTCGGAATCTTCAAAGATGACGCCACAGGTATTTTGATGGTTGATGAAGCATCAAACCTCTTGGATGTGGTGCGTTACGCTTCGCTTTTCTTAGGTGACCCTTGGGCTATACAGCACCCTACGCGCGGCT
>JASJDH010000277.1 GCA_030065175.1 Leptolyngbyaceae cyanobacterium MO_188.B28 | reverse complement strand
GGCTTCAGTAGCGAGAGGTTGGTCTGAGGAGAATAAATCGGGCTTTAAAACGGATAAGGAGCGGACGCCCAAGGGTTGAATAAAGTGCAGTTGAGAAGATAACTGGCCCAGGCTTAAACGGGGGGTAAGGGGCTTATAAACTCCTAACGGCTGAGTATTTTCCCAGTTTGGCGGCTGAGTGGGGGAGGCGGATTTGGGTGTTGACGCTGACATTGCTTAAGACTCTTGAAAATAGCCAGTTTTCTTATCTCGTTCCAACGGTTTGCTAACGCCGCCGCCACCGCGAGATTCAACCTTTAGTCCTTCATAGGCCAGGGTGAGTTCTTCGATGGCGACTGAACTGGAGTCCGCCTGAAAGCTTGGGGTTTTCCAGGCGACCGGAACTGCCCCTTGGAGAGTCCATGACTGCATTGTTTCCCCTGCTTGATTGAAGACGAGAATGCTAATATTTCGCCGTTCGGCGCGGCCATCTTCTAACACCTTATTGATCCAGTCCCAAAAGGTTAGATCGTCTGTCATACCCCGCTTTAGGGTAATGTCGCCATACTTCACCTGCTTGAGTAAAACTCGCTGTTGCTCATTGACGCCGCCTTCGGAAAAAACTTCTTTATCGATTTGAACATCGAGTCCAGAACATTCGGTAAATGAGGCTTTTAACTCACTTTCCATCTCCACGTAGAAGCGATTAGTGGTGATGTAATTTTGGCCAAAGTTTTTGGGGCCGATGGCCTGACTCGGCGGAGTATTGCTTGGGGGTGTCATGACAATCGCCTCCCTGATGCGCCGCTACGTTCTTGCTGAGATCGAATTTCCCGCTCTAAGAGTTCGAACACGCGATCGCCCAATTTCTGTAACGCGATCGGATCGTCTAGCACCTCTTTTGCTAACTTTCCTAACTCCTCTGTTGGCTGAAGCGTAATGGGCGCAAAACTGCCTAAAGCACTCCGCATGCCATCGACATACTGGGTGGAGGCGCCTATGGCGTTCTCTTCAGAAGCGGATTTAGTCATCGGCGCCACCAGACTTAAATAACGGGGATGAAAGATTGGCAGAGCGAGCCCGCTGGGATTTTTTTAATAAGGATTGCACCCTAAGCGATTTACTCGAAGCCCCTTGCCGATTGGTTTGGGCTTCTAGAGCCGCTTTTTCTTGATCAAACTTTTGCTGCAGTTGAGTTTTGATGCGTTCATAGAAAGTTTGCACCTCCGGGTCGTCAAACTCCAAATGCATGGGATCTGCCGATGATTGTTCCACTTCTCTGTGGCCTAATTCGTCCCCAATCGCCCGTTTCTGACGGATTGCCTGGGCCCTCCGGACAAGTTCTTCTAAGCGATCGCGGTGGGTAACGGGGTGAGGGGTTGTCCATCCCTGTATGTCAGCTTTTAGTTGCTCCAAAATGGCTTGGGCATAGACACTGTGACTAGCCCGCCCAATCACTGAGACCACGATAGCGGTCGCCAAAACCGCCGCAATCATCGACGCGACAGGCAGCCACAATCCCTGGATAAAAATGTAATAGGCGAGAAACCAAAGTCCGACTAAACCGCCAATTAATGCAGCCCCAAATAGGATCGGATGACGAGCGTAAAAGGCGATCAACCCTCCGATGAGGCTCATGACGCCGATTAAACCAATTTCTCCAATTTCTGGCCAGCTCCTAATCAACGGTCGGCCGTCCAAAACGGCGCTAATTAGTTGACTCGTCGCTTGGGCATGGGCGATGACGCCAAACATGCCCCGAAATCCTGGCTCTGTTTCGGTGTAGGGGGTGGGGATAAAATCCTTGACAACGGGTGAGGTATAGCCGACCAATACAACACGATCGCGAACCCATTCAGGATTTACCTTGCCCTGCAATACCTTAGTCAGGCTTACTGTCCGTACAGTGTCTCGGGGGCCCCGATAGTTCAGCATAACTTGGTAATCGACCGCGCCCGTGTCGGCGTACCCTCCAGATCGCTTATACAAGCCAGATACGACAGTGTTACCCCAAGTCAAGTCACCTGACTCGGTTTGCTCTGCAAAGATACCCTCATCTTCCAAATAAATCATCGCCAATAAAAGGCTCAGTGAAAACAGTACTTCTCCAGGCCGGTTACAGAGGTGAGATCTCACCACTTCGTCTACAAACACTTCACCGGGGGTGGAAACCATCAGGCTGCGGCGGACGATCCCATCACTGTCTTGGGGAAAATCAGCAAAGGCCGCCAATTCCTCACTGATACTGGGGGCTGGAGGAACCCCTGGAAATTCTTCAGAACTTAAAAGGCAGGCGGATACAATGCGATCGCTGCCCGCCAATAGATTAGTCAGCTGATCCTGTTCTGCATCGGTTCCTCGGGGGAAATCCAATCCAAAGTCTAGAGCAATGACACGGGGTTCGTACTGTGTCATTGTTTCCAGCAATTCAACGACGGTCCCTTCTTTAATGGGATATTCCTCTCGGTTTTGGATATCCTCTTCACTGATGCCGATTACTAACAAGCGATCGTCTAGAGGTTCTACAGGTTTGCGGCGAATAAAACTGTCATAGGCGGCGATTTCTATCTTTTCAAACCAACCCAAAAACCGGCAAGCTGCCAGACCGCCTGTGACAATCAAACCCGTCAGCACTACCGTCTGCAAAAGGCGCTTTATTCTCCCCTTCGGTTTAGGTCGAGCTTCTGAGTGGTTGTCTAGCGTTGACATTACAGCTCCTTACCGCCAGCTTTCTGAATTTCGCCTACCCATCGTCTTCGGTCTCGATGCTCCAGTTTCAAAATATCCTCCAGCGACCAGTGAAAATTAAGGGCGATGCAAGCTACCTCCTCATGCAGTTGGTCTAGGGGGTAGCTGATGACTCCCCCGACAGTCTCAGCTCCACGTCAAACCCATGGTTACACTGGGGGCACTGAGTCGCAATCAACGCGTCCCCTTGTTGATTGATCCGATTGTAAAACTCCCTGAGATACGCTAAGTCCTTTGTAAATAAATTCTCAAGCTGTTCAGGCATGACCCTTGTCAGCACTCCAAGTTGAGTAATCACCTGGGATAACATGAGCAATGTTCGATACGTCGGCGCTCCCCGTCCCCGCGGATCTTTATCGACGACTATCTCATCCCTTGCGGTGGCGGGTCGCATGACGCCTTGGCGATGCACCTGGCCAGATTCATCCACCAAGCCTCGGGGCAGAACAAAGTCAAATTTTGTGATTAATGGGTCGACTTCAGACATAGGGGATTACTAACCATAAAAATCAAACTAGAGGAGGGGCTTAAGGGATTTGCGTCAACATAAAGTCCCAGTAGGAGGCAGTGGATGGGTGGATGGGTGGATGGAATTTATCTGCAGATTCCTAAGAGGCTTCGTTGACGGATGATTGTTCGGGTTGCTTAGGCGTATGCGCTGTCGGTTCATCCAGTTCATTGATTTGGCGATAAAAGGTTTGGAGAAAATCCAAGTCGCAGGCGAAGAAGCCTTCCACCACTCGAGGCGTCACGTCTTCCAACGCTCCTAATTTAGTAATCACTCGCGACAAAATAATTACGGTGGCGTAGGCGGGGTTAGACTTCACCCGAGGATCCCGCAACGGCGAAATTTCATCCATGGCGGTGGATAGTCGCATCACCCCTTTGCGATGGACATTGCCCTCCGCATCTAGGTAGCCCTTAGGCAACATAAATTCAAACTCTGTTTGCATGCCCCCCGCCTCTGGATAGGTCAGGTGTATTCATTTCCATCTGGCTTCACCCGGATAAATTCCTCAACGGCTAACTCCAATTCTTCCACTTGGAAATCGCTGCCGTCGGCCTTGACGTCGCCAACCTTGTAACTCACAGGCCAAGCGCCCAAAAAACGGAAGCGGGCTTGAACTTCTCCGGCTTGGTTATAAATGGTTAAATCGCCATCTCGAAATTGTTTAGCCCACTGTCCCTGTTCCACCATCCGAAACCATTTCCACATGGTGGGCGAGATTGTCATTCCGTACCGCAGGGTGATGTTCTCGCTTTTGGTATTCCCAGGTAGCTTTGTCCGGATAACTCGTCCGCTTTGGGCCGGTTTGCCGCCCCACTTTTGAGGCGTGACTTCAGCCACTTCGATTGCTTCCTGGGTGCGTTTGAACCCCTGGCACTCGATGAAATAGCCGTCAATCAAGTCATTTGAGCCCTGCAATTTAAGCTCTAAGTAAAACCGTGAGTTGGTTAAGACTTCAAAAGGCTCCACGACTGCTCTCCCGCCTCATTGGATTCAAACCATCAAAACCCATCGGACGCTGTCATTGCCGCCTTAAAGCGTGCGATGGCAGGTTTCGTAAACGATCTCAACCGTTTCCGTAAACAGCTCAGTGCTGCCTGGCTCCATTTTGGACGTTTTGTAGGATTTGGGCATGACGCCGGTAAACTGCCATCTAGCGGCATCTTCCCCACCCTGGGTGTAGATGGTTAAGGAGGCGTTTTTGCGTTCCCCCTTGCTATCGGAAAAACCGCCTGACATGGGACCAATCGCCGGATGAGAAGCCCGATACCAATCATGCAGGGATTTATCTTCAACGGTGGCGACGAAATCGATGGTTAGGGTGCCGCTAGTGACGCCGCTCACCGTGGCTTGCATTTGGCTCTTGCCGCCTTTGGTCACCCCAAAAGACTTCATGTCGCCCGCCGCTTCCAACGTAATTTGAATGCCGCTTACTTTTTTGACGACAAGGTCGGTCATGCCGTCAAGCTCCAAATAAAACCTGGAATTCGCCAGGACCTCATTATCAGCCATTTACTTCATCTCATTCTATTTGCTTATAGATGTGCTTATCGCCAAGCGGCTATTTCACTCGCTTGACGTCTTCACAAACCAGTTCGAAGGTTTCAAAGGCCAGGTCTGTCCCATCCGCTGCAAAATCAGACACCTTGTAACTCTTGACCCAGGCATTTTTTATTTCCCAGCGCATGATTTCATTGTCGCCGGGATCGTAGGCGACGATCGACCCATTTTTTCGTTGATCCGCCCACTTGCCCCCGCCAGAACCCGCCCCGCTATAGCTAGTGGGCATGGTGTTTTGCATCCAAGTGTAAAACTCTGTGTCATCCTTCATCAGGTACACCTCAATGGTGATGTTGGGTTGTTCTTCAAACCCGGCTGAGGTGCTTTGACGTAGCGTTTTACCATCTTTGGTGGACATTAAGGGCTTGTCGTTCCCTTTGACTTGTCCCTGAAAAGCGACTTCTTGCACACTTTTCAGCAGTTTGTCCGTCATTCCGTCAAATTCTACATAGAATCGACTCGTTGTTACTGGTTTTAGGTCGGCCATCCTCCAAACCTCAAGCTTCAGAACGCTGCATCAAAAATCCTAATCCACTGTTTAGAGGGCATTCAAAAATAACTTCATAGATTTTGGGCTGTGTATGCCTGTGAGTCTTTTCACTTCCTCCTGAAGTTATCCTACACAGCCCCTTACTGATTCGGCGCCCACTGGCTAATGCGGAAGATTACAAATTCTGCAGGTCTGACGGGGCAGACGCCGATTTCCACATAGAGCCGTCCTAACATCATGGTTTCGTGGGTGTTGATTTCCCCATCGCACTTGACGTAGAACGCGTCTGCCGGGGAAGCGCCAAACAAGGCCCCATCGCGCCAGAGCCGAGTCAAAAAGCCAGTTACTGTTCGGGTGACTCGGGCCCAAAGGTCTTGATCATTGGGTTCAAACACTACCCACTGCGTGCCAATCTCAATGGATTTTTCGATGTAGCTAATCAGACGCCGGACACTGATGTAGCGCCACTGTATATTGTCGGGCTCCACTAATGTTCTGGCGCCCCACACCTTATATCCCCGGTTATAGTTGGCGAAGTTCCGAATACAGTTAATTCCCAGGGGGTTTAAGAGCTCCTGCTCTCGCATGTTGGTTTCATAGGCCAGACCAATGACCCCGCGCGGAGTTTCGTTTGCAGGCGCCTTGAACACTCCTCGGGACTCATCTGTGCGACACCAGATCCCCATCATGTGCCCAGAGGGGGGAACCATAATGGGCCGTCCGCCTGTTCTGGGATTCGCCACCTTAATCCAGGGATAATAGAGGGCGCCAAACATGGAGCGGCGGTTAAACTCGCCAAGCCATTTCGCCACATCTTGCGGCTTCTGCTGTTCTGGAGCCACGGCGCGGTTGTCATTTTTGCCGACTTTCACCGGCGGGGCGTCAATCACGGCCATGCGGTAAGCAGGTCCCGGGAAAGCATTTTCACAGAGGGTGAGCATTCTTTCCATCAACGCGTGAACCTGATCGAGGTCTAGCCAGCCAGCTTGATACGCCCTGACCAAATCGGGGCAAGTCACCATGGCGACTTCATCAATTTCAAATAGCCCTTCAATGCCTGCGCGATCGTCCCGCACGCCTTGCATGTCCCGGGCGATCCGGTCCATCTGGCCGACATAGGGCGGCGGCGCCACTTCATAGAAACCGTTTTGGGGACGGCGGGTGAGGGGGCGTCCGCTCTGGGACAAGTTGGCGATATCGATAAATTCAGAGGACTCTAGCGCCGTGACCACATAATCTGCGACAGCGGTATCCGCCGCAGGGTCCATCGTCAGGTTGGGATAACGCTCAAGTGCTTCACCGCCTCGATTGACAATCAGGGTAAAAAATTCCCCCGTGTTGAAAGGCGGCTCCGCATCTTCAGGCGCATCCTCGGGCAACGGTTTCGGTTCTCCATCCGCGATCACCACGGTGATTCGGCTGTCGCTGGCGGGAGGCAGCGCGGCCGCTTCAGCGTCTTCAGCAGGCTTAAGGTTGAAACTCAGAGACGGCTTCTTGCCAGACGTAATGGCTTTTGTCGCAGTTTCTTCAGGATCTGGCGCTGGAGACCCTGGCTGACGCGTGCCAATGCTCACGACCCAACATCGACCGCCGCCGTTGTCAAACCACCCTTGCACAGCAAAAGGAAGATAGGCGTCAAAGTCGGTATACCCTGGGTGAGGAGAACCCGGCTTGGCAAAATATTCCAGGTATTGCCCCCAGTTAGTCACGAGCATGGGTTTAAATAGCTCGGCGTCACCCCGAATGTCTTCGGTGAAGCCGACAAACCCTGCAACACTCATGCTGACGCCTTCAATTGGGCGACTGCCGCGGTCAACTTCTTCGACATATACACCAGGAGCAAAATAATCCAATGCCATGCTTGAGAGTCCTCCCCGGAGAATAAATTACAAGCACATGTGAATAAGAATACAAACGGACAATGGGTAGATGATGAAAATCTGTTTTTGTTGAACAATCAACCTTTAGCCTCCACAATCTTGCTGGAGATAGAGGTGAGTGTCAATATTTGTAATTCTATATAAATATGACAGGTATAAATATGAGGTAAATATGACACTTTTAAGCCTCCTTGCGGAGGAAACGTGCGCTAGGATGAAAAACTTTAGATTCAGTTTCTAACCCGTTATCCGCTAAGCATGAATGATAAAGTTGTGCTATTTGGAGGATCTCCTAAATGAGTTGTGAAAGTTAGCCAAACGGCCTCCCCCCTGGATAGGCTATGCGCCGATGACTTTCAGTCTAAAAGATTCACAAGTCAAATAGGGGTTCATTGGATAGAATTTTAATGGTTTCGCTGGGGCGCGCCTCAGTGAAATTGGAGACGCATTCTATTCCTAAAAGAGGAAAAGTTTGTGTGTGATTGCCGGAGCTTTACAATCCACCAAGCTTAATCATTTGTTAGGTAGTTATTAGCCTTATCAAAGGCTCCATTGGGCTATTCTTTTTTATTAATCGAAATTTGATTGCGGCATCTTAAACGGGATTTGAAAGGGAATTTACATTTGTGAAGGAATTTATACTTTTGTGAGTAATTATCTTGCATTTGCAACGGTCACCGCCACCTTGCAGCGTAATCTCCAAGCCGCAGTCCAAAACGATGTTGAGGGGGCTCGCGTCACTACTGTTAGTCCCAGTGAAATTGGTAATGGCACCCCAGAGACCGGGGTGAACATCTTTCTCTATCAGGTCATTACCAATCCTGCGCTGCACAATATAGACGCCACGCCGTTTCGCACAAAAGGGACGCCTGTGAAGCGTCAATCGGCGATGGATTTGTACTATATGTTTAGTTTCTATGGGAATAACAACGAGTTAGCGCCCCAAAGACTGCTGGGTAGCGTCGTGCAAACGTTGAATGATCAGCGGGTTATTTCTGAGCAGATGCTTTTGGACGCCTGTGCGGACTCCACCTATACCTTTCTTAGAAACTCTGACTTAGCGAATCAAGTGCAGCAAATTACGCTGATTCCCTTGAATTTGGATTTGGAGGATCTCTCGAAAACCTGGTCGGTCTTTTTTCAAACTCCCTACGTCTTGTCGGTGGCGTACAAAGTGCTTGTGGTTCTGGTTGAGGGCAAAGAATCTAAAGAACGAGCCTTGCCCATTCGCGATCGCCGGATGGGGGGCATGGCCACATTTCCATCCCAACCGCGGATTGAGAAGATTGAATCTCAGTCAGGGCAGTTTGAACCCATCTTGCCGGACAGCACGTTGGTGATCCGGGGTAAACAACTGAAGGGTGAACACTTCACCCAAGTGCGCATCGGCGGCGTCGAAATCACGCCTACAGACATCGCCGACACCCAGATCAAGCTGCCGCTGGCCGTACTGCCTCAATACGCCCTAAGGGCTGGGGTGCAAAGTCTGCAAGTGATTCACCCCTCCACCCTGGTGAGCCCCGCTGATCCCCGACAGCGTAGAGTGGGGACGGAGTCGAATGCGGCCCCCTTTGTATTGCGGCCTCGAGTGACTGGGGTTTCGGTCGATGACATCGAAGAAACCGATGATGATCGTCGCAACGCCAATGTCTGGGTTGAGGTTAACCTGATTGTGGGAGCTTCGCAACGGGTGGTCTTGGCTCTGAACGAGTTTTCCCTGGCTAGCCCCACAGCCTACATGTTTGATCTACCAAAACGCACAGCGGATGCGAGACAAGTGATGTTTCCGGTGCAAGAGGTGGAGCCTGGGGAGTATCTAGTGCGACTGTTAATTGACGGTGCAGAAAGTCAACTGACCATTGACACAGATCGGGATAGCCCCACTTATGATTGGTACATCGGCCCTAAAATTCGCATCCTATAAAAGCTCTGTTTGATCGCCATGTATTTCCTTAAAATTGCAGGATTTGGCTTTATTCATGAACGTTGGGAGGATGAAGAGCCCAGGTTCTGTGAGCAACACACCAAAGCTAAACGCTGGAAAACCTTAGAGGAGGCTTTGGATTTTGGCGACCAAACCCTAACCCCGAGGCTCAAAATCCGCTGGGAGGTGTGGCGATCGGTTAAGGGGAAGCTTTTGCCGATGATTAGACCCCAGAGGGGGTAGGGGGAGCAGGGGTGGGATGTTACTCAGCAGCAAATCCCTAAGGAGTCAATCATGACGGATGATTTTGTGCGGCGGCGGCTTGATGCTGAAATTGAGCAAATTAGTCTAAACCAATTGAATGAATTGGGCAATCAAGCCATTTCTCTCGGCTTGATTATAGGGCATGGACATCACCGAGGGCAGTATGAAATTCTGCGCCAGGGGGAAGTGTTGTTGATGTCGCCCCAGGAAGCGATCTCGTATTTACAAAATCTGATTCGGTCGGTGACTGAGGAGAGTTAACGATGGCGGCGACTGTGTCCTCTCATGATCGCTGGCGGGGCGAAAACCATAATTATCTGATGGCGCAGGTGGCGCAGGTTCAGTCAGCCATTGAGCGGCGATTGGGACCTCAAAAGGGCGGCGAGGCGCCGCCAGTTCAGGTGTTTCCGGCTGATTTGCCGCCTCCGGCTCTGGACGCCCTGTGCGATCGCTTTGATCTTTCCCCATTTGAGCGGAGTGTGCTGGTGTTGTGTGTGGGGTCAGCCCTGAGCTATGGCTTTGGCCGACTTTGCGCCTCGCTACATGGGGATGAGCAACACCCCTTTCCCACTTTCGGCGTCGCCTTAATGCTGTTTAACTACGGCGATTGGGGAGCGTTGACCCCGGCGGCGCCCCTCCGTCGATGGCGCTTGATCGAGGTTCTGCCGGGAGGGGAACTGACCCACAGTCCCCTGCGGATTGATGAGCGAATATTGCATCAACTGATGGGGGTCCCCGCCATTGATGAGCGGCTTGAGGGGACAGTGCGGTCGTTGTCGACGGAAATGCCTTGGCCGTTGCCCACCTCCTACCAACAAATCGCTGACCAAATTGTCCGGTTGGGCGGATGGGACTGCGGCCAGTCGACTCCGGTGGTGCAGCTGTGTGGTTTGGAGGGGGCGACGAAGCGGGCGATCGCGGTCGCCGCCGCCGCCCAAGTTGGGTTGTCGCTTCATGTCATTGCCGCCGATGCCTTACCTACAGAACTGAGTCAGGCCAACCTCTGGCAATGTGTCTGCGAGCGGGAGTCGTTCCTCACCAACAGCGGCCTGTTGTTGGACTGCGATGCGTTGCCAAGCCCCGCTATCGGCGAAAGCGCCTACGCCTCGCTGAATGGGATGATCGCCCGCCTGATTGAAACCTGCGATCGCCCTCTGCTGATCACCAGCCGCGACCCCCGCCCCCAACGGCAGCGCCCTCTCATCACTTTCAACATTACGCCCCCCGCCCCCCCGGAACAGCGCCAACTCTGGCGCACCCACCTGGGCGATCGCGCCGCCGCCCTAAACGGTCACATCGATCGCCTGGTCACCTATTTCAACCTGGGGCCGCCCGCTATCCAGCGAGCCTGCCTTACCCTCCAGGGCTATCCTGACGATCCGGTCTCTGCCGACGGGCTACCCCAGAAACTCTGGCAAGCCTGTCTTGTCCAAGCCCGTCCCCGCCTGGGGGAACTGGCCCAACCAATTCCGACGAAGGCGACTTGGGACGACCTGGTGCTGCCGGAGAAGGAAATCCAGGTGCTGAAAACCCTCACGGCCCAGGTGCGACAGCGATCAACCGTGTACGAACACTGGGGCTTTTCGAAAAGTGGGACGCGGGGGTTGGGGATTAGCGCCCTGTTCGCCGGAGCTAGCGGTACGGGGAAAACCCTGGCGGCTGAGGTGATCGCCCAGGCTCTGCACCTCGATCTCTACCGCATTGACCTCAGCGCAACGGTGAGTAAGTACATCGGCGAAACGGAGAAGAACCTGCGGAAGATTTTTGATGCGGCGGAAACAGGTGGAGCAATTTTGCTGTTTGATGAGGCGGATGCGCTTTTCGGCAAACGGTCGGAGGTGACGGACGCGAGGGATCGTTACGCCAATATGGAGGTGGCTTATCTGCTGCAGCGGATTGAGGCCTATCGGGGTTTGGCCATCCTAACGTCAAATTTGAAGGATTCGCTGGATCAAGCGTTTCTGCGGCGAATCCGGTTCGTGGTCAGTTTCCCGTTCCCGGACGCCAGTCAGCGGGAAAAAATTTGGCGACTTTGTTTTCCGCCCCAAACCCCAACGGATGGGTTGAATTACAAGAAGCTGGCGAAGTTGAATGTGGCGGGGGGGAATATTCGCAATATTGCGTTGAATGCAGCGTTCTTAGCGGCAGAAGCAGGCATGGAGGTGGGGATGGAGCAGATTTTGCAGGCGGCGCAGAGTGAATATATTAAGTTGGAACGGCCGTTGACGGATCGGGAGGTTAAGGGTTGGGTGCCTGATCTGTCTGCTTTGTAGAGTCGCTTTAGAAATTGAAATTCATATAGTACGGATTATGTGAGTTAGAAAATTGTGAAAAAAGGCGAGGAGACGTCAAGATTATCTGGTAACCACACCAAAGCTTGAGGTCTCCTCATG
>JASJDH010000276.1 GCA_030065175.1 Leptolyngbyaceae cyanobacterium MO_188.B28 | reverse complement strand
GCTAACGCTTCCCGGTTAGCCAACTCACCCGACTTCAGTAAGGTGAGGTAAGCTGGCGTAAAGTCTTGATATATAGAGTGACTAGGCTTTGCAACCTAGCGAGGACCTATGTTGAAGACACACAAGGCCGATACCGATCAAGACTTTACGCCAGCTTACCTCACCTTACTGAAGTCGGGTGAGTTGGCTAACCGGGAAGCGTTAGCCTATCAGCATCTGAAAGATTGCGATCTCTGTGCTCGCTATTGCCATGTCAATCGTTGCGAGACAACCAGGGGGGCAGTCTGCCGCACAGGTGAACGGGCAGTGGTCCATAGCTTCGGCCCCCATCGGGGTGAGGAGGAGCCGCTGCGGGGTTGGAACGGCTCTGGGACCATCTTCTTCAGTTGGTGCAACCTGCGCTGCGTTTACTGCCAGAACTGGGAGATCAGCCATAAAGGGCTAGGACGCGAAGTTGGACCGGCAGGAATTGCCGATATGATGCTGGATCTCCAGGCCCAAGGCTGCCATAACATCAACCTTGTCTCCCCCAGTCACGTGGTGGCGCAGATTATCGCTGCGGTCCATATCGCCGCTAAGCAAGGGCTGCGCTTGCCCTTGGTCTACAACACGGGGGGATACGATAGTCCCGAAGCGTTGACGCTATTGGACGGCGTCATCGATATCTATATGCCGGATATGAAGTACGGTGACTCAGCCTTTGCCCTCAAGTACTCTAAGACGCCCAATTATGTGGAAGTCAACCAGGCGGCTGTCAAGGAGATGCACCGTCAAGTCGGTGATCTCGTTCTGGACAAGACCGGCGTCGCCCGGCATGGTTTGCTGGTGCGTCACTTGATATTACCGGAAAATCTGTCCGGAACAGACAAGGTGCTGGCCTTCATTGCTCAGGAGATTTCGCTCAACACTTACCTCAATCTGATGGACCAATATTCCCCCTGCTATCGAGCTGATACCCACCCACCGTTGGATCGCCCGATTACGCGGCAGGAATACCGCAAGGCTTTGACACTGGCGGAACAATATGGTCTGAAACGCTTAGATCAGCGCCAAACCTGTTATTGGTTGGCCATCTAGAGAGCCGGTCCAGAATTAAGACTTGACAATTTCTCCTAATCAATAGACATCCGATTCTTTGATACGTCGCACCAGATACTCCCGCATTTCGATAAATTCTCTCGATAGACGCAACTCTGAGGGTGTAATCTCCCTCAGCTTAGCGGAAAACGAGTTGGGGATGTCCTCCACAATTCGCCCTGGATTGGCGTACATAAGAATGATCCGAGTAGACAACAACAGCGCTTCTTCCACATCATGGGTAATGAAGAAAATGCTCTTGTTGGTTTTACGCCAGATGTCGTGTAGGTTAAGCTGCATGGATTCGCGCGTAAAGGCGTCCAGGGCTCCAAAGGGCTCATCCATCAGGATGATCTTTGGATCAGCCGCCAAGGCGCGGGCGATCGCTGCCCGCTGCTTCATCCCTCCCGAAAGCTGGAAAGGCAGTTTTTGGGAGGCGTCCAAAAGATTCACCAGGCAATAAACTGTCATCTTGGGAGGTTGAGCCACAGCCATAAAGTAGCGAAGCTGCATTTTGGAGTAATTTATGCATATAAGCATTGCCCACCCCAGAGCCAAGCCCCCAAAAATCGGTGACGATTCGGCTCAGCGGTTGGGGCGGCAGTCCAACCGAGGCGGCGCTGTTGCAAGAGGGGTTGCTATCGAAGGGGGAGATATCTTGGGACCGATCTCATTCATCAACGAAATCTTCGGAGTCACTGCATAGCGAGCGTTAGAGCCACAGGGTCTTTCTCTTCTTTATATCTTTTTGCAACACAACCTCACAATGAATCAGATTTGCTTTCTGGCTGGCTCAAGCGATACATCAGGATGGCGGCGCGCTTGATTGCCAGCGGCATCGAATCGAGTTCAACTGACTCGTCAGGGGTGTGCGCGCCCTTGCCGATTGCTCCTAGCCCGGCGAGCGCCGCCGAATACGGTGCGACGAAGGAAATGTCGGCGGCGCCGCGGCGCATGGGATCGAGCGCTGGCATGGGACCGCGGCCCAGCGCTTGGTTGATTGCCGAGAGCTGGTCTTGTAGACGCAGATTGCCCTCGGTAGGAGCCATAGGGGGATAGCCCTCATAGAAGGTTAGTGTCGATTCGGTATGCGGCAGACTGTGGGATACGATCGTCAACATCGCTTCCTGGGCGCGTTCAAGTTGCTCCCGAGAGATTGCGCGGATGTCTCCGTGGACTACTGCGGTATTCGGTACGACATTGGGCTTTCCGAACACGGAACCACGGTTTGCTGCGAAATCGTACTCGACTGAAGAGCCCCCCGCGATCGCGCCGGCGCTGAAGGTCAGATATTCCTCGCCACGCACGTCTTCGTAGAATGCGGTGACTATCCGCGCCGCCTCAAAGATGGCGCCAGCGCCAACGTCTTCGCTGAACACTCGGGATGAGTGAGCCTGTCGACCCTTGACTTCCAGCCGCCATGCCGCCGCGCTACGGCGTGCAACGGTGGCCCAGTCCGTTCCGTCGGAATGCACAGCAGCCTCGAAACCGAGCGCGACGTCAGCCCACTTGCCCGCTTCGATCAGTTCCTTGCGGCTAATGGATAGAGGACGCCCAGGCTCTTCCTCGTCCCCCGTGTAGAAGACCTGCAGCTGCACGCCGTCCAGCACGCCAGCCGCCTGCATCGCTCTCAGCGCGTAGAGGATGACCACGTTGCCCGACTTCATGTCGACAACCCCCGGTCCTCTGCCGACATTGCCGTCACGGGAGAACGCCTGGAAACTGTCATCAGCCTCGAAGACTGTATCCATGTGGCCGATTAGCAGTATTTTCGCACCCCGCTCGCCGGATCGTCGTCCGATTAGGTGACCGGCGCGCTCCATCTCGGGCGGCAATTCGACCCACTCGGTCTCGAACCCTAGTCGGTCGAGTTCCGACCGCAATACAGCGCCGACGTCGCGCACTCCCTCGGGATTCATCGTTCCGCTGTTGATATTGACGAGCTGCTCGAGTAAGCCGATCGGCGCCTCAGCCTGTTCGTCTATCCAGGTAATCATGGCCCTCTCGCGCTCATCAAGGGCCACAGGTTGCGCCTGCCTCATCGCGCTGCCGAGCACCAAGACCGCCAGCGACACGGTCGCCAATTGACGCATCTCAATCTCACTTGCCTTGCATAACTTGTAAGTCAACGGCAGATCTGCTGGATAAGATTCACACTTTCGAATCTTAATCCAGCACTTTTACGTGATACCATCCCCTTTTACAGAACTTATATCGGATTTTTGCTGGATAACTCCTAGGACGTTTTTCCATAGACAGCCGGTCAGTTTTCAAGTGTTTTCCATGTGTTAATTGCAACTCAGTAGATCGTTTGTATCCATAAAGATCTATTGAAGTTTTCTGGATAACTCCGCCCTGAAGGATATTATCCAGAAACAATCTGGATAACTCTGGTTTTAGGGGTATTATCCAGATAAAAGCCGATGAATAAATAGTTAGCTGCGGAACCTCCATCCATCTCCTTGCTTCATTGTTAGGCTCTCGATTGTTTAGTTTGGTTATAGTCAATGTCAAGTGACAATAAAAAAGACAGCAAAGACGGGATTGTTAGCAAAAATCTTCCTGCTGTTGTTATCGCCTTGTTGGCTAGTGGTACATCTCCATGTTGGGTAGATTTTTTCCGTATTAAAAATCAAGATAATCCTCTAAAGAACAAAAAAGTACTCACTCTATCTGCGCTATTCTATGTTGCATCAGAATTTTCTCCATGTGGAGCTATGGGGGATGCTGAAATAAGAGAAAATGCAAGAATGGACTTGAATTCTTTGGATTTTCCCAGAGATGGAGACAATGATAAATATGTGATTAAATTTGAATATTTAAGAAAAACAACCAACAGGAACTTTGCAGGCTGGTACTGGTTTCATCCTGACCACCCTTCAGAGCTGATTTATAAAGGAAATCTAAAGGACGGTCAATCTAAGTTAATACAATGGTTTCAGCCAATAGGCGCTTAGTGAGCCGTTTCCTGGAGCCAATCGCCAGATTGCTTATGAGAACTGGGATATAACCCTCTTAAGCTTTTTTTTATAAATCAGCTCTTAAACGTGGACCAATCACGGTTTGTTGACGGCCCCACTTGGAGGTAATGTTGCCAATGGCTTCTTGTCGCAAACTCTGGCGATCGCTCACCAACCCTTGCAACATCACGGTGGGAATTTGCAAGACGATGATTAGGAAAGTGACGATTAGAATTCGAGTAAATTGAGAATTCTTAACCTGCTGACACAGTTGAGAAATGTCCATAAATCATTGAGATGTATAGATAACGTATAGTACCCAAGGTGTTTCATTTTCGGTAAACCCGGCGCCCTCATCCATTCAAGCCCTCATCCTAAATCCTTCTCCCAAACTTGGCAGAAGGATTTAGGATGAGGGCTTTCAGACTTTTTGAGTTCTCCAACGCCTAAGAGTCGCTTTGAGACTGTTGGCGGGTAGGGCGACGATAGAATCGGCGTCCCAATACGCTGGCTACTAGAACGATCGCTAAGTATGGACTGTAGGCTAGGAGCCAAAGCCCTAGCTGGAGTAAACCGACGGTAAAGGAGCCGACGGATTGGGTCGCTTCTCGCCAAGTGGTTCTCACTTTATCGGTAAGGGGACGTTGGTTAGAAGGGGCGGCAATTTCAGCCGTTAGGGTCAGGTTAATGGTGGAGTAGCTAACCCGGGCTTGTAAGTTTTTGAGCTGAGCGTCAATTTGCTCAACCATTTCTCGCACCCGGCTAAGTTCACGGGCGACTTCAAGGACATCGGCGACAGATCCGGAGCGCTCCATAATTTTGAGCAGGGACTCCTCTGACTTACGCAGATTTCGCAGTCGAGCTTGCAAGTCAACCAGTTGATTTGAGACGTCTTCAGCGGTAATCGAGCGCCGCTCCACGGTTCCCAACTCTCCAATCTCAGCCAGGGTGGTTTCTAATTGAGCTTGAGGAATTCGCATTTTCAGGTAGGCGTGGCGCAGTCCACCGCTGGCTCTCTGATCTTGTAGCTCTAAAATATCGCCCTGGTGAGTCCTGATAATATTGGTAACTTGCTCAATCCCCGTATCGACCGATTCCAATCTCACCTCGATATCGGCTTGTTTAATCAGTTGAGGTTTGCTAATCGGTACAGATGAACCTCCGGGTTGGAGATCTGCTTTGGTTGCTTCAGAATCGATGAGTAGGGCTGATTCGGTGGGGGCGTCCATTGGAGCCTCCATCGAGGCGTAATTGCCATATTTAGCGGAAGCGCAACTGGTTAAGCCCGATACGAAAAGAATTGATATTGTGGCGGCTGTGGGTAAGTGACCCCGCCAAGAACGAAAAAACATATATTAGTTTCCTTAGGTATGCGTTTGTAAATGACCGTTAGGAGGCAGTGATAAAACAACCAAACTGCTGAGGCAGCATAGATCATTAGCGATGATGGAGGGGGCGTATACCACACTTCTCTGACCAAACTGGACCCAATCTAGCACCGTCTATACTCCCGCTGAGGCTGGTTACAAATTCTGATACCCTGACAGAAAACTGCGCGCCCGTTTGAACAATGGAAATCTCAGCTCAGACAAAGGTGAATGACCTTCTGCAAGCATTCCCACACTTGGAAGGCGTCCTTATATCCCTCAATCCTCAGTTCAAAAAACTACGCAATCCTTTACTCAGAAATAGCGTTGGCAGAATAGCCACGCTTAAGCAAGCAGCGTTAGTTGCTGATATTCCCCCGCTTACATTCATTAATCATTTACGCCGGGCGGTTGGACAAGACGCAATGGATGAAATTGCAGATTAAACCTCCCAACCAACCTCAATGCTTGATTAGGGTCGATATCTCTTTTGGTTTTAGATGAGTTCGATGAACCACGTGGTGAACCCCAGGAATATTGAGCAGAGGCGGTTTGACAATCGTTTCGACAGAAAGAATAGAAGAGGGACAATTGGCGCAACTGCCTAAGAAACGAACGGTCACTTCACCCAAGGCGTCATCAAAATTGAGCAGCTCAAGCATACCGCCATCATTTTCGAGGACAGGAATGATATAGTGCTGGATCACCTCACGAACCTTTTTCTCCGTGGGCAGAACGGGGTTGTTGATCAGATCAGAATATCGATCGAGAGGAGGGGAATAAACATATGTCTCTGGGTTTTTGTGCATATTTTCTAATTCCTGAATCAAATCTTGATCAGATTCAGAATCGAGGATTTCAAGGCTAACTAAGCCTTGCACTAAGTCAGGGGAAGGGTACGCACGTCGTAATTCCTGCCGAAATACCTGTTTCCGCCAGGGCATAAAGGAGAACTTGTCAGAAAATTCTTTCCAAGGCAAGGTGAAGGGGCCAATCACCCTAAAGTTGCCAGAGCTGGTCCGAACAAAGGCGGCAATCAGCTCCGCCAGGCGATCAAAGAATCGTCGATGCTCTGCGCGGCTGGCGGATCGCTTATTCATAATCACGCTTTTTCTCAATCCCAGTAATTCTCGATCGTAGGGCAAAACACCGGTCACGATGTCAACTTTTACTGCGCGGTTATGCTTGCGATCGATGACCGTGATGGCGTTACTGCCGATTTGAGCGCAATGCACTAATCGGTAGGCGGTTAAATCGGCGGGATTGATCCCCATCACGTAGGCTGGAACATCTCCTGAACAGGGAATCCGGATACCGGAAATGATGGAGATATCTTCCTGAGGAACCAGATTTTCGGGGCCATAGAGTAGAGTAAGCGCCTCTTTGATGGCTAAGAAAAGTTGCACCCCAACAACTTCTTCTTTAATTTCAATTACGGTGCTTTGGTGGGCGGCTTTCAGGTTAGCCTCAACAGGCTCGCCGCAGCTGTCTAGCAGTTGGATGGGCCCCACAACATGATTGAGAATAGGGATCATCAGGGTATCGTAATCCAGCTTCCGCAACAACGGGAGGAGAATCGTTAGGAAGCGATCGCGCCTCTCCCCCTCTAATTGCAACAACAGGCCAGCCGCTGCTGACTGATAAGTGGGATCATCACCATACCGCTGGAAGAATGTGGCCATTGCGCCCACAGCTTCAGCCAATCGACGTTCGACTGGATTACTGGGTTGACGCAACGCCTCCATGGGGAGCCAATCAGTCGTATCGGCGGAGCCCCGGGCGAAATTATCGGCGGCTTCATCCTGGGGATAACGGTTGCGAAACTGCGTGAATAGGATTGCAACTGCGGCGTCAAAGGCGTCTCGACAAGGTTGCGTCCACAGACGAGCTTCATCTATCGATAACGATTCAATCCGAACTGGCGTCCGCTTGATCAGGCTTTGGTTGGTAAAGCGATCGCTGTCGAGATAATCGGTCAGGCGATTAGCTTCACCCGGAACAAAATCTAGAAAGGGAAACTCAACCGGCACTTGAGGATTCAGACTGACACAGCCAATAATCGTCCCATGGCGACTGGTAATTCGGACAGGCTCTCCCGGCTTGAGCCCTTCTTGGGCGGCATAGTCGGGATGGAGTTCTATCCAATAGGTCTGATCCGTCTTTTTCGCCCCAATGGGTCGGGTTTTCACCCCAGAGTTATAGCGAGCAATATACGCCTTGGGGTTTCGACCGGGACGCCCCCGTCCAGTAATCAAGCTGCGCAATTTCTCCTCCCCCCGAGTCACCAGATGCGCCAGAAATTTTTCGGGAGGACACACCAGTTTCGCCTGAGCGCGTTCGCCATGGCGCAATCGCGGGAACACAGAGCCCATAGCTCTAGCGTCGACATAGCGACCGTCCCCCTGCCACTGCACGCCTAACCCCGCCCGTTCCTGGAGCAAGGCGTAGGAAATGGGCTCTCCCGCCGCTGTTTCTAATCGGTTATAAACATCGAGCTGGCGAGAAACGTCAACGATATGGTCAAAGACGCCGACAGAGTCAATCTGGCCCTGACTGTCTAGATATCGGCCAAAGGCATGGGTGATCACCGCTGGGTCAAGCGCATTTAAGGCCGCCGTGTCTGCATCCTGAAGACGACGGGCGATCGCCAGAGCCAACCGAGCCAAGATTTGTTCATCGGCCCAAGCCATTTCGGGCGGCGGGGTTACCGGCTGTTGGAGTTGTAGGGTGCGATCGCCCCGTTGAATCACCCCCTGACGTTCGGTGTAAGTCAGGGAGGGCAATATGACATCAGCGTAATCCAGCACCCCCTCTGCTAAGAAGGAGTCAATCACAATATTGAAGCTCCGTCCTAGCTGTCTGAGCCACTGTCCCAGCCGAGGCATATTTCTAGTGAATTGAGCGCCAATGAAGATAAAACAATAGAGTAAATGATCCTCAGACATACGGGCTACAGGCGTTCCCGTATGGTCGGCGATATAATGCTCGGGGATCTCCAGGGCTGCAGCCAGCTCCCGACGATGCTCAGGATTGCACACATCCAAGTTAAACGGCAATCGTCTGGCGTTGAACCCTAGCATTAGCTCACTAGTGGCGTTGGATTGTCCGGCAATTCTCAGCGAGCCGGCCCCGCGTCGACCCACATTGCCCGTCAAGAGCAACAGGTTAAGGTTGGTGGAAAAGCCATAAGAACCCGTGCTCTGGTTGATTCCCATGCTGGAGACAAAGGCGGGACGAGGCCGGTGTCCCTCAGGACTTGGTTGAGCAATTAATGCCGCGTAGTCGCGAATCATCTCTGACAATGCGGCGGGCTCGTCCCCTTCCAGAGCGATCTGCTCGGCCACGGTTTCTGGTCGAAATCGATCTTGGCTGCAAAGGCGGCGGAGTTCCTGCAAACTAGCGGGATCAACAGCGGCTTGCAAAAAGGAGCGATCTTCCCAACCCTGGTCTAAAATCACCCGCATTACAGCTAAATTAAAGAGAACGTCTCCCCCCTGTTCAAACCGGATATGCCAGGTTGGATGGCCCGATGCCTGTAGATCTCTAACCGTGTCGTTTTCGATCGGATCGATTACAACTTTGACGGCATTCCGGTTACGCTTCAGTTTTTTGTAGGCTTGGGGAAACGTGACGTAGGGATTGGTCCCGTGGAGGATGGCCACATCGCATAATTCCAGCTCCTCAAACTCTTTCCAGGTAAATGAGGCTTCATTGCCAAAATTGAGTTCATGGGCCGCCCCGGCGCTGGCTAAACAATGTTCTGAATTGGCGCCCAGGGTCGCCACCCGAAAGACCGATTTGTATAACGACGCCATCCAAATGGCTTCCAGAGTTTTCTGGCCATTGCCGTAAATGGCGATACCATCGGGGCTAACCCACTCACGGACATGTAGAAATAGCCAGGCCGCCCGATCCAGGGCTTGCTCCCAAGACACCTCTTTCCAAGTTCCATCATGATTGCGAATCATCGGGGAGCGAATGCGATCGCTCTGGTGACCTCGACGTCGGAGGTGTTGTTCGCGTTCTACATCACCGCCAGTCAATAGGGAGGTGGCGCCTTTGACACAGAGTCCTAATCGGCTGAGGGGAACTACTTTCTTTCGATCTTGGGAATCCCGAACAACGGCGTAAGGGCATCCCACGCCACAGAAACTGCAGACTGACGCTTGTCCAACTAACGAACGATGCAAGTGTTGTAAGTTGGGGTCTGCTCGGAGGGACGGATCCGCCGCATACTGCCGGACAAACTCATTGGCTCCGCCCCAATCGGTAAATTCTGCTTCCAGCGGGGCTGGCGACGCATCAAAATGAGGAGGAGTGGGCTGATGGTTTGATGGGTTCAAAACTAGACTCCTTTAGGATGTGCGATCGCAATTTCCAGACCTCACAGATCAAGATTAAAAACCCTGGCGACAACAAAAATTAAGGTTTCTAGCGTTAGATTTTTCTTTAATTGCTTTGTGTTTTCAGTGATAAAAAAAATTGAAGCCAGAAGTCCCCATAATATGCCAGATAGATTCAGGCGATAACGCTTATAATTGGCCGATAAAACTGTCTTCAACGCAAGGTTAAATGAGCTGTAAGCATATATACAGTTCCCTTTATATTTTTTCTATCATTGGATCACCTAAACATGAATAAAGGTAAAGATGAAAGTCGATTCGGCATACAGCTTAAGATGGGGAAAATTCCGGGTAAAAGGAGCCAGGAGTCTTGATATTGGGAGATTCTAATTCCTTACTCCTAATTTCATTCCTGCTCTAAATTTTACGGTAAACTACACGCCGTCGGTTCTATGGCGATCCAAGCGCCAATGCGCCAGCAATGACATTCGGATGTTGTTGAACAAAGGCTGAAATCATCTGCGAGTTAATTTCTAAGAATCAGGCATCACCTTAAACATGCTGACAGAATTCTGCAATTCCTGAGCAACTTCTACGGTTCCTCGTAAGGCGCTGGAAGTCTGATGCGAGAATGTTGAGGTGCGGTTAGACAACTCAGCCACATCCTGCATCAGACTTGAGACAGCCTGGGAAGTTTTCACTTGGGATGCGGTCGCCTCTGAAATCGATTGGGCTAATCGATCAAGCTGGCTAGACAGGGTGAGCATTTTTCCGAGACTTTGTTTCGATGACTGCACCAGTTGACTGCCCTCAGACACTTTTGTTTTAGACTGTTCAACGGCTTCGACTACCTGTTCGGTTTCCCGTTGGAGGATACTCAAAAAATTGTCAATTGGGAGCGTGGCTTCAGAGGTTCGAGTCGCCAGCATCTTCACTTTTTCAGCGACCCTGGCGAAGTTGGGGCGCTGATCAGCGATATTCGTCCCATCAAGGTTGTCTGTTTCGGCAAGCTGATGAATTTGCACAGCGATTTCTTCAATCAAGCCAGTGACCTTAGAAATATTTTGGGAAGAGTTCCCTAAATCCGCTATCTTTTTAGCGGTCGCTGTAATCACCTCCTGCAACTCCAAAATAGTCTGGGTAATCAGATCCATCCTGGCTTCCCCTTCTGCAGCGGTTATTGCTACGGTATGGGCGACCTCCGCTGCTTGACGGGCGCTATTGGCGATCGTTTCCGTAGAATGTGTCATCTGCTGGATTGCATCTAGCGTTCGGGCTGTCTCTTGGGTCTGCTCGCGGGCTTCATCAGCAAGCTGCGCGGAGGCCGTTTGGTTCTGCTGCAATAAGGCATTCACCTGGTTTGTTGACTGTTTCACTTGAGTCACAAGGCGCTGTAATCGTTCAATTGTCAAATTGAAAAAGTCAGCGACGTCGCCCAGTTCCCCCACTTTGACCGTGGCCCGCACCGTCAGATCGCCTTGGGAGACCCCAGCAATATCAGAGATTAGCTGCGATACTTGCTGTTGAAGGAGCTTGGTTTGTTGGCGTTGTTCTTCTGAGAGCGCTTCAGCAGTTTGTTGAGCTTCCCGAATTTTTTCTAGAGAAGTTATTCGCTCGATGACGAGTTCTAGTTGCGCAGCCAACTGCTCCACGAAATCAATTTCTAAGGGGCTCCAATCGTGAATAGTCCGACAGTGATGTGAGACCAAGAACCCAAACAAACCGTCGGCGCTCAAAACCGGGACAACTAAACTTGACTTGACTTGTAGAGCCTCCATACATTGCTGATGAGCTGTTTGGAAGCTGGCCGCCGCGATCATATGGGTGGAGAAGCCTTGCTGCTTCCAATTAGTTCTGAGGTCATCTGGAGGAATGCAGGCAGCTT